>JAYVRZ010000406.1:0-4838 GCA_043775965.1 Sphingomonas sp.
TGAAGAGCGACGTGAAGTACCGCTTCGTCATCGACATGGCGTCGATGCCCGCGGCCTGACGGGGATGGGGCCGGTACGCGAGTTGCGGGCCGCCCCAAACTCCCTGCCCTTCAAGGAGGGCCGCCCCAAACTCCCTCCCCTTCAGGGGAGGGTCGGGGTGGGGCAGTGCCACGAGGGCTGACTTATGCGGCCAAGCCCCACCCCAACCCTCCCCTGAAGGGGAGGGGGCAAGAAGGTGCCGAACGCTCCCATACCACCACCCCGGCGAAGGCCGGAGCCCAATTGGTGAGGCCAATCTGATGAAGGATAGTCCTTCGTTAGCGACATTTCCCAATTGGGCTCCGGCATTCGACGGGGTGGTATTTCCTCATGCCGAATTGGTTAGGGCAGCCAACATCACCACCGATAATTGAAACTAATACTAATCCGCTCACCTTTCGCAGCATTCGGCACGACCTCATGCCGCAACCAGCTCTCCCACAGAAAAACACTCCCAGGCTTCGGCTCAGCATAAACGAACGTCCGCAGATCCTCCGGCGCATCCTCCAGCCGGGTCGGCGCCGCCATCATCATCGGCAACCGCGGATCCTCCAGCTTCAGCGCCCCAGCCCCTTCCGGAATCGCCACGTACATCGTCCCCGACACGACGCTGTGCGGATGGATATGCCCCGAATGCGCGCCACCCGGTTTCAGGACGTTCACCCAAAGACTGTCGAGCTTCAGCTTCCGCCCGCCAAGATCGAACGCGCAATCCTTCGCGAATGCCGCGACGTGCTTGTTCAGCAACCGCACCAGATCCCCGAACCGCGGATCACGCAACGGCAGGTCGTTCAGCGACGCATACGAGGTGTACCCGCGATAGCCATGCGCCTTCGACCAGACGACCCCGGCGCGATCGGCCTTAGCCAGTTCGAGCGCGGCATCCTCCAGTTCCTCGACTAGATCGGCGTCGCCGAGATCCGCCTCGTAGAACCGCGTTGCGAACAGAGAGCGGGTGGTCATGGCTGCATCCTCAACGCGACATCGTTCATGAAGCGGACGTCGTCGCCCTCCGCCAGCCATTTCGCCTCCGCCGCGACCGCGCCGAGCATGTCGCTGAGCGGCTCGATCTCGGCCTTCGCATAATTGCCGAGCACATAGCCGGTGACGCGATCCTTGTGCCCGGGATGCCCGATCCCCAGCCGCACGCGGCGAAAGTCGGGTCCGAGATGCTGGTCGGTCGAGCGCAGCCCATTATGCCCCGCGGTCCCGCCGCCGGTCTTCACCTTCACGCGGAAGGCTGCGATGTCGAGCTCGTCGTGGAACACCGTCAGCGCCTCGACGCCGAGCTTGTAGAAGCGCAACGCCTCGCCGATCGCGCGCCCGCTCTCGTTCATGAAGGTCGCAGGCTTGAGCAGCAGGATCTTGGTCGAGCCGATCCGGCCCTCCTGCGTCCAGCCCTGGAACTGCTTCTTGATCGCGCCGAAGCCGTGCACCTCGGCGATCGCGTCGGCGACCATGAACCCGACATTGTGCCGGTGCATCGCATATTGCGCCCCCGGATTGCCGAGTCCCGCCCAGATCTGCACGTGTGATTCTCCAAGAAATGGTCGCAGCCCGCGCCCCCTATCGTCATTCCCGCGGAGGCGGGAACCCATACTGGCAAACCTCTCGATTTGTCGGAAAGGTCCGGGGGTCTGGATCCCCGCCTGCGCGGGGATGACGGGGAGGGTGTGGGAATGAAAGAGTTGGCCAGGGCCAGCCCCATAAAACGAAACGGGTGGGAAAGCCCTAGCTTTCCCACCCGTCCGATTACGTCGAAATCATCATCCGAAGACGAAGGGACTAATCCCTTAGTCCTTCTTCTGCGGCGTGATCTTGTCGTCATCGTTATCGTCGTCGTTAGGCTCAACGACCGGCTCTTCCTCAGCAGCAGCTTCGGCAGCCTGCGCCTCGGCGACTTCGGCCTCGAGCTCTTCGTCCTCGACGGTCGGCACGGTCGGCGGCACGATCGTGGCGATCGCGAAGTCGCGGTCGTCGATCGCGGGCGTCGCGCCCTTGGGCAGCTTCACGTCGCTGATGTGGATCGAATCACCGATCTCCATGCCGGCGAGCGAAATCGTGATCTCGCTCGGGATGTCCGAAGCATCGACGACCAGCTCGATCTCGTGGCGCGTGATGTTGAGGACGCCCTTGCCCTTCTTGATGCCCGGCGCGTCGTCTTCGTCCGCGAACACGATCGGCACCGCGACCGTGACGGTCGAATGCTCGCCGATGCGCAGGAAGTCGACATGGATCGGGCGATCCGAAACCGGGTGGAACGAGACGTCCTTCGGCAGCGTGCGAACACCGTTGACCATCACGACGGAATTCATGAAGTGGCCGGTCATCAGCGCCTTCATCAGCGCCTTTTCCTCGAGGTGAACCGAGGTTGGTTCCTGATTCAGGCCGTAGATCACGGCAGGCACGCGGCCATCACGACGCAGCGCCCGGGAGGCTCCCTTGCCAACCCGGTCACGCGTCTCGGCTGCGAGCGTCAACTGGTCGCTCATCTGTATTCTCCGAAACTCGTTTGTTGTCCTTCCCGCCCACGCCTCCAGGGATGACCATGGACCGGAAGCGCGGACGCATAGCGGAAGATGCGCCGATAATCAACTTTCCCTCGCCCCATTGGGGAGAGGGAGGGGCCCGCACGCGCTTGCGTGTGGGAGGGAGAGGGGCGTGAGGCTCGGGACATTTATCCCAACTCCCCCTCACCCTTCCGTCGCAAGTGCTCCTCCTTCCCTCTCCCCGAGGGGAGAGGGACTCGGAACCTCAATACTTTACCCGCTCGGCCTTCACGCCAAGCTTCGCCAGTTGCGCCTGGACGCTGTCCTTGCCCGCGAGATGCCCCGCACCGACCGCGATGAACACCGTCCCCGGCGTCTTCATCCGGTTCGCGACCCACTCCGCCCAACGCGCATTGCGATCGTACAGCAGCGCCTTCGCCACCTCGGGCGAATCCTTCAGGTCGTCGTTCATCTCGCGCGCCAAAGCCTCGGGATCCCCCTTCGCCCACTCGTCGACCATCGTCGCCATCGTCTCCTCCAGCTTTGGCAGCTCGTCGATCGTGCTCCCCAGGAACTGGATCTGCGCCTTCTGCGACAGCCCCCCGAAATACCCCAGCTGCTGCTCCGCCGTCTCCAGCCCGATCACCGGCTTCCCCGCCGCCTTGGCCGCCGCCGTAATCACCTGCTCCGGCCCGTTCGCCGAATCATACCCCAGCTTCGACAGTGGCGCGATCGACAGGTTGGTCGCCGCCAGCCAAGGCTTGAACCGATCGAACGCATTCGCCGGCAGCCCCAGATCGGTCACCGCCTTGGCATAGGCCGCACGCTTGTCCGCAGGCAGTTGCTCGGTCAGCGTCGGCCCGTCCTTCGACACGCCGGTCGCCATCACCAGCGACTGCATCTTCGCGGGATCGGGCATCACCAACTCCAGCACCACCTGGTTCGAGCGATCGAACGCGGTCTTCACCGCCTCGTCGAACCACGTCATGCCGGGCTTCAACACATGGATCGTACCGAACAGGTAGATCGTCGTGTCCTTGTCCCTCACCACCCACAAGGCCGGATCGGCATCGTTCGCGGCTTGCACCGGCTTCGGCGCGACCTGCGCACAGGCGGGCAACGCAAGCGCCATCGCCAGCGCAGACAGCGCGGACCGGAACGAAACGATCTTCGAAAACAGCTTCAAGGGTAGGGCATCCTCATCATTGGTTTGGTCCCATGTAGGGCCGCCAGCGCAAACGCACCACTTGCCTCCCGCACCCCCATCCGCCAAAGCCCGCGCGTGACCCAGCCCCTGACCCAGCCCTTGACAAAGCCTCTCAGCTTCCAGCGCATGATCCTCACGCTCCACGACTATTGGAGCGATCGCGGGTGCCTGATCCTGCAGCCCTACGACATGGAAATGGGCGCCGGCACCTTCCACACCGCCACGACGCTCCGCGCGCTGGGCCCCAAGCCCTGGAACGCCGCGTTCGTCCAGCCCTGCCGCCGCCCCACCGACGGCCGCTACGGCGAGAACCCCAACCGGCTCCAGCATTACTACCAGTATCAGGTCATCCTGAAGCCCAGCCCCGCCGACCTCCAGGAACTCTATCTGGGCTCGCTCGCGGCGATCGGCATCGACATGCTCAAGCACGACATCCGCTTCGTCGAGGACGATTGGGAGTCGCCCACGCTCGGCGCCTGGGGTCTCGGCTGGGAGGTCTGGTGCGACGGCATGGAGGTGACCCAGTTCACCTATTTCCAGCAGATGGGCGGCTTCGACATGAAGCCCGTCGCCGGCGAACTCACCTACGGGCTCGAGCGCCTGGCGATGTATATCCAGGACAAGGACTCGGTGTACGACCTAGCGTTCAACGACGCGGGCGTGACCTACGGCGAGGTGTTCCTGGAGAACGAGCAGGAGATGTCGAAGTGGAACTTCGAGATCGCCGACACGGACTCGCTCTTCGACCAGTTCCGCAAGCACGTCGCCGAATGCGAGAACTCGCTAGCCGCCAAGCTCCCGATCCCCGCCTACGAGCAGGCGATCAAGGCCAGCCACATCTTCAACCTCCTGCAAGCCCGAGGCGTAATCTCGGTAGCCGAACGCCAGGCATACATGGGCCGCGTCCGAGACCTCGCGAAGGGCGCCTGCGCCGCCTGGATGGACAAACACGGATGGGCGGCATGATGCGCTCGGTAGAAGATGGGTTCACGCGGAGACGCGGAGACGCGGAGCAGAAGGGAGAAGGGGTGTCTCGCTTCCGCATTCTTTCGCCCGTGCTCCAGCTTAGTGATGCGCGACGCCTGCGGCGTCGACCAGCCGCG
>JAYVRZ010000407.1:0-4900 GCA_043775965.1 Sphingomonas sp.
GTGTCATCCGACGCGGGCACGCAGGACATCACTGCTCCGGCCGCGCTCGGATTCGACGAAGTATTCGAGGGCGCGCCGCACCAGGCCACGACGCGAGCCACCGGCATCGCGATCTGCCTTTCGATCGGGCTCGAGCCCTTCCTCGGGCTGCGCTATCCTGCCGAGGACATTCCGCGACAGGCGCGCGCGTTGCTGGTGCGCAACCCGGTACGGGTATTGTTCGACGTCGGAGCGACCCAGACCGCATTGGTGTCGTCGTCCGAAAACGACGACGAGCCGCTCGATCTGTCGATGAGTACCTTGCGCGCACACTCGGTCATGCACATCGAATATCTGCAGAACATGGGCGTGGCATCGACGATGACCGTATCGTTGGTTCGCGACGGCGTTCTGTGGGGCTTGATCTCGTGCCACCACATGTCTGCACGCCATGTCGGCTTCGAGCAGCGCACGACCGCCGAGTTGTTCGGCGAAGTCCTGTCATTGCTGATCGAGAAGCGCGAGCGTGCCGAGTTCGTCGAGTATGAGGCCCACACGCAGCGGCTTCGCCAGGAGCTGATCGCGGCCGTGATCGAACGCGGTTCGACCGCGAATACGATCGCGCAGCTCGCGGAACGCATTGCCGACCTGGTCCCTTGCGACGGCACGGCGGCCTATGTCGACGGCGCGGTGACGTTGAGCGGCGAAACGCCGACATCGAGCGAGTGCGACGCGCTGCGCGACTTCCTGGATTCACTCGTGCCCAGCCAGGTCTATGCGACGGCCGAACTTGGTCGGGTTTTCGCCCCGGCACGCGAATTCGTCGAACGGGCTGCCGGCATGCTCGTGCTGCCGATCTCGAAGTCCAGGCGCGACTATCTGGTGTTCTTCCGGCATGAGATGGCCCATGCCGTGACCTGGGCGGGACGGCCGGCCAAATCGGTCGTCGTCGGCACGGACGGTGCCCGGATTTCGCCGAGAAAAAGCTTCGCGGCCTGGCGCGAAATCGTCCGTGGGCAGTCGGCGCCCTGGTCTCCGGCAGAGTTGGCGGCCGCCGAGATGATGCGCGTCACGCTGGTCGAGATCGTCCTGCAACACGCTGGATTGACCGAGGCGGAGAACCGCGCGGCGACACAGAAGCAGGAGTTGCTGATCGCGGAACTCAACCACCGGGTGCGCAACATCCTTGGCCTCATCAGGGGCCTGGTGACGCAAAGCAGGATGAGCGCGCAGGATGTCGACACGTTCGCGACCGTGCTCGGCGACCGGGTCCATGCCCTCGCACGGGCACACGACCAGATCACGGCAAAGAACTGGGGTCCGGGCCTGTTGTCGGTCCTGCTCGCGACGGAGGCGGCTGCCTTCCTCGGCGAGGGCGCTGCACGGGTATCGTTCCACGGCCCTGCGACGCTGCTCCAGCCGCAGGGCTTTTCCACGATTGCGCTGGTCATTCATGAGTTGATGACGAACGCCGCGAAACACGGCGCGTTGGCAGGAGGGGCCGGCCAGGTCGCGGTCACATGGGATCTCGACGATGACGGAAACCTGATCCTCGACTGGTGCGAGACGGGCGGACCGAAGGTCGATGTACCGACACGCCGTGGGTTCGGTTCCACGATCATCCACAGGTCCATTCCGCACGAACTGGGTGGCGAGGCGTCGCTTGATTATGCCCCGGATGGACTGCGTGCCCGTTTCGTCATCCCCGCCCGCCACGCCGTCCGCGGCGGCGACACGCCGGTTGCACCGGCGTTCGCCGAGGCGGCGTCACCACCGGGACGCCTATCCGGCACCGTTCTGCTGGTGGAAGACAATATAATCATCGCACTCGAGGGAGAGGACATACTGACGTCTTTGGGTGCGACCACGATCCTTGTCGCGAACGACGTTGCCGAAGCGTTGCGCCTCTTGGCGACGACGACGCCCAGTTTCGCGTTGCTCGACATCAATCTGGGTATCGAGATGAGCTGGTCGGTCGCCTCGCGCCTGCGCGAGCTTGGCGTCCGCTATGCGTTCGCGACCGGATATGGCGAAGGCATCGACTTTCCCGTCGAGCATCGTCAAGCGCTGGTCGTCACGAAACCCTACACGAAAGACGCGATAGCCCGCGCCCTGAGCACCCCCTGACCCTGATCGGAGCACTCTCTCGCCTGATTGCGAGCCTTGCCGAAGACGTCTGGATTCTACCGTAGATATCGGCGCCGATTGGCATGGTTCGTCGTCGGAAAGTGTAACCGTTCAGGCACGGATCGCGTTAGTGATTAGCGATGGGCGGCCAGACCGTCTCCGCGCCGCATATCGTCACGCTCATGACCGCGGCGGCGCAGGTCTCGGCCACCGACACGGTCCTCGATATTGGGACGGCGTCGGCTTACCACGCCGCCGTCCCCCCGCGTCTGATCCGCGATGTAGCCTCCGTCGAGACCGTCCCCGAACGCGCCGGGCAGGTCGCGCGGCATTTTGGGATGCCGTTCTCGATCACCGCCGCGATCGGCTCCATTGCGCTGTCGGGCATCGCGATGCTCGATGGTCTGATGCGGGTCGACCTTATCGGCGCGCCGCGCAACGAGAGTGATCCGCGCCCCATCGACGATGCGGTGCGAAAGGCCGCGCGCGATCGCCTTGGCTCCGTGCTATCGACCGCGCTTGTTGCGTCGATCGGTTTCGTCCAGATAGCAAATTGTGCAGGGGGGGAGATGCAACAGCCGCTGGCTACGGGCGTGAACCTCGGGATCGTTACCTCGACGCCGCCGACGCTGCTCCTCCCGAGCCTTAATCGGTGGCTGTTTCGCGGGAGCTGCGCCAGCGCCGCACGAGGCCCGCGCAATCCTTCCGCCCGACCATGATCGTCGGTGGCAGCATAACGAAGGGCTTCCGCGATATTCGCGACAAGGTGAGCTCCGGCCCGTTAGCCTCCGTCCGAGCAGAACCGGAGATCGCAGGCCGCGCAACCCCGTCTATCGCCAGTTTGGCCCGCGTCCACCTGACCTATTGGTGGCGACATCGGCGCTGGCTCTCGATCGATCCGCCCCATTTGTTCACCGAGCTTATTCAGCGGCGCAAGCTCCTGGACCGCGATCCCCGCCTGCCGCAACTGATCGACAAGCTGGCCGTCAAGCGCGTGGTGACCGACCTCCTGGGAACCCAGTGGGTGACCCCGACATCATGGTCCGGCGAGATCCTGCCCGACTTACCGCCTTGCGCCGTGCCCTTCGTCGTCAAGTCGCGCCACGGCTGCAACCAACTCCGCATCGTCCGCGATGCGACGCAGGACTGGAATGCCGTGCGTCGCGCGGCGGCGATGTGGATGCGCCGTCCTTACGGCGCCTGGCTCGACGAGTGGGGCTATCGCGACGTGCCCCGCGGCCTGCTGATCGAGCCGTTCGTCGGCGACGGGCCGGCGCTGCCGATCGACTACAAGCTCTACGTTTTCCACGGTCGCGTCGAAGCGATCCAGGTCCATGTCGACCGGGAGACGCGCCACCGCTGGGTGCTTTTCGATCGGGACTGGCAGGGATTGTCGACCGATGCGGATCTCTTCGATAGTCCGCCGCCGTCCAGCTTGCCACTGATGATCGAGGGCGCGGAGGTACTGGGAAGCGCATTCGATTTCGTCCGCGTGGATTTTTACGAAGTGGGCGCCGTTCCCCGCTTCGGCGAAATGACCTTCTATCCCGGTTCAGGCCTCGACCCGTTCGATCCGCCCGAGCTGGACGCTGTGCTTGGGAGGCATTGGTATGCTTGCGGCCACGACTTGCCGATCAGCCCTTAGAGTGACGGTGCGGCCGGGGTTCGAGTGCGCGACCGCTGCATATGGCGTCTGCGACGCGCGAGCGACGACAACCTACCTACGCGCCATGCCGATCGAACGCTTCGATAATCGGACACGGGCCGTCGTCTTGCTGCGAGCAGGCGCGGGACAATCGGCGGAGCGCATCGCGGGCCTTCTGCAACTCGGCGATCTTGGCATCGAGCACGCAAAGCTGCTCGGTTGCCAATGTCCTCGCTCTGTCGCGGTCGGCGGTCGCGTCAAGCGATAGCAGTTCGCCGATCTGGTCCAGGGTGAACCCAGCCGTCTGAGCCGATCGGATGAACCGAAGGCGCCTTATGTCGTCCGGGCCGTATCGCCGGACGCCGCCGGAGCCACCCGATGCGCCCGATCGCTCCGGTGTCGAGAGGAGGCCACGCCGCTGGTAGAACCGCACTGTTTCTACGCCAACCTCTCCTGCCCGCGCGAGACCTGCAATCGTCGTCATGAACGCCTCTTGATTCCGTACCATGGTACGGACCCTATATGGGCGATATCCTATCTTGCTCAAGGGAATGCAGCGATGACCCAGCGCTCCGATACCGGCGCCAGCGACACGAACGTCAAGCGTGCCATCCTATACCGGATGGTGATGCCCGAGCATGTGTGCCCGTTCGGGCTGAAGGCGCGATACCTGTTGAAGCACAACGGGTATGTGGTCGAGGATCACTGGCTGACGACGCGCGCGGAACAGGACGCGTTCAAGGCGGAGCATGAAGTCGCGACGACGCCGCAGACCTTTATCGGTGGCGCGCGGATCGGCGGGTATGACGATCTGCGCCGGTACTTCGGCCAGCGCGTGCCCGATCCGAAGGCGACATCGTACACGCCGGTGATCGCGGTGTTCGCAGTCGCCGCCGTGCTGGCGGTCGCGATCGACTGGCTGACGGGTGCGCCGCTCGTTGGCTTCGTCGGTGCGGGTCGCTTCATCGCGGTCGCCATGTGCCTGCTGGCGATGCTCAAACTCCAGGATATCGCGCGTTTCTCGTCGATGTTTCTCGGCTATGACCTGCTCGCCCGGCGGTACGTTCCCTATGCCTATGTCTACCCGTTCGCCGAACTTGGCGCGGGCGCGCTGATGCTTGCCGGCGTGCTGACCTGGCTTTCGGTGCC
>JAYVRZ010000408.1:0-14489 GCA_043775965.1 Sphingomonas sp.
TGTTATCGCCCTTGCCCCGCTGGTTGGCTGCGCTACAGGCTCGCCATTGCCCGGTACGGTGCCTGACGATGCGCTGAGTTCGATGTACACCACCACACCGGCGCTTCAGGTCGCGACCTGTATTGCCCAGGTCATTGGCGGGACCGTCCAGAATGAGGGTGCAGGCTATGTCTTAACGGGCCGTGCTGGCACGCGCTACAATGCCGGTCCAAACGATAGCAAAAGCGTGTATCCGGTCCAGGTCGTCGTACGCGGCATCACCGTTCCAGCGCAAGAAAGTGAACGGGTCGCTCAGTGTCTGCGTCCCACGGGCGCTGCCACCTGAATGCCGTAAATCCCTGGAGTCGCATCGGTTAGCTGGTTAATGCAGGCGTAATGGATTGTTCGGCAGAGAAGGTTTCTCTAGGGAGCACCGCAATGTCTTCAGTTCAACTCATCCGCCCCAAGCGTTTCGGCGACAGCCGTGGCTGGTTCACCGAGGTTTACAGCGAACCCGCGTTCGCCAAGCTCGGCATCACGTGCCGCTTCGTTCAGGACAATCATTCACTGTCCATCCCGCGCCACACATTACGCGGGCTTCATTTTCAGACGCCCGCGCGCGGCCAGGACAAGCTGGTTCGCTGCGTTCGCGGCCGCATCTTCGATGTGGCGGTCGATGTCCGCAACGGCTCTCCTACTTGGGGGCAGTGGGTGGGAGCCGAACTCACCGCCGAAAATGGTCACCAACTGTATATTCCGATTGGCTTTGCCCACGGCTTTGTCACGCTCGAGGACAATTGCGAAGTCACGTATAAATGTTCGGACACCTACGCACCTGCCAATGATGGTGGGATCCGCTGGGACGATCCGGCGATCGGGGCGGGCGGCATCGACTGGCCGATCCCAGCCGACTCTAGCCCTGAGTTGAGCGACAAGGATCGCGTGCAGCCACTTCTAGCCGAATTTCGCAGCCCGTTTGCCTATGATGGGCATCCGCTCGAACCCCTTGCCTGAAAGGCCCATATTCCATGCGTATTTTTGTTACCGGCGGGGCCGGCTTCATCGGCTCAGCTCTCGTGCGACACCTCATAGAGAATACGACGCACGAAGTTCTCAACTTCGACAAGCTGACCTATGCTGGCACGCTGTCGACGGTAGAAACGGTCGCGGACTCAGACCGCTATTCCTTTATCAAGGGTGATATCTGCGATGCCGATGCGGTAGGGGCCGCGATCACTGGGTTCAAGCCCGATGTTATCACGCACCTCGCCGCAGAAAGCCATGTCGATCGTTCGATCGACGGCCCCGGCGATTTCATTCAGACCAACATGGTCGGCACGTATACGATGCTTTCCGAGGCTCGGGCATATTGGTTGAAACTGAGCACCGATGCGAGGAGTGCGTTCCGTTTCCATCATATCTCGACCGATGAGGTGTACGGCTCGCTTGGTGATACCGGGCTGTTTACCGAAGAGACGCCTTATGACCCCCGCTCGCCCTACTCGGCGTCCAAGGCTGGATCCGACCATCTGGTCTCGGCTTGGGGCCATACGTTTGGATTGCCGGTTCTCATCACCAACTGCTCGAACAACTACGGGCCGTATCACTTCCCCGAAAAGCTGATCCCGCTCATGATTACCAAGGCGCTCGAGGGAGGCGCCCTGCCCGTTTACGGCAAGGGCGATCAGGTGCGCGACTGGCTGTTCGTCGAGGACCACGTCCGCGCGCTGGTCGAGGTATTTGAAAAGGGCCAGCCTGGGCGAGCATATAATGTTGGGGGCAATAACGAGAAGCAGAATCTCGAGGTCGTCAAGACGCTGTGTGCGATCTTGTATCGCCTGCGCCCCCGCAGCGACGGCAGGTCGTATGCCGAGCAGATCACTTATGTCGATGACCGGCCCGGTCACGACAAGCGCTATGCCATTGACGCAAGCCGGATCAAGAATGAGCTAGGTTGGACCCCGGCAGAAACCTTCGACACCGGGATAGAGAAGACGATCGCCTGGTATCTTGATAACGCGGCGTGGTGGCGCCCGCTGGTTGCTGACAAGGCGACAGAGCGCCGTGGCGTCGCCGCATGAAGACGGTCCTGATTACGGGTGCCAACGGGCAGCTGGGCACTGAGTTGCAGCGGTGCACCTGGCCTGCGGATTGGACGGTCGTCGCGATCGACGTTGCCGAACTTGATCTCACCGATCCCGCCGAGATCCTCGCCAAGGTCGCAGAAGGATATAACGGTCAGCCGTTTGCTGCCGTTATCAATGGCGCGGCATATACCGCAGTCGATAAAGCCGAGACAGACATCGTTACCGCCTGGGCGGTAAACGCGATGGCGCCTGCCGCGTTCGGCGAAGCCTGCGCGAAAGCGGGTATCCCGCTAATCCAAGTCTCGACCGACTATGTTTTTGCCGGCGACAAGGCAGGAGCATGGGACATTGACGATGCAGTGGGCCCTCTCGGCGTCTACGGCGCTTCCAAGCTTGGCGGCGAACTTGCGGTACAGACGTCAGGCGTGCGCCACGCGATCGTTAGGACCGCATGGGTCGTCTCTGCGCACGGCAATAACTTTATCAAGACGATGCTGAGAATCGGCGAAACGCGCGATAGCCTCTCCGTTGTCGATGACCAGCGGGGTAGCCCGACCAGTGCAGCCGATCTGGCCCAGGCATTGGCAACGATTACACTTCGCCTCGTCGAGGACGCGAAGGCGCCAACTGGCATATTCCATTTCTCGAATACTGGCGACATCAGCTGGGCTGATTTTGCGACCGAGATTTTTCATCAATCGGCAGCGCGCGGCGGCCCATCTGCGACGATCGTACCGATCCCAAGCAGCGACTATCCGACGCCTGCCGCAAGGCCGGCCAATTCGCTCCTCAGTCATGACGCCATCCGAGCTGCCTATGGCATTGCGCCGCGTCCGTGGCGGGCAGCAGTCAGTGATATTTTAGATGAATTGATCGGAGCAGTTAAGTGAAGGGTATAATTTTAGCTGGCGGGTCTGGCACGCGGCTTCATCCGGCAACGCTTGCAGTGAACAAACAGCTGCTGCCGATATACGACAAGCCGATGATTTACTATCCGATGTCTGTGTTAATGCTGGCCGGTATCCGCGAGATTTTGATCATCTCCTCGCCTGAGTATCTCGATAATTATCGTCGCCTGTTCGGCGACGGATTGGCGCTCGGGCTGACCATGGCCTATGCCGAACAGCCAAGTCCCGACGGCTTGGCACAAGCTTTTACGATCGGCGCTGATTTCATCGGCAATGACCATGTCGCACTCGTGTTGGGCGACAACATCTTTTTTGGTGCGCACTTGACCGACCTTCTTGCGAGTGCTGTCGCGCGCAAGACTGGTGCGACGGTTTTTAGCTATCATGTCGACGATCCTGAACGTTACGGTGTGGTGGAACTGGGCGAGGGCGGAAAGGCCTTGTCGCTTGAAGAGAAGCCAGACGTCCCGAAGTCAAATCATGCGGTGACCGGATTGTATTTCTACGACAATCGGGTCGTTGACTATGCCCGCAATCTGAAGCCGTCGGCGCGCGGCGAGCTTGAGATTACCGACCTCAATCGCATCTACATGGACGCCGGGGATCTGTTCGTTGAACCGATGGGCCGTGGCTTTGCATGGCTCGATACCGGCACACATGACAGCCTGCTCGAAGCGGGCGAGTTTGTTCGTACCATTCAACACCGTCAAGGTATCCAGATCGCGTGTCTGGAAGAAATCGCCTACCATCAAGGATTCATCACCGCCGACCAAGCGCGCACTGCCGGGGAGCGCTTTAAGAAGACGAATTACGGTAAGGCTATTTTGAAAGCACTCGTCTAGCTTGGCCATCACCGCGAACCGATAATTTTCAGGTCGACACCAAATGTAATTGCGGGTGACGATGTCAAAACTCGTTCTTTTTGACATCGTCACGTGATTACCACGCTACTATTTCAGTTTTTACATGCATTGCCAATTGAGGGTGCTCAACGAGGTGAAGTTTTCGGTCGCGCTCTGCAGCTACAACGGTGCTGCCTTCATTCAGGAACAGCTTGAGAGTATTGTCTCGGGCAGCGTTCAGCCATCACAGATTGTCGTGTGCGACGATGGCTCAAGCGACACTACAGCTGACATAGTTCGCGCATTCGCCGCTAATAGCGAGGTGTCAGTAGAGCTGCATGTCAACTCTGAAAATCTTGGCTATGTAAAAAATTTCGAAAAGGCTGTAACGCTTTGTCGACATCCGATTATATTTTTGTCTGACCAAGACGATATTTGGATCAACGACAAAGCTGCATTGGTTCTTGCCGAGTTCCAAAATCCCGAGGTCGGAGGTGTATTTTCTGATGCAGATCTTGCTGGCGATGACCTGACGCCGATGGGTATGACGGTCTTTTCTCGCTTACTTTCAAAAAAAAGCCAGAAAAAGTTGGGCTCGGGCGATCAAGATGCGATGCTGGCATTTCTATTGTCGCGTCCGATAGTAACGGGTGCCACTTTCGCTTTCCGGAATGCGCTTCTCAAGAATGTCATTCCCTTTCCAGACTCGCGGTATTTTATCCATGATGGTTGGTTGGCGCTGGCGATTGCATCGATGTCGAAGCTTACCGTTATCAACCGATCGCTTATTATCTATCGCCAGCATGCCTTGCAACAGGTAGGACTTCCCAAAGAAGGGAAGCCGTCTGCCAAAAGTATACAATACCCGACATTGCGACGCGATTATGCACATTTCTATATAGAGGTTAGTGCTTTGTTGCTTTCGATCCCGAATATTCGGCCTAGCGCACGGAAGATACTGGCCGATGCAATCGCGCATAACAATGTCAGGGTATCTCTTGACCGTAAATTAGCCGGGCGCCCTCTCGCCATTTTAGCGGAAGTCTTCAAGGGACGGTATCACCGTTTTTCCTCCGGATTGCCCAGCGCGTTGAAGGATCTCTTAGCGCCACAGAAGGGATGATCCTGCCCTGCCAAGCCTGGGCCTATGCACCATGCAATGGCCTTAATTAGGCGCGGGCAGCCAGCGAACGGAAGCCGATTGGGGGCCTGCGACAGCTTTCATCATAAGCTGAAAGGCAAGCCGATCGCGAATCCTCCCAAGCGAAACGCGATCGATCAGTCGCCAGACGCCTGAATCAACCCCTGTTACGAGTGCCTTTGTAACACAGAAGCCCGCGTCATTTAACAATCGGACTGCAGATTTCGGTGTAAAGAATCGCAGATGTGTTCTGTCCATAATGCCAGCATCGGTATAGTCGAAATTTCCCATGAGAAGACGTAGCGCGATAGAGATGCGACTAACATTCGGCAGTGAGACGATGATTGTGCCGCCAGGCTTTAGGATGCTTATCAAATGATTTAATACCGTACCTGGATCGATGAGATGCTCCAGCACGTCGAGAGCCAAGATCAGGTCAAATGTCCCGAGGTCTGGCAAAGGCTTGTTGAGGTCATAAATCAACGATTCGTCGGAGTTTTTTACAAGAGATTCGCGGGCATCTTCGAAACCATCGATGCCGATTGCAACGGCGTTTGGCCACTTCTTTTTCAACCAACCCAACGTTGCCCCTCCCCCGCTGCCAATTTCGAGTATTCGCTCTGCTGCGTGAGGTAGCAAAGACTCGACGTTATAGCGCGGAGAGTCGTAATAGACGGGGAGCGGTTCTATCATTGCCCATTGTGGGTACCAATGCGTGCAAACTGCAAGGATTTTCGCGAAGTCAACGATCGCGCTGACCGAAATTCGGGGCGGTCGGGCACTGCCCGTTGCAGATACTGAGCATTCAAGCTTTGCTTTACCAACGGACAGGTACGATACATTAGCCTACGCCCGGCATCCCCCCGCTGGCATCTGTGCACAAAGCGACGACCCGGCCCATGAGCCATCAGCGTCACTCGATATCCTAATTGGTATCCCAGCGATCATCTTCAGGCCGTCCGCGCGACGCCACTTTTAGAACTGGTCGGGTTACTCCGGGCCCAATCGCTGTCTTTCGGCCGCTGTCGATCATCAAGGTACGGTCTGCCGTGCAATTTGCAGGTCATGCTGCTCAGCCAGGGTCCGGACGGGGGCGTAACGTGGCCCGTCACATGCAATGCTGTTTGTCATGCCGTCAAACAGGTCTAACGGAGCATCGGCAACCTCGCTCTGGTGTAACCGGTTATAGCGACAAATTGAAGGTGGATGGGTGAGTATTCTACGCTCGCAGAAGGAACAGATCGCAAGCGTTCAAACGGTTCATAGATCCTGGCGGCCCCGCTCGACCACGCTGCGGTTACGCATGGTGCTGGCGCTGCTGGCGCTCGACATCGCGTGCATCGTGGGGAGCTTCGGGCTCGCGGCATTGCTGCGTGACAGTTTCATGGGCGCGTCGAACTGGACCTTCTTCCTGAGCGTCATCGTGCCGATCTACGTCGTCGCTGCGGCCAATGCGCATGGGTATGGCACCGTCAACGTTCAGGATCCCTTCCGGGCAGCCAGGAAAGGCGTGCAAGCCTTTTTACTGGCGTTGTGCGCTGCCATCATTGCCGCATTCGCGCTCAAGACGACGGACACGTTCCCTAGACTCGTTGTGTCGATCGGGGCACTTTTCACGATCACGACACTTTCCATCGGTCGCTACCTCTTCGCCCGGCATCTGGACGAGATCATCGGAGGCAATCCGTTCAGCGTGGTACTGCTGCGCGATGGCGATGCGCCCGTACCGTCGGGATCCTTTTCCATCGTGATGGCAACGGATGGGACGTTCGATCCGGAAAGCCACGATCCGGTCATGTATGATCGGCTCGCCACATCGCTCGCGCATGCTGACCGGGTGATTGTCGCCTGCACTCCGCAACGCCGCATTGCCTGGGCTCACGCGTTGAAAGGCGCCAACATTCAAGGCGAGATATTCGTACCCGATCTGGACACGCTCGCACCGCTGGGCATCGCGAGATACGGCGACACGCCAACGCTGATCATCGCTAACGGGCCGCTTGGACTGGTCGATCGCAGCCTCAAGCGCGCCTTCGACCTTGTGTTAGCCAGTGCGACGCTGATAATTTTGCTGCCGTTGTTCTTGGTTGTTGCGCTTCTAATCAAGCGCGACACACCAGGTCCCATCCTGTTCACCCAAACGCGTATCGGCCGGAGCAACCAGATGTTCCGGATGAAGAAATTCCGCAGCATGCGGGTCGATGGCTCCGACGGCGCCGGGCATCGCTCGACGGAACGCGACGACAATCGCGTCACGAGGATTGGACGCTTCATTCGCCGGACCAGCATCGACGAGCTTCCGCAGATTCTGAACGTCCTGACGGGGGATATGAGCATCGTCGGCCCCCGACCGCATGCGCTAGGATCGCGGGCGGCCGATAAATTGTTTTGGGAAGTCGATGGACGGTATTGGCATCGCCACGCCGCCAAGCCGGGGCTTACCGGTCTCGCCCAGGTGCGTGGGTATCGCGGGGCGACGCTGGTCGAAGCAGACTTGAAGAACCGATTACAAGCAGACCTGGAATATCTGGAAAACTGGTCAATCTGGCGTGACCTGAAGATCATCGTGCTGACATTCCGGGTACTTCTTCACCGGAATGCCTACTGATCTCTCGCTGGTGTGAGGCAATCCTCGGCGCCTTTTCACACAGATCGATCGAATATGACCGTCGACCGACGATGGAGATAGACACATACCGGACGGGACGGTAGCACTCCGTAAAGATATACGGGGGAATGCATGAAGGTCGGGGAAATAATGTCGCGCAAGCGGCGCGTGCGCGCGTGTGCGTTGCAGACGAGTGCGATGGCATTGACGTTTCTCGTCGCGGGACCAGCGTTCGCACAATGTTCGCCCGATCCTACCGTAGCCAATAGCACCACGACCTGCGCTGGTACCGACGCGGATGGGCTTTCGGTAACGACGTTCAATACACGCGTCACTGTTGCACGCTAAGCGATCGTACGGCCGGGCAGTGCGGCGGCCGCAATCACGAGCAGCTCGAGCAGCGCGTCCTTTCAAGTCAACGGGCTGATCGATGGCGGAGCCGGGAAAGCAGGGTTGTTCGTTACCACTGCAGCACCGTTCACGACTGTTTGTATCGACCCGTATTCGGGCGCTTCGGTCAACTATTGCACGCCTGGTTCCACCTACACGACCTATCCGTCGTCCAACGCCACTATCTCGATCGCCGAAGGCGGCACGATTACTGGCGCTCAAGGGATCCTGCTCCGGCGCGATCCCAGCAATACGAGCGGATATACCTCAGCATCGGTCGACAATGCAGGTACGATTACCGGTACGGCAGGCCCCGCCATACTGGTGGACCAGACGGGGGGAATCGGTGCAATTTCGATTACCAACCGCGTAACCGGGCTGATCGGCGGGATCAGCGGCGCCGTCTCGTACATCACCAACGCCGGGACGATCGATGGGGGCAATATTGCCGCACTCGCATCGAGCGTGCAGGGTACGAACGTTCTCAACACTGGCCAGATCGTCTCGAACGGCCAAGCCGCGACGCTAAGCGGTATCGGCTTTCTCGCCGTCAACAACGCAGCGGGCGCGGTGATCGGAGGCAGTGCAACCGCGATCAACACTACTGGTGCGCTGTCCCTGACCAATGCCGGCACGATCAACGGATCGGTCATCTCGACCGCAGGATCGGACACAAGCAGGACGATCGACACGCGCCTGGGCATCATCAACGGCAATCTGACGCTTGGCGCAGGCAACGACACGGTGCGCGCGCGCTATGACGTCGCGACCGGACGTATTGCGTCGATTACCGGAACGATAGACGGCGGAGCGGGCACTGACACGCTGGCGTTCGGGGTTGATGCCGACGCCGTCTTCACCCGTGCGGTACTGCCGACCAATTTTGAACTGCTGGGCTTCGACCTGAGCAACAATGCGGTTGCGACGCTGGCCCCGGGATTCACGTCTGGTACCGGCATCGCGCTCAGCGGAACGGGCTCTCTCGTCAACCAGGCGGCCCTCGTGACCAACGGGCAGGCCGTCGTCGCCGCCTTCTCGTCCTACGGCCTTGCCTTTACCAATCAGGCATCGATCACTGCGACCCTGAACAGCGCTTCGACGTTTGCGGTTGCATCCCTGCAGACGGTCAACAACAGCGGCACGATCACCGTCAATGGTGGATCGGGCGTCCAAGCCAACGCCACCCTGACCAATTCCGGCACGATCACGGCGTCGGGAACCGGCGCACAAGTCTACGGGACGCTTACCAATAGCGGAACGATCCGCTCGACCGCAGGGGTCGGCGCAACGATCAACGGCTCGAATGCCTATACGGCCTCGACCAACGACGGCATGATCGCAGGCGCGACCATCGGCGCCTCGGTGGCAGGCGGACGACTGGTCAACACGGGGACCATCACCGGCGCAACGACCGGCGCGGCGCTTACCTATGCGACGCTGGTCAATACGGCATCGGGCACGATCACGGGCGGCACCGTCGGGGTCACGAGTGGCGGCACAGCGGTCACGATTGCCAACGCCGGCCGTATCGCCGGAACAGTCGAACTTACAGCACCGTATAATTACGGCTCCACCAACGACATCTTCGTCGACAATGGCGGCACGGTGACAGGCGCAATCCTGTTCGGTGAGGGTGACGATCTGCTGGTCGTCGACCTGGCAGGCACAGGGTCGCGACCGCTGGCGGGGGCGATTGGCGGAGTGGATGCAGGCGTCGGCTACGACACGCTGCGCTACCGGGTGAATGCCGATGCAGATGCCACGCTGGCACTGACCGGCGGGTTCGAGGGCCTGGCCTATGAACTGACCAACAATGCAGCACTGACGCTGAGCGCTGCCACGCCGCTGACGACCACGATCGGGCTGACCGGCAACGGATCGGTGACGCTGAACGGCACGGTCTCGACGACGGACCGGACGCTGATCGATACATCTATCCGGCCAGTCGACCAGTTGACCATGGGCACGGCCGGGCCAGCGCAGGATCTGGCGATCATCAACGCCGGTACCCTGGCGTTGACGACGACCACACAGAACAACGCGTACGCGACATTGGCGGCGATCAATGCGGGCTCGGCTGATGTCACCAATACGGGCACGATCACGGTAACGAATGCGAGCGGCCGCTATTATCCGGCCGTCGCGATCTTTGGTAGTACGACGGTCACCAACAGCGGCACGATCAGCCTGAGCGGCGGTGGTACTGCGATCAGCGGCGCGCGCGACGTCGTCAATTCCGGCACGATCACCGATATTCCTAGTGCGAACAGCACTGGCTCGACGGCATCGAGCGCGGTCGGTGTGACATCATTTGCCACGCTCGCCAACAGCGGGACGATCCAAGTCGACGGCAATGCCGTGGCAGCGGGCTATTATACCACAGGCCAGATCAGCAACAGCGGCACGATCGAAAGCCGCAAGGCGACCGCTGTCACGCTTGGCTACGGCACCATGCTGACCAACGAGGCGACCGGCACGATCCGGGGCACGACCGCGGTCGACCTGTCGAGTGGCGGCACGATCATCAACCGCGGCGAGATCCTTGGGAACGTGGCGGCACTCCCCTATGCTTATGGCAGCGCGGTCTATGTCGCCGACGGCGGCACAGTCGACGGCGACGTGACGTTCGGGTCGAGCTCCGATCTTTTCCTCCAGACCGGCACGACGACCGGTGTAAGCGGAACGATCGACGGCGGCGACGGGTTTGACTTGTTTGGCTGGTCGCGCAAGGCCAGCGGCAGCATCGCGCTGGGCCAGCAGGCGGACGTCAATTTCGAAGCCAATTATGTCGAAGCGCTTGGTGCCGACACGCGCGTGACGTTGACGAGCACCGACCGCATCGCCGGCAATCTCTATCTTGAGGGCGATGGTACAATCGCCAACGAGGCAGCGATCGATGGCGCCGTGATCACCTATCTTCCTTTCTACAACGCTGGCCTGAACCAGAGCGGCAGCCTGGCTGCGTTGGTCAACCTCGGAACGATCCTTGGCGGGGTACGAGGAACCGTCGGCGCCTTCACCAATAGCGGCACGATCGGCGACGCGACGCTTCAGACAGAAGCTGTGTACCAGCAGGTTTCTTCAGGCACGCTGTCGTTCGACAATAGCGGTACGATCACCTCATCGGGCGGCTATTTGGCCGCGAGCTTGTACGGGTCCAGCCTCGTCGGCCTCACTGCAACGAACAGCGGCACGATCGTCGGCGGACTTGGCGTCTCGGCGACCTTCGTCGAGCAGGCGGCTCCCGCCCAGGTCGCGATCACCAACACCGGCACGATCAGCGCCACCGCTGGTGGGGCCTTGTCCGTGTTCGTCAACAACAGCTCTTATTACCCTTACTATCTTCCCGGCGGCGCAACCGCCGTCACACTGACCAACAGCGGGGATATTACCGCCAGCGGCACGGCGGGAACCGCGGTCGCCCTATACATGCAGGACGAAACCGGCGCGGCTGCCACCTCGACTTATGCGATCACCAATGCAGGAACGATCACCGCAACCGGCGACGGAGTAGTGCAGACCTATCCATATTGGTACGGTGCGGACTTCACCTACACCGATCCCTCGGTCGGCCTTCTGGTCAATGCCGGGAACACCGCGACCGGGACGATCACCAATAGCGGTACGATCCAGGCAACCGGCACGGCTGCGGTAGCGCTGCTGGTGACGGGCACCGCGCTTGACCTGACCAATAGCGGCACGATCCGGGGTGGCACGGGCACGGTGCTGGTGACCGACGACCTGCTCGCGAACGACATTGGCGGCACGATGCTGGCCGGCGCGATCCAGACGATCGGCAGCGCCGACGATCGGATCGTCAACACCGGCACGATCATCGGCTCGATCGATCTTGGTAGCGGCAATGACACAATCGAGAACCGCGGCAAGATAGAGGGCAATGTGTTTCTCGGCGCGGGCGACGACAGCTTCCTCCAGCGCGCGGACGCGGTGCTGGTCGGTACCGTCGATGCAGGCGAGGGAAATGACGGCCTGATCGTCGACGCGACGGTTGGCGGCGCGGTCAACGGCGATCAGTTCGTCAATTTCGAGCGTTTTACCCAGGTCGGCAGCGGCAACGTCGCCTATTCGGGGACGTTCCGCTTCGACACGATCGGTGTGTCGGGCGGCAACGTGACGGTCGCGGCAGGACAGGTGCTCAGCAGCAGCGGTCCGGTGACGATCACCGGCGGGGCGGGCGCAGAAACGGTCACCAATGCCGGCACGATCGCCGGTAGCGTCGATCTGGGCGCGGGCGACGACCGCGTCGTCAACACCGGCACGATCCAGGGCGCGGTGTTGCTGGGTGCCGGCAACGACCGCTTTGTCGAAGCTATGGGCAGCAGCGTGGCGGGCGGGGTCGACGGCGGGGCCGGCGACGACCTGTACGCCGTCCTGCTGGCCGGCAACCGCAGCGGCATCGGTCAGCGGACCAATTTCGAACGGCTGGCGGTCCAGGGCAGCGGTACGCTGGCGCTGACGCTCGACCAAAGCTTCCAGTCGATCGCACTGGCAGGCACCGGTCTCAATCTTGCACTGCGCGGTTTCACGATCGGCTCGGTAACCGGCTCCGACGCGGCCGAGGCACTGTCGGTTGATGGCGATGTCGGCATGGTGTCGCTGGGCGCTGGCAATGACGAACTGGCGCTCGGCACGACGCGCGCGGCCGGGGTATATATGGGCGGAGCAGGGACAGACCTGTTGCGCTTCACCGCGAACGCGCCGGTCACCCTCGCAGGTAGCGCAACGGGCTTCGAGAGCGTGGCGCTGGCCGGCGGGGTGCTGACCGTAACCGGAACGCTCGGCAGTACTGCTGCGCCGCTGACCTTTGGTGATGGCGCGCAGAGCGTGACCGTCGCTGCGGGCGGCACGCTGGCGGGTACGATCGATCTCGGCGCCGGCAATGACGGCTTCCGGCTGGCGGCTGGCGGCACCGTTATCGGCACTGTTTCAGGCGGCGCCGGGACCGATACCGTGACGCTCGAGATGACAGGGGATCGAACGCTAGGCGCCGATATGCTGCGCGACTTCGAGATCCTGGGGAGCGAAGGTACCGGTACACTGACGCTGACCGGGACACAGGCCTATCAGCGCGTGACGGCTATCACCAATCTGACGGTCGGGTCGGGTGCATCGCTCAGTGCACCCGTCGTGTTCGCGGCAGGCGACAACCGCTTCATGGTCGCTGGCAATTTTGCAGGTTCGGTCGATGGTGGCGCCGGCACAGACACGATCCTGGAGTCGGGCGGCAGCGCCGCGACGCCGGTCGCGTTCACCGACATCGCCAATATCGAAGCGTTCGGCATGACCGGGGGCTATGCGACGATCGCCGGCACCGCGGCTCTAGGCAGTGTCGACATGTCGGGTGGTCGACTTGTCGGGCTGGCAGGATCGACGATCCGGGCGGCGCAGATCGCGGTCCGTTCGGGCGCGACCTTCGGGTCGGCAGGGTCGGTGATCGGCAATATCGCCGTCGCCGGCACGCTCAGCCCCGGTGCGTCGCCGGGCACGATGACGGTGACCGGCAACGTGTCGCTCGCCAGTGGCTCTGTATCGCTGTTCGAGATCACGCCGACGGTTGCCGACAAGCTGGTGATCAATGGCGGGCTCTCGATCGCGTCGGGCGCGACGCTGCGCATCGTTGCGCAAGGTGCGGTCCGGGCGGGCACCTCGGATGACCTGATCGTCGCGAGCGGCGGGATCACCGGCAGTTACACGACAATCGACAAGTCGGCGTCGCTGTTCGGCTTCATCGTGCAGCGCGCGGATCGCATTCAGCTGCTTGGCCAGTTCCTCGGCGATCCTGCGTTCAGCCCGCAGATCACGCGCAGCGTCGCCTATGCAAATACAGCGATCCAGGTGCAGCCGGCGACGAGCGCGCTGTTTGCAGCCCTGCCCTCGCTGCTAACCGCGAGCGGCGCGTCCAACCCACTGGCGTTCGCACGATTGACGCCCGAACCCTATGCATCGGCGACACAGATGGGCGTCGACCAGGCACTCAGCCTGACCGACGTCGCACGCGGGAACGGCTTTGCGACGACCGACCGTGACGAGGTAGGCCTCTTCACCTTCGCGCAGGACGTTGGACAGTGGCACACGCTCGGTGCCGACCGCAAGGAAGACACAGCCGAGGCTCGGAGCAGCGGATACGGGTTCCTGGGCGGGATCGGCATAGGCAACCGCGACTGGTCTGTCGGCGCGTTCGCGGGCTATCTCGACAGCCGTCAGCGGATCACTGCATTGGGAGCAGCGACAAGCGCTGACGGCATCGTCGCAGGCATCCATGGTCGCTACACCGCGGGGGCCGTACGGCTCGGCGCATCGGTGCTCTACGATGGTGGCGATGCGCGGACGAGCCGCACGCTGCCGGATGCGACGACCGCGACGGGTCGGTATGGCCTGCACAGTTGGGCGGGCGACCTGTCGATCGGCTATGCCGCAGCGGTGACCGGCGACTGGGCGCTGACGCCCAAAGTCGGCGTCACCTATATCCGCACGATGCGCGGCCGGGTTAGCGAGGCCGGCGGACCGTTCGCG
>JAYVRZ010000409.1:0-11687 GCA_043775965.1 Sphingomonas sp.
GCAATGGTCCAACTCGCCTCGATACGGCTGTGGCTCCACGCGTATGAGTCCACGGCCTAGTCGGCACCCTTGCACTCCCGTGTGGCAAGCGCCTCCATGCGCCACTCTCGCTTGTCCTAGGTGGCACCGTCTTTCCCCGGTTTGCCGCTGCCGCCCTAAGAATATCGCCGTGTATGCGGTTTTCTTCGGCATTGGAGGGTTACCGTGCCTTTGATGCACAGTTTTCCACTTGGACACAGTTTGACATGAACCGTGATTGAAAAGCCACCAGTCGCCGCTGTCATCGAACCGTCACCAAATAGCCTCCGAACTGAAAGCTCCGACCGATAGCCGCCCGGTTTCGGCAGAAACCCCGCCGCCGACCGGAGACCCGCTGCAATGAACCTCCTCACGCTGCGCACGAGTTGCGCCGCCATCGCGCTCGCCATGAGCACGCTCTCGAGCCAAAGCGCGCTTGCACAGGCCGCGGCGTCCGCAAGCAATCCTGCGGCCGGTGCGGTAGCCGAAAGCGACGGCAGCGACATCGTCGTGACGGGGACGCGCGCGGGGCAGCGTAAGGCGGTTGCCGAGAAGCGCAACGCGGACAACACTGTCGAGGCACTGTACGCGAACGACGTAGGCAAACTGCCCGATCAGAACGTCGCCGAGGCGGTGCGACGCCTGCCGGGTATCTCGGTCGCCAACGATCAGGGCGAGGGACGCTACGTCATCATCCGCGGAATCGATCCTAACCTCGTCAACGTCACGCTAAACGGCCAGACCCTACCGGCGCCCGAGCCCGACGGCCGCCAAGTCAAGCTCGACGACCTTCCCTCCGCACTGATCAATTCGGTGGTCGTCTCGAAGTCGTTGCTGCCCAGCCAGGATGCCAACGCGATCGGCGGCGAGGTCGCCATCCGCACGCTGACGGCGTTCGATCGCGCCAAGCCGTTCTTCGTCGATCTGCGCGGCGACGGCGGCTGGAGCAAGATCAACGGCAAGACACCGTACGAGGCGGACGGCCAGGTCGGGGGCCGCTTCGGCGCAAACCAGGAATTCGGCGCGGTCGTCTCGGTCAATTATTCGCGACGCCCGATCGAATCGGAAAATTTCCAGGGGTCGGAGGCCTATAGCGCGACTGGTCTGCCCGACCAGAACGGCCTGCGCGACTATAACCTGACGCGAACCCGGCTCGGCATTGTCGGCAATTTCGACTGGCATCCCTCGGACGACGTGAAACTGTACGTGCGGTCGAGTTACTCCAAGTTCACCGACAACGAAACGCGCGACCAGAACCGCATCAGTGGCGAGACCGGCATAACCTCGACCGATGCGACCACCGGCCTGTTCAACGCGACCGGCACCGTCCTGGTGCGCCGCCGCGAGGAAGTCGACAACACCAAGTCGGCAACGCTTGGCGGCGAATTCGCGCTTGGCAACGGCACTTTGGAGGCCTCGGGCGGCTACACACGGGCGGTGAAGACCGATCCTGTCCGCAGCGAATTCACCTTTACCACCGCGAAGAACGCGCTGACGGTCGACTACGACCTGGGCACCGACCCGTATAGTTTCACCGCGCAATCGGCCGGCTTCACCGATCCGTCCCAGTTCACGCTAAGCAAGTATAATCTCGAGACGCGACAGGCGTCGGAAGATCTGTGGCAGGGGCGGATCGATTATACGGTTCCGCTCGCGCTCGGCGACGGTTCGACCATCAAAGTCGGCGCGAAATATCTCGACCGGCGCAAGCGCAACAACCAGGACAAGCAGGATTACAAGGTGGGGAGCACCGCGCTATCGCTCAGCGGGCTCAGCTATTCCGGCGACAGCGATTTCTACGACGGCAGCTATGTGTTCGGCCAGCGTATCGATTACGACGCGGCGCGCGCCTATGTCGACGCCAATCCCTCGACGCTGAAGCTCGACACCGCCAGCACGATCTCGGATTCGCTCGCCTCGGACTATGACGTCCGCGAAAGCATCACCGCCGGGTATGCGATGGCGACGCTCAAGTTTGGCGGGCTGACGTTGATCCCGGGCGTCCGCATCGAGCATACCGAAGACAGGACCAAGGCCAAGGTGGTCGATGCCGCTTCCGCGCTGGGCGACGGCTACAACAGCTTCGGCAAGGCAAGCTACACCGATCTCTTTCCCGGCCTGAACGCCAAATACGATATCGATCGCAACCTGTTAATCCGCGGCGCGATCACCACCGCGATCGGTCGCCCGAACTATCCCGACCTCGCGCCCTATGTCGTGGTAGAGGACGACACGGTGCCGAACATCTCGATCGGCAATCCCGGCCTGAAGCCCTACAAGGCAGTCAGCCTCGACGCCTCACTCGAATATTACCCGTCGTCCGAAAGCGTGTTCTCGATCGGCCTGTTCCACAAGCATATCAACAATCCAATCTACACCAGCAGCACGCGAGTCACCGACGGCACCTATGGCGGCGTGGCGTATGCAACCGCCGACATCTCGCAGGCGATCAACGCCGACAGCGAAGACATTACCGGCGTCGAGCTCAATGCGCAGACTCGGTTTACCTGGCTGCCGGGCGTCCTGAGCGGCTTCGGCATTTCGGCAAACTACACGCACGTCGACGGTCATGCGACCGCCTCGGGCATCCGCGTCGGGGAAATCCCGCTTGGCTTCCAGTCGCACGACATCGGTACCGCGCAGCTATTCTATGAGAAATTCGGCGCCACGGTGCGCGTGGCGTACAGCTATCGTTCGAAATATCTCGATCTGCTGGGGACGGACGCCGCTACCGACGAATATACCGACAGCAACGGCCAGTTGGACGTGCATGCCAGCTATCAGGTCACGCCGCAGCTCACGGTCTTCGGAGACGCGACCAACCTCACCGACGCGCCCTGGCGCCGCTTCATCGGCACCAAGGACCAGCTGGTCGAGCGGGAGCGCTATGATTTCTCGTTACGCGGCGGCGTTCAGCTGCATTTTTAGACCGGGCATCGAGGCGGGAACGCAAGAATGAAACCACGATTTGCACAGATGTTCGAGCTGGCCTGCGGCGCGGCGCTAATGATGGCGACGGTGCACCCCGCGGCATCCGCCGATCTTCCCGTCGATGCTCTCGACGCTGACCTGAACGTCGATCGCGTCGTCCTGCTGATGCGCCACGGCGTCCGTCCGCCGACCAAGGCGCCAGCGATGCCCGCCGATGTCACGGCCGAGCAATGGCCAGAATGGCCAGTGAACCCAGGCTGGCTCACCCCGCACGGCGGGCGGGCGGTAGCCGTGCTCGGCGTGCAGGATCGCCTCGCGTGGGCGGCGGCCGGACTGCTGCCCCGCGCCGGATGCCCCGCGCCGGGCACGATCGCGATCCTTGCAGACAGCGACGAACGGACGATCGCGACCGCCCAGCGCTGGGCCGCGGCGGTCGTTCCGGGTTGCCCGGTGACCATCGAACATCAACCTCAGGACGTGGCCGATCCCATCTTCTCGCCGACCGAGGACAGCGGCGTCTCGATCGATCCGGCAAAGGCCGCCGCGGACGTCGCCGCCGCGGTCGGCCCGGACGGTATCGCCGGGCTCGAAACGGCGCAGCGTCCGTTGCTGCGCCGGCTCGACGCGATCCTGTGCGGTACCCGACCGGCGCCGTGCGGCGTTTCGAACGAACGCTCGGGGATCGTTTCAGCCAAGCCGGACAAGCGCCCCAAATTCTCCGGCGGACTGGATCGCGCCTCGACCGCCGCACAGATTCTGCTGCTCGAATATGCCGAGGGCAAGCCGATGGCCGAGGTAGGCTGGGGCCGCGCCACCGCAGCGGACGTTGGCGCGCTATCGGCATTCCATGCGCTTGAATTCCGCATCCTCGCCCGGCCCCGCTATCTGGCGTCGATCAATCTTTCCCTGCTCGCGCCGCGGATGGTCAATGCGCTGACGGACGATGCCCCAGGCGCGGCGCGGGTGACGATGATCTCCGGGCACGATACCAACGTGGCCAGTCTCGCCGGACTCCTCGACCTCCACTGGCAGGTGCCGGGCGTCGCCGCCGACGATCCCGTTCCCGGCGGCGCGATCCTGCTCGAGCGACTGCGCGATGCGCGTGGATCCCACTATGTCCGCGCAGTCTACCGCGCCCAACGGCTCGACGAAATCCGGACCCTGTCGACGGCGGCATCCTACCGCACCATCATGCCGATCCGCGGCTGCCATGCGCGCGGTGTTTATGGTCTCTGCACACTTGATCAGTTCCGCGCACTGATGGCGGTGCGGGTGATCGAGTAAGTTGAGCACTTTTTCGCGATCCGGCGCGCATCAGGGAACCTGTGTTAGCCAAGGCAGTCGGTTTAAACGAACCATTGATTCAAGAATCGCAGGGTGCCGGTGGACGGCCCTCGCTAATCTAGACGGTGCGTAATAAACCTTGGCGATGCGCATCGCCATCATCGACACGAGTACCACGCGTGCCGCGATCATCTCGGACGGTCTGCGTGAGGCGGGGCTAAACGATATCGTGGTGATCGATGGCACGATCGGGATGGTGGCCGCCCTGGAAAAGGCAGCGCCGGAAGTGGTGCTGATCAACCTTGAAAATCCCAGTCGCGACGTGCTCGAGGAGTTTTTCGCGGTGTCGCGCGCGCTTGCCCGCCCGATCGCGATGTTCGTCGACCAGAGCGATGCGGAATCCACCGCCGCCGCCGTGGATGCCGGCGTTTCGGCTTACATCGTCGACGGACTCGCCAAGCAACGCATCAAGCCCGTGATCGACCTCGCCATCCGCCGGTTCCAGGCGTTCGCACGGTTGCAGGCCGAGTTGCACGAAGCGCGCAGCGCGCTCGCCGATCGCACGACCGTCGACCGCGCCAAGGCGATCCTGATGAAGCGCCGCGGGATCGACGAGCCGACCGCCTATGGCCTGCTCCGCGCGCAGGCGATGCGGTCCAACCGCCGGATTGCGGAGATCGCCGATGCGATCATCACCAGCGACGCACTCATGGGAGATTTGTGATGGCGCTCGACCGGGTCCGCATCGGTTTCCTGCCACTGGTCGATGCCGCGCTGCCGATCCTTGCGCGCGAACAGGGGTTTGCCGAGGCCGAGGGGCTGGAGATCGAACTGGTCCGCGACATGACCTGGGCGACGGTACGCGACCGGCTGCTCTACGGGCATACCGATGCGGCGCACATGGTCGCACCGCTGGCGATCGCGACTGTGTTGGGGCGCGGGCGGCCCGCGGTGCCGTTGGCGGTCCCGTTCGTGCTCGGGCTTAACGGCAATGCGATCACGCTGTCGCTGCCGCTCGCCGCACGTGTCATGGACGGCGATGCGCTCGGCGATCCGGTCGTGCTCGGCGCGCGACTGAAGGCAGTCGCGGTCGAGCGGCTCGCGGCAGGGCAGCGATTGCGGTTCGGTGTGGTCCACCGGTATTCGAGCCATAACTACATGCTGCGCTATTGGCTGGCGGCCGTGGGCATCCGGCCGGATACCGATGTAGAGATCGTCACGACCAGCCCGACCTTCGCCGCCGATGCACTGGCGGCGGGCGAGGTCGACGGCATCTGCGTCGGCGAGCCGTGGAACGGCGTCGCGGTCGATCGCGGCGTTGGGCGGATCGCGCTGGTCACCGCGCAGATCTGGCGACGCGGCGTCGAAAAGGTGCTGGCGATGCGCGCAGCGACGCTGGACGAGCGCGAAGACGTCGTCCACCGGCTGATCCGCGCGCTGCATGCCGCGGCCGCGCATTTCGTCGATCCCGGCACGCGCGATGCGAGTGCGGCGATCCTCGCGCGGCCCGCCTATCTCGATGCACCGCTCGATGCCGTGACGCGGGCGATCAGCGACCAGGTGCGGCTCGTGAAGGATGCTGCGCCGATCCACGTCCCCGACTTCATGTTCCAATACCGTGAGGCGGCCAACTTCCCGTGGCGCAGCCAGGCGGCGTGGCTCCATTCGCAGATGCTGCGCTGGGATGGTATGCCGTTTTCGGCCGAAGAGGCAGAGGCCGCGCAGGCCGTATTCCGTCCCGACATCTACCGCGCGGCGCTGGCGGGATCGGGTGCGCCCTTGCCCAATGCGAGTTCGAAACTTGAGGGCGCGATCGGCGCAGGTGGGATCGGCGCGGGATCGACTCAAGGGCGACTGATCCTCGGTCGGGACGCCTTCTTCGATGGGCGCGCCTTCGACCCTGACGATATCACGGGGTATTTGAGCAGTTTACCGTAAAGTTGCTGCGCCTGCGAAACGGCGCTTGCGTGATGGGGCCACTTCGGTCATCTTTACGGCGTTCGGCAAAGGAGTCGGACACGAAATCATCGCGAGACCGGTTCCAACGAAGGGGCCTGACCGCGTAGGACGATCCACCGATCGTCCATAGGCAACGAAGCCGCTCAGATGCGTCCGCAAGGTCGCCGTCTGGGCGGCTTTTTCTTTGTCCAACGCAGATGGGGGAAACATCATGCTGTTCGCATCACCGGGCATCGAGATCACCGGATCGAAGGCCACAAGGATCGACCTGTTCAGTGCCGCCACGCCGCAGATGCGGGCGTTCCACGTCACGTGGCTGGCGTTCTTCGTGTGCTTCTTCGCGTGGTTCGCCGCCGCCCCGCTGATGCCGCTCATCAAGACCGAGTTCGGGCTCAGCAAGGACCAGATCGCCAATATCAATATCGCCGCAGTGGCGGTCACGATCCTCGTCCGGCTAGTCGTCGGGCCGCTTTGCGACCGGTTCGGACCGCGCCGCACCTATACCTGGTTGCTGCTGCTCGGCGCGATCCCGGTGTTCGGGCTCGCCTTCGCGCAGACCTACGAGGCGTTCCTGTTCTTCCGCCTCGCGATCGGTGCGATCGGTGCGTCGTTCGTGATCACGCAATATCACACCAGCGTGATGTTCGCGCCCAACGTCGTCGGCACCGCCAACGCGACCGTCGGCGGCTGGGGCAACGCAGGCGGCGGCGCAGCGCAGAGCCTGATGCCGCTGGTCGTCGCGGCGATGATCGGCCTGGGCGTCGAGCACGCTTCGGGATGGCGCGCGGCGATGTTCGTGCCCGGCGTCGCGATGGTCGCGATGGCATTCGTCTATGCGCGCTACACGCAGGACACGCCGCAGGGCGACATCGTCGACCTCCGCGCCGCCGGCATCGAACTCGACGGCGGCAAGGCGACGGGCATGGCGATCTTCCGCCGCGCCGCTGCCAACTACCGCACCTGGATGCTCGCCGCGACCTACGGCGCCTGTTTCGGCGTCGAGATCTTCATCCACAACATCGCCGCCAGCTATTATGTCGACCGGTTCGGGCTGTCGCTCACCAGTGCCGGGCTCGCCGCCGGGATCTTCGGTGGCCTCGCGCTGTTCGCCCGCGCGCTCGGCGGCATCGCCAGCGACCGGATCGCCCTCGCCAAGGGCCTCGATGGCCGCGCTTTGCTGTTGTTCGGGTTGATGCTCGGCGAAGGTGTCGGGCTGGTGCTGTTCGGCAACGCCGGCAGCGTCACGCTCGCCATCCTCGCGATGACGATGTTCGGGCTGTTCACGCACATGGCGTGCGGCGCGACCTATGCGCTGGTGCCGTTCGTCGACCGCAAGGCACTGGGCGGGGTCGCCGGGCTGATCGGCGCGGGCGGCAATATCGGCGCCGTCGCGGCCGGGTTCCTCAACAAGGCATCGGCGACGCCGCAACAGTGTCTCGTGATACTCGGCTACATCGTCGCAGGCACCGCGGTCTGCGCACTCGCGGTCCGCTTCTCGGCCACACATAAGTCGGATGAGCGCATACTGCTCGACGCGGCGCTCGATGCCCGGCGTCTTGGCGACAGCCCCGCAAATGTCGCGGTGGTGGCATGAAGCGACTGGTCCTCGCCGGTGTCCTGCTCGTCAGCGCAGCACCGGTAGCGGCGCAGACGGTGACGCTGGCACCCGTCGTCGATGCCCGCCTCCGCTATGAGACGGTCGACCAGGACGGTATCGCCAAGGATGCCGACGCAGTGACGATGCGGGTCCGCGCCGGCGTCCAGGCCACCACCGGGCATTGGTCGGCGCTGGCAGTGGCGCAGGGCAGTCTCGCGATAGTCGGCAACTATTACGACGGATTGAACGGAACCGCGACCCGGCCGCTGGTCGCCGATCCGCAGTCGATCGGGCTGTATATCGCGCAGGTCCAGTACCGCACGCCGGCCGTCGCGATCACCGCCGGGCGACAGCGGATCGCGCTCGACGACGAACGCTTCGTCGGCAACGCCCCGTTCCGCCAGAATGCTCAGACCTATGACGCGATCCGGATCGAATGGACCGCGGTGAAGAACCTCAAGGCCGACGTCACCTATGCGTGGGACGTCCGCACGATCTGGGGCATCGACGGCGTGGGTGCGCGGCAGCAGAGGATCGGCGGCAACAACGTTTTCGCCAATCTAAGCTACAAGACGCCGATCGGCACCGCGACCGGCTTTGCGTACCTGGTCGATCAGGACGAGGCGGCGGTGCAGGGGTACCGCCTGTCGAGCCAGACATACGGCGCGCGGTTTGCCGGCGCGCAGTCGATCGGCAAGGCCAAGCTCGCCTACCAGGCAAGCTATGCCCGCCAGACCGACTGGCATCGCAACCCGAACGGCTATGCGGCGGACTATTATCTCGCGGACCTATCGCTCGACCTGAACGGCCCGAAGCTCGGCGCCGGTTACGAGGTGCTCGGCGCAAGTGGCGGCGCCGCGTTCACGTCGTTCCAGACGCCGCTCAGCAGCCTGTTCAAGTTCCAGGGCTGGGCCGACAAGTTCCTGACCACGCCCGCCGACGGCGTCCGCGATGCCTATGCCAGCGCCGGCTGGGGGTGGAAGACGATCGGCGCGCTCAAGGGCGTGTCGCTGCAGGGCGTTTATCACCGGTTCGAGAGCGACCGGCTGGTGCGCCATTACGGCAACGAGGTCGATCTGCTCGCCTCCGCGAAGCTCGGGCGGACCACGGCGACACTGCGCTACGCCGATTACGACGCGGACCTGTTCGCCGTCGATACGCGGAAACTTTGGCTCCAACTGGATTGGGCACTTTGATGGAACACCAAGACATCACCCCCTCCCCCGACACGCGCGAACACCTCGTCGTGATCGGCAACGGCATGGCCGGCTGTCGCGCGGTCGAGGAGTTGATCGCGCGCGACCCGACCCGCTACCGCGTTACCATTTTCGGTGCCGAGCCGCATGTGAACTACAACCGCATCATGCTGTCGCCGGTGCTGGCGGGCGAGAAGACGTTCGAGCAGATCGTCATCAACGATCACGCCTGGTACGCGACGAACACGATCGAACTGGTGACGAGCGATCCGGTGCAGGCAATCGACCGCGTGGCCAAGACCGTCACCGCGCGATCGGGGCTGATGGTATCGTACGACCGGCTGTTGATCGCGACCGGCTCCGATCCGTTCATCATCCCGGTCCCCGGCAAGGACCTGCCCGGCGTCATCTCGTTTCGTGACATGGCGGACGTGGACCACATGCTGGACGCGGCCGGAAAGGGTGGCGCGGCGGTCGTCATCGGCGGCGGGCTGCTCGGGTTGGAGGCTGCACACGGGCTGACGCTGCGGGGCATGAAGGTGACGGTGATCCACCTGATGCCGACGCTGATGGAGCGGCAGCTCGACGAGGCGGCGGGGTGGTTGCTCAAGTCGGCGCTGGAGGCGCGTGGCCAGGTCATCTTGACCGAAGCGAACACCGCCGAGATCGTCGGTGACACATGCGTCGAGGGCGTCCGCCTGAAGGACGGCACGCTGATCCCTGCCAGCCTCGTCGTGATGGCGGTCGGCATCCGCCCCTCCGTCGCGCTCGCCCGCGACGCCGGGCTGGAGATCGGCCGCGGGATCAAGGTCGACGACCACATGGTCACCAGCGATCCGTCGATCCTGGCGGTCGGTGAATGCGTCGAGCATGACGGCAACGTCTACGGCCTCGTCGCGCCGCTGTGGGACATGTGCCGAGCGCTGGCCGATGGCCTCGTCGAGCAGCATAGCGGCTATCGCGGGTCGGTGACCTCGACCAAGCTGAAAGTCGCCGGGCTCGACGTGTTCTCCGCGGGCGACTTCTCGGGCGGTGCGGGCGCGGAGGACATTGTCCTGCGCGATGCGTCGCGCGGCATCTACAAGCGCGTGGTGGTCAAGGAGGACCGGATCGTCGGCGCTGTGCTGTACGGCGATACGACCGACGGTGGCTGGTATTTCGACCTGCTCAAGCGCGGGGAGGACATCGCTCCTATCCGCGACATGCTGATCTTCGGCCAGTCGTTCGCCTCGGGAGGGGTGCAGGCGGACCCTAAGGCGGCCGTTGCGGCGCTCTCCGACGATGCGGAGATCTGCGGCTGCAACGGCGTCACCAAGGGCAAGGTCGTGGCGTGCATCGGCGCCGGCAACGCGACGCTGGATGCGGTCCGCGCGACCTGCAAGGCGTCCGCCTCGTGCGGGTCATGCACAGGGCTGGTCGAGACGTTGCTCGCGGTCACGCTCGGCGACGAGTATTCTGGCGAACGTACGGTCAAGACGATGTGCAAATGCACGAGCTTCGGCCACGACGACGTCCGCCGCGAGATCGTCGCGCAGGGCATGCGGTCGATCCCCGAGGTGATGCAGAAGATGAGCTGGTCGACCCCCGACGGGTGTTCGTCGTGCCGCCCTGCGCTCAACTACTACCTGCTCTGCGCGCTGCCGGGTGATTACAAGGACGACCAGCAGAGCCGCTTCGTCAACGAACGGCTGCACGCCAACATCCAGAAGGACGGCACCTATTCGGTGGTGCCGCGGATGTGGGGCGGCGTGACCAACCCCCGCGAACTGCGCGCGATCGCCGATGTGGTCGAGAAATACGACGCGCCGCTGGTCAAGGTGACGGGTGGACAGCGGCTCGACATCTTCGGGATCAAGAAGGAGGATCTACCCGCGGTCTGGGCCGATCTCAACGCCGCCGGGATGGTCAGCGGGCACGCGTACGGCAAGTCACTGCGCACCGTGAAGACGTGCGTCGGGTCGGACTGGTGCCGGTTCGGGACGCAGGATTCGACCGGGCTCGGCATCAAGGTCGAGCGGATGACCTGGGGCTCCTGGATGCCGCACAAGTTCAAGATCGCGGTGTCTGGCTGCCCGAGGAATTGCGCGGAGGCAACGATCAAGGATTTCGGCGTGGTCTGCGTCGACAGCGGCTACGAGCTGTCGGTTGGCGGCAATGGCGGGATCAAGGTCCGCGCGACCGACTTCCTGTGCAAGGTCGCGACCGAGGAGGAAGCGATGCACTATTGCGCCGCGTTCATCCAATTGTACCGCGAAGAGGCGCGCTATCTGGAGCGGACCGCACCGTGGATCGAGCGGATCGGTGTCGAGTATATCCGCGAACGGATCGCCGATGATGCCGAGGGTCGCGATGCGCTGGCGGCACGGTTCCTGTTCTCGCAGACGTTCATGCAGGACGATCCCTGGGCGGCGCGCGCAGCGGGCGAGCACCGCGAACAGCATGCGCCGATGGCGCGCTTCACGCCTCTGGATGTGACGAGGGAAATGGCATGATCGGCGAGTGGCTCGATATCGGCTGGGTCGACGAGATTCCGGTCCGCGGCAGTCGCACGGTGCAGGTTACCGGCGGCGACGACATCGCAGTCTTCCGCACCGGCGAGGGCAAGGTGTTCGCGCTGGCCGATCGCTGCCCGCACAAGGGCGGTCGGCTGTCGCAGGGCATCGTCCACGGCGGCGCGGTAGCGTGCCCGCTCCACAATTGGC
>JAYVRZ010000410.1:0-3122 GCA_043775965.1 Sphingomonas sp.
CCGACAGCCGCGGCCTGGTCCGGTTCGAACGCGAAGGCCTCGAAGGCACGCCGCTCCGCGTCCTCCAGGTGCCGTTCCTCGACGGCGACGGCGACGACGCGCCGGTGCTGGTGGCGCTGCTCGACGATGAGGAGAACGCCCCCGCGATCGGCGCCAGTGCCTCCGCTCATGTCCGCAGCCTAGTCAGCCTGATGCCATTCGGCATGGCGCTGGTCGACCGCGACGGCCGCTTCCTCCAGATGAACGACTCGTTCCTGCGCGCCGCCGGCGTCAACGCGGTCGCGCCACCGCTTTACCCCGGCGACCTCGTCGTCCGCGAGGACAAGGCGGCCGTCGCCGACGCGATCCGCAAATTCGCCGGCGGTGCGACCCACTCGACCGACATGGCCGTCCGCCTCAAGGATCACCCCGACGAACCGGTCGCGCTCACCATCGCCGGCGCGCGCGGATTGGGCGACGCCGCCGTCCTGCTCAGCCTCAAGGACAATAGCGAGGAAAGCCGCCTCAAGCGCGAGGTGGCCCAAGCGACCAAGATGCAGGCGGTCGGCCAGCTCGCGGGCGGCGTCGCGCATGATTTCAACAACATCCTGACCGCGATCATCGGGCACTGCGACCTGATGCTGATGCGCCATTCGCCCGGCGACAGCGATTACGACGACATCCAGCAGGTCCGCACCAACTCGAACCGCGCCGCCAGCCTGACGCGCCAGCTGCTCGCCTTCTCGCGCCAGCAGACGCTTCGCCCGCAGATCCTCCAACTCCCCGATGTCGTCTCGGAGGTCTCGAACCTCCTGAAACGCCTGATGGGCGAGACCGTCCGGCTCGACATGACGCATGGTCGAAACCTCGGCCCGGTCCGCGCCGATCCCGGCCAGCTCGAACAGGTCGTCGTCAACCTCGCGGTCAACGCGCGCGACGCGATCGTCTCGGCGAACGCGCGCGGCGGCGGCGTGCTGACGATCACCACCCGCGCAGTGCCCGCCGTCGAAGTGCGCGAGATGGCGTCCGACATCCTGCCCGTCGCCGACTATACCGCGCTCGTCGTCAGCGACACCGGCACCGGCATCCCGCCGGACGTGCTGCCCAAGATCTTCGAGCCGTTCTTCACCACCAAGGAATTCGGCAAGGGCACCGGGCTCGGCCTCTCCACCGTCTACGGCATCGTCAAACAGTCGGGCGGTTACATCTTCGCCGACAGCAAGCTGGGGCAGGGCGCCACCTTCACCATGTACTTGCCCGTCCACGCCGCCCCCGCCGCGACCCGGCCGGTGATCGCCAAGCCGCCGCCCAAGCCGGTCGATCTTTGGGGCACCGGCACGATCCTGCTGGTCGAGGACGAGGATATGGTCCGCGCCGTCGCCGAACGCGCGCTCGCGCGGCAGGGGTACACCGTGCTCACCGCGGAGAACGGCGAAGTCGCCCTCGAAGTGCTCGAGAAACATGGCCGTCCCGATCTGCTCATCAGCGACGTCGTCATGCCGCAGATGGATGGCCCGACCATGGTCCGCCACGCGCGCGAGAAATTTCCCGACCTGCCGATCCTGTTCATGTCGGGCTATGCCGAGGAGCAGTTGCGCAAGTCGATCGACCTCGACAACGTCGCGTTCCTGCCCAAGCCATTCTCGGTCCAGGAACTGGCGGAAGCGGCACGAGACGTGCTCGCTACGCGGCGACACGAACAAGATGTTGGCAAGTCGTAACAATCCCGACTATGCGCAGAATATGACCGCTCCCCAGCAGATCCTCATCGTCGAGGATGAACCGTTGATCGCCATGATGCTCGAGGATTTCCTCGAGGTACTGGACAAGGGGGTGGCGGGTTCGGTCGACACCGTTGCCGACGCCTTGAAGCGGATCGAAGAGGGCGGCGTCGACGGCGCGATCCTCGACGTGAACCTCCGCGGCGGCGAAAAGAGCACCGCCGTCGCCGAGGCTTTGGCTGCAAAGGGCGTGCCCTTCGTGTTCGCCACCGGCGGCGGCGACGACGGCGTCGCGCCCGAATTCCGCGACCGCCCCCGTCTGCAGAAACCGTTCACGATGGACGGCGTGGCTAAGGCGCTCGAAGGCCTCTGATATTTCTGCCTCCCCCTAAAGACGAGGGGCCGCTGTAATCGGACCGCTTCTTGTTCTCCCGCGAAGGCGGGAGCCCAGTCTGGATCCCCGCCTTCGCGGGGAAACAAGCTTACCTGCCTGAAGGGACAGCTGCGCGGCGGTGACGGAACGGGCACCCCCACCACGCAAAAATCGACGCAACTCTCTTGCGCAAATACCCTCTCCCGCGACATAGGCGTTCGCCATGACCCGCACATTCGATAAATCGCGCCTGCCGAGCCGCCACGTCTCCGTCGGCCCCGAACGCGCCCCGCACCGCAGCTATTACTACGCGATGGGCCTCGACGAGGAGCAGATCGCGCGCCCGTTCGTCGCACTTGCGTCCGCCGGCAACAACTCCGCGCCCTGCAACACCACGCTCGACGCGCAGGCCGATGCCGCGCAGGCGGGCGTCATCCAGGGTGGCGGCATGCCGCGCCGGTTCAACACGATCACCGTCACCGACGGCATCGCGATGGGCCATCAGGGGATGAAGGCGAGCCTCGTCAGCCGCGAAGTCATCGCCGACTCGGTCGAACTCAGCGTCCGCGGCCATTGCTACGACGCGCTGGTCGGGTTCGCCGGCTGCGACAAGTCGCTCCCCGGCATGATGATGGCGATGCTCCGCCTCAACATCCCGAGCGTGTTCGTCTACGGTGGCTCGATCCTGCCCGGCCGCTACCAGGACCGCGACGTCACCGTCGTCGACGTGTTCGAGATCGTCGGAAAATACGCCGCCGGCGCATGCCCGCTCTCCGAAGTCCACGCGATCGAGAAGGTTGCATGCCCGGGCCATGGCGCCTGCGGTGGTCAGTACACCGCCAACACGATGGCCTGCGTCGCCGAGGCGATCGGTTTGTCGATCCCGAACAGCAACATGGTGCCCGCGCCTTACACCACGCGCGAACAGATCGCGGTCGCTGCCGGTGCGCAGGTCATGGATTGTCTCGCCGACAATATCCGCCCGCGCGACATCTGCACGCGCGAGGCGTTCATCAACGCCGCGCGCGTCGTCGCCGCGACCGGCGGCT
>JAYVRZ010000411.1:0-3031 GCA_043775965.1 Sphingomonas sp.
AAATCTAAGCTTGTCGCCACAATTAGTCTCACTGGTCGGTTATCGCACAGAACGGCCCGTCAAATTAGCGGACAAACCGTCTATTGGCCCAAGATTGCTCCATCGGCTTCTCCCTGACCGTATGATCGACCAAGCCTGCCGAAACCTGAGAAGCGGGGCGCGCGACGGCTGCGAAGGCATGAGGGTTTGGAATGGCCGCACGAGTATGAACGAGCGTCCGAAGTCGGCGAAAGGGTGTGACTTGCTGAATGTCCGGTTGTGGGTCGATCTACAACAGGACACTTACATGCCCGACGCACGGCCAGTCTTACGTAACGGCGGGCATGCACCTAGGCGTCTCCGATCGCCTGAATAATGCGATACGCAGCCACGACGTCGCGCTCGACAACTGCGGAGGTAAAGCGTTCAATGATGGCGAGCAGGCGGTTGGTTGGCGCCGTTGCCGCGTTCAGAAGCGGGCCATCGATTAGGCGACTGCCCCATTCTACACCCAGGCGCTGCGCTTCGTCATCGGCGCCGACGACGATCGACGGGAAGGGCAGCCCGATTTTCGGCGCCGCAAAATGACGCTGGTGCAAGCTCGTGCCTTCGGGGGCGACCAACAGGGCGCCGGCAACGTTCGCGGTATAGGCTTTCGGCGACAGTCGTGCCCACCAAGCGGCGGCCGCGCAGGCACTCCCCTGTGCTAGGAGCATGACGGCCTGATCGGACGCCGATACGGCGGCATCTATCCGCGCCGCCAGCGCCGTTCGCTCAGCAGCGGTACGGTGGCGCACCGCGATATGCTGCGCATCGCCAAACCGTGGAAACTCCCGGAACCGCTCGAATATAGAGACGGCCTTGTCGGGGACGAGCGCGATGAGCGTCAGCCGATGGCTATCCAGGACAGCAACAGACACAATCCGGTTTCCCTTTCCGTGAACGCGTAAGCTGCATTTTTCTGCTTAGCGGCGCAATGCGGCTGTTCGGATACGCGCCAGACCGTTCTATCCCGGGTTTCGGCCGAGATCAGGGCGATTAGATTTTGACGCGATATGTCACCACGTCCTGTAAAGCGGCGCGTTCCCCATTCCGACTCAGCGAGGTCCGTCGGCTTGGAAAGGCCTTTCGGGGTGCATGAAGAAAGACAGGCCTGCGCCGACCAAGAGTAGCGCCAGCGAGGCGCAGAACGGGATCGACCAGCTTCCCGTCAGGTCTACCGCCGCGCCGAACACCAGCGGAGAGAGGATGCCGGCGATCCCGAAGCCGAAGTTCATCATGCCGCTGGCGGTGCCCGCATACTGCGGCGCGATGTCCATCGGGACGGCCCAGATCGGCGCGACCACAAGCTCGGAGAAGAAGAACGCGAGCGACAGGCACAGGGCGACCGTCGTCAAATCGTGGGTGAGGACCACGGGCACGAGAAACACGAAAGCGCCGACCATCCCGACGATGATCAGGTTGCGCCGCGCCGCCTGCAAGCTGCCGGTCCTGCGGTAGATATAATCACTGGCTGCTCCACCGACCCAGTCGCCGATCACACCACCCAACAGCACACCGCCCGAGAATAGCGCCGAGTGCTTCAGGTCGAGCCCAAAATTCTTGAAGAAGAACGAGGGTAGCCACGTCAAGAACACCCACAATGTCCATCCATAGCAGAAATCGACGGCGGTCACGGGCGCGATCCGCCGCGCGAGCCGCCACCATGGAACTGGAGGCGTGGTGGCAGCCTGTTGCGCCGCCGGCGCCAGTTCGGCGCGTTCCTCGTCGGACATGCCGGGGTGTCGCTCAGGGTTCTCGCGCGCGACCACAAGCCACAGGATCACCCAGACCGCGCTCGCAAGGCCTAGCACCACGAATGCCCCTCGCCAGGATACGAGCGCCATCAACCCTACCAGCAGCGGCGGGGTCAGCGCGTTGCCGAGCCGTGCCGCGGCATGCGTGATCCCTTGCGCGAAGCCCCAGCGCGCCGGTGGCAGCCATGTCGCCATGGCGCGCGTCGCGGCGGGAAACGCGAACCCTTCGCCAATGCCGAGCGCGAGGCGTAGTGCGAACAGCGATGCCATCCCGCCGACCAGCCCGGTCAACACCGTCGCCACGCAGACGATCGCGCCACAGATCAGCAGCATGCGTCGCGGTCCGAAGCGGTCGATGACCCGACCTCCGAAAAGCTGGATCAGGGCATACGGATAGGAAAAGGCGGAGATTGCGAGGCCGAACTGGGTGTTGCTCATCCCCAGTTCGGCTGTCATCCGCGGGCCCACGGTCGCCAGGTTCACCCGGTCGATGTAGAGAACCAGATACATCAGACAGAGCACCGCAAGGATCCGGTTCGGGATGCTCATCCACCGCGGTACGTCACGAACGACCGCGGCGGACCGGTTTAGGCCACGTCCGGTCATGCAGGTCGGCCCGTCCCCTTGATCTGCGTCCTGTGCATCACGCGCCGTGCGGCCGGATCGAACGCATCACGGCGGTGCATCGTGCAGCGATTGTCCCACAGCACCAGGTCACCCTTGCGCCATTGATGGCTCCAGCCAAACCGGTCGCCGTCGACATGACCCCACAGCTCGTCGAGCAACGCTTCGGACTCGGCCAGATTCAGACCATCGATATAGGCATTTCGCCGGCGGCCGAGATACAGTGCGGGGCGCCTGGTTTCGGGGTGAGTGTAGACCAACAGGTGCAGACTGCCCGGCGCCTCGCGCGGATCGTCGCTCGGCGTGACGCCTTGGCGCAGGAAACCACCGCTGTTGTAGGTGCCGTCGTGCTTGACGCGGCGTCCGGCGATGCGCGCCTTCAAGTCGTCGGGCAGCGCCTCGTACACGGCGTACATATTTATAAAGCTCGTATTCCCGCCCGTCGGTGGCACTTCCAGCGCATAGAGCGCGCTCGCCTGGGGCGGGACTTCGACATAGGACATGTCGGTGTGCCAGACCGCTTCGCCATTCCCAAGGCTGCCGATCGGGACGCCGCCCTCGACCACGTTCGAGACGACATAGAGTTCGGGCAGTCCCTCGACGAAGCGGCGGCCGGTCTCCTGGATGGGGGC
>JAYVRZ010000412.1:0-3777 GCA_043775965.1 Sphingomonas sp.
TTCGTCCACCACCCCGGCGAATGCCGGGGCCCAGTTGGGGGACGTTGCTGGCTCTGGCAGCGCTCCGTTACCACGACCTCACCAACTGGGCCCCGGCCTCCGCCGGGGTGGAGCAAGAGAGGAGAGCGCCCGCCCTCCGTGCTCAGACTTCGCTCACCAGCAGCTTGTCGATCCGCCGCCCATCGAGGTCGACGATCTCGAACTTCCAGCCCTGCTCGACGAAGCTCTCGCCCTCGCCCGGCAGATGGCGGAACACCGACAGCGCCAGCCCCGCGACGGTCGCATAGTCGCGGTCCTCGGGCAGGTCGATGCCGAGCCGGTCGGCGAGCGAATCCGCCGCCATCGTCCCCGCCACCAGCAACGAACCGTCGTCGCGCACCACGACCGAAGGCGCATCGTCGGGATCGGCGTCCGACTTGAACTCGCCGGCGATCGCCGCGAGCATGTCGGCGGGCGTCACGATGCCTTCGAAATGGCCGTATTCGTCGTGGATCAGCGCCATCGGCACCTCCGCCTCGCGCAGCGCCAGCAAGGCGTCCATCGCGTCGATCTGGTCGATCACCACGGGCGCCTTGCGCATCAGCACGCGGAGGTCGAGCGGGTCGCCGCGGAACAAGGCGGCGGCGATGTCGCGCGCCTGGACGACGCCCTGGACGCGGTCGATCGAGCCGTCGCCGACCGGCAGGCGGGTATGCTGCGACCCGAGCAACGTGGCGCGGATCTCGTCCGGCCCGGCGTTGCAGTCGAGCCAGTCGATCTCGGTACGCGGCGTCATCACCTCGCGCACCGGCCGATCGGCGAGCCGCACCACGCCCGAGATGATCGAGCGCTCATGCTCCTCGATCACGCCCGACTTGGAAGCCTCCGCGACGATCATGTGGAGCTCTTCGGCGGTGACATGCTCTTCCGATTCACGGTTGAGCCGAAGGATCTTGAAGATCAGCGCGCTGGTCGAATCGAGCACCCAGACGATCGGCGCGGTGCCGATCGCGAGCCAGCGCATCACCGGCGCCATGAACGCGGCGATCGTCTCGGGCGACCGCAGCGCGAACTGCTTGGGGACGAGCTCGCCGATGATCAGTGACGCGAACGTGGTGAGGCCGATGACGATCGCGAAGCCCGCGGTCTCGGCGGTCTGCGCAGACAGGCCCCAGGCCTGCAGCCGCGACGCAGTCGGCATGCCCAGGCTGGAGCCCGAATAGGCGCCCGCGAGGATCCCGATCAGCGTGATGCCGATCTGGACGGTGGAGAGAAACTTGCCGGGATCGGCCGCGAGCAGGATCGCTGCGCGCGCGCCCTTGCTGCCCGAGCGCGCCATCGCCTCAAGCCGGGCTTTCCGCGCGGAGACGATCGCGAGTTCGCTCATCGCGAACACACCGTTCAACGCGACCAGCGCGAGGATGATCGCGACGTCGATCCAGGGAAAGGGGGGAAGCGGTGCCATTGGCTCAGCGTCTCTTTGCAGGACAACGGCCGGTCGCACAACCGTCCTTGCGCGCAGGGGGCGTGCATCCTCGACAACCGGCGACGAAGATGGTCAGGCTCGGTTCAGTGCGCAGGCGGAACAATCGTCGCGAAGCCGGGTTATCGGCCGTATCGGGCATAAAGCCGTCATTGATCATGTCTCAGGGAGTTTATCTATGAAAACCAAGATGTTCGCGGGCGCTGCGCTCGCCGCGCTAATCGCCACCAGCGGCTGCACGACCGACCCCGAGACGGGTCGCCAGACGATTTCGAAGACCGCACTCGGAGGCATCGGCGGCGCGCTCGGCGGGTATTTGCTCGGCGACGTGGTTGGTGGTCGTCATGACCGGACCGAGAAGCTGCTCGGCGCAGGCATCGGTGGCCTCGCGGGTGCGGGCATCGGCGCGTACATGGACAAGCAGGAGCGCGATCTGCGCGCCCGCACCGCCGGCACCGACGTACAGGTCATCCGCCAGGGCGACGATCTCGTGCTCAACATCCCGTCGGGCATCACGTTCGCGTATGACAGCGCCGACGTGCAGCCGCAGTTCCGCCGTACGCTGGATCAGGTCGCCGACACGCTCGCGCAGTACAACCAGACCTATATCGACGTGTACGGCCATACCGATTCGACCGGCAGCGACGCGTATAACCAGACGCTGTCGGAGCGGCGTGCACGCTCGGTCGCGGATTATCTGGCGGGCCACGGCGTGCAGACCGCCCGCATCGGGACGCGCGGCTATGGCGAAACGCAACCGATCGCATCGAACGACACCGACGAGGGCCGAGCTGCAAACCGCCGCGTCGAGGTGAAGATCGTGCCGATCACGCAGAACGACATGCGGCAGTAAGCGGCTTGGCTGATCCTCCCCCGCAAGGGGGAGGTGGCACCGAAGGTGACGGAGGGGGAGGACACGCGACAGCGGTTTCCCTTTCCTCCCCCTCCGTCTGGCAAGGGCCAGCCACCTCCCCCTGGCGGGGGAGGATCGTTTTCTAGAATAGCCGCCCGCCGTTGGAGACGTGTCCGGTCGGCGAGATCAAGACCACCTTCCCGTTCGCATCGGGAAAGCCCAGCGTCAACACCTCGGACATCATCGGTCCGATCTGGCGCGGCGGGAAGTTGACCACCGCTGCGACCTGGCGACCCACCAGCGTTTCGGGCGTATAATGCTCGGTGATCTGCGCGGACGAGCGCTTCACACCGATCTCGTCCCCGAAATCGATCCGGAGCTTGATCGCGGGTTTACGCGCCTCCGGGAAGGGTTCGGCCTCGACGATCGTGCCGACGCGGATGTCGAGCCTCTCGAAGTCGGCGTAGGTGACCTGCTCAGAAATCGACATTGTCGTAATGCGATGGAGGTGAGATCAGCTCCATCCGCTCGCTGAGCAGCGGGCGGAAGCTCGGGCGGCTCTTGAAGCCGCGATACCAGCGCGCGGTCTGGTCATGACCCTTCCAGTCGATCCCACCGAGATAGTCGGTCACCGAGATCTGCGCGGCGGCCGCGAGATCGGCGAGACTCATCGTTGCGCCGCCGAGCCAGTTCCGGTGATCGAGCAGATAATCCATATAATCGAGATGCCCGACCGCGGCCTTCATCGCTTCCCGGAGCCCCTTGGCGTCGGGCGCGGCACGGTGCGCGAGGCGCTTGACCATCCGCTCGTGGAGTAGCGGCCCGGTGACGTCGCGGTAGAAATGCGTGTCGAACCACGTGACAAGCCGGCGGATCTCGGCGCGGTTGGTCGCGGTGCCGTTGATCATCGCCGCCTTCTCGACGGTTTCCTCGAAGAACTCGCAGATCGCCATCGAATCGATGAGGGGCGCTACGCCACGCGACGCGTCGACCATCACCGGGGTCTGGCCGGCGGGGTTCATGTCCATGAACTCGTCGCGGCGATCCCACGGCGATTCGCGGACGAGTTCGTAACCGATCCCCTTCTCGCCCAGCAGCAGGCGCACCTTTCGCGAGAAGGGACACAGGGGAAATTGATAAAGCTGCCACATGCCATTCGTTTAGGCGGTGCGGGGCGGGTGTGTCACTAGCGCGGGTTCGGTGGCGTTTCATTTGTAGCGATAAGATTTTGTTCGCGCAGAGGCGCTGAGAGCGCAGAGGTGGTGCACTTGTCGCGAAGCGTGCATTTCAACAACTCGCGCTGGAGTGCAATTAGCCCGTTCCGGGCGAAAATCCCCTCCGCGTCCTCCGCGCCTCTGCGCGAAATCAATTCCTGCACCACCCCGGCGAAGGCCGGGGCCCAGTTGGAGAGGCCGTAGTAACGACACGCCGTCCTTAGTCAGCGTCGTCCCCCAACTGGGCC
>JAYVRZ010000413.1:0-7848 GCA_043775965.1 Sphingomonas sp.
CACCGTCCTGCGACGATCCAGCGCCTGCGCATTGCCGCGCAGCGGGACGGCAAGATTACTGCTATCGCGCACGAGAGCTGGTCGGGCGATCTGCCCGGCGGCGGTCCGGAGACTGCGCCGAACGCAACGCGTCTGCTGTATGCAGGCGCAAACCGGATGACCGCGACGCGGCTGGCCGTGCTCGACCTCCCCGAGGGTAACGCGATGCGTGCGCCGGGCGAGGCGGTAGGTCTGCTCGCGCTCGAGGCGGCGATGGACGAGCTGGCTGAGAAGCTGAAGATGGATCCGGTCGAGTTGCGGATCGTCAACGACACGCAGGTCGATCCGGAGAAGCCGTCGCGCCAGTTCTCGCAGCGCGATCTCGTCGGGTGCCTCAAGACTGGTGCCGAACGCTTTGGGTGGGACAAGCGCAACCCTGTCCCCGGCCAAGTCCGCGACGGGCGCTGGCTGGTGGGCATGGGCATGGCCTCGGCATTCCGCGACAACGTGACGATGAAGTCGGGTGCGCGCGTGGGAATCGACAGGAAGGGCGTCGTGACGGTCGCCACCGACATGACCGACATCGGCACCGGCAGCTACACCGTCATCGCACAGACCGCGGCAGAAATGATGGGTGTGCCCGTCGACAAGGTCATCGTTCTGCTCGGCGACAGCAGCTTCCCCGCTTCGTCCGGTTCGGGCGGCCAATGGGGCGGCAACAGCTCGACCGCCGGTGTCTACGCGGCGTGCATGGCGCTGCGGGATTCGGTAGCGCGGAAGCTCGGGTTCAACTCGGGCGATGTCGTGTTCGAGGACGGCAAGGTAAAGTCGGGCAACCGCAGCGTCTCGCTGTCCGAGGCGGCAGGCGATGCCGGACTGTCGGCGGAGGACTCGATCGAGTTCGGCGACCTGACCAAGACGTACGCCCAAGCCACGTTCGGTGCGCATTTCGTCGAGGTCGGCGTCGATTCGGCGACCGGTGAGATCCGCGTACGGCGGATGAGCGGCGCGTTTGCCGCGGGTCGCATCCTCAACCCCAAGTCCGCGCGCAGCCAGGTGATCGGCGCGATGACCATGGGGGTCGGCGCGGCCCTGATGGAGGACGCCGTCGTCGACACGCGCTTCGGCTATTTCGTGAACCACGATCTCGCCGAATATCACGTGCCCGCGCATGCCGACATTCCATTGCAGGAGGTGTTCTTCATGGACGAACTCGACGAGAAATCCTCGCCGACGAAGGCCAAGGGCATCGGCGAGCTGGGCCTGTGTGGGGTCGGCGCGGCTGTCGCCAACGCCGTCTACAATGCGTGCGGCGTGCGGATCCGCGACTATCCGCTGACGCTGGACAAGGTAATCGGCGGCCTGGCCTGACCGCTACCCTGCCCGCCCCATCGTCCCTGCGAAGACGGCGTGGCGGGCAGTATGCGGCTCTGGCGCGGGCGAATGGGTTGCGCTAGAAAACCCGAATGACCGTACCCGCTATTCTAAAAAGCCTGCGACTGCCTGTGATCGGCTCGCCCCTGTTCATTATTTCCGGGCCGGATCTGGTGATCGCGCAGTGCAAGGCGGGGATCGTCGGTTCGTTTCCCGCACTCAACGCCCGACCGCAGGCAATGCTCGACGAGTGGCTGCACCGGATCACCGAGGAACTGAGCGCGCATAACCGCGCCAATCCGGACCGCCCGGCAGCGCCGTTCGCGGTCAACCAGATCGTCCACAAGTCCAACGACCGCCTCGAAAGCGACCTGGAAACTTGCGCCAAGTGGCAGGTGCCGATCGTCATCACCTCGCTCGGCGCGCGCGAGGATCTCAATACCGCGGTACACGGCTGGGGCGGCATCACGCTGCACGACGTGATCGACGACCGGTTTGCGCGAAAGGCGATCGAGAAGGGTGCCGACGGCCTGATCGCGGTCGCGGCCGGTGCCGGTGGCCATGCCGGACGCCTGTCGCCATTCGCGATCGTCCAGGAGATTCGCCAGTGGTTCGACGGGCCGCTCGCGCTGTCGGGGTCGATTGCGACCGGCGACGCGGTGCTGGCGGCGCAGGCGATGGGCGCGGACTTCGGCTATATCGGATCGCCGTTCATCGCGACCACCGAGGCGAATGCGGACCAGGCGTACAAGGACGGGATCGTCGCCGGCAAGGCGTCCGACATCGTCTATTCGAACCTGTTCACCGGCGTGCACGGCAATTACCTGCGCGCCTCGATCGTCGCGGCGGGCATGGACCCGGACAATTTGCCCGAAGGCGATCTCAAGACGATGAACTTCGGCGCCGGCGCAAACAAGGATGGCGGTTCGAAGCCGAAGGCGTGGAAGGACATTTGGGGCTCGGGCCAGGGCATCGGCGCGGTGACCGAGGTCGAAAGCGTCGCGGACCGGGTCGATCGATTGGAGCGGGAATACCGCGCGGCGCGGGCGCGGCTTGCGCTATAGGGCCTGCCACTCCTGCCATGTTTGGTGACGCCCCCATCGCCTCGTCATCTCCGCGAAGGCGGGGGGCTGCTATTCTTGATCGCTGGCGACTTCACCGCGCGGTCGGCTGATGTGGGTTCCCGCTTTCGCGGGAGTGACCGGTAGATATTCGAAAAGCAGCAAGTACCCAAGTGTTCCGAAGTCCAACAGGCGGCTTCAAATCCGAACCGGACGGTGAACGCCGAGGTTGCGGCGCGGTAATCCCCGGAGCGCGTCCGGGGTGACGAAGGGTTCGAAAAGTCCGCCCTTAGAGACTTCAAGAACCGAACGTCACTTCGTCCTCGGATGGATCGACGTTCAGAATCCTCCCCCGCCAGGGGGAGGTGGGCCGCCCTCGCGGCTCGGAGGGGTGATACCGAATGCCAGTTGGTCGCTTCCCGCCCCCTCCGTCAGCTTCGCTGCCACCTCCCCCTGGCGGGGGAGGGTTGCTGGCGCGGTCTTGAACGACGCCACGGCCTAGAAAGCGTTGGCGAGCCTGATCTGCATCGACAGTGCCGGACTGGTGACGCTACGCGGACCATCCTGCGCGAGATCGAGCCGCGCGACCCGCCGGTGGAGGTCGGCGCTCGATTCGACCAGATCACGCGCGCGGGGCGGCAGCCGATCGAGCAGAATGTCGTCCGTCACCGGCGCATCGCCGAGCCGGCGCGACGGATCCAGCGCATCGCGTGCGCGCAGTTCGCCGGACTGAACAGCGCGCTGCGTGAGCAGCCACGCGATGACGTGCATCAGCCGCGTCGTCACCTTGAGCGATTCGCAACTGAAGCTGACCCGGATCAGCGGATCGAGGGCCTCGCGTTCGGCACGTCCGATTTCATCGAAATACGCGCGTGCCTCGTCCGCCAGCAGCATCGCCTCGACATACAGCACGTCGACCAACCGGCGGTGCATTCGCGATTCATGATCCACGCTGTTCATGCCGCGGCGATGCCATAGCCTGCGACGCTCGCCCAGCATGATGAAGCGCCGGATAACCATAAGGTGTGCCGAAACGCGTCATTTATGCGCCGTGCCGTGCCGTGACCAACGATCGGCATCCGCCTCTATTCAGGCGATAATATCGGGAATGAGTTGGTCCTCGCGCGCGGCGATCTCGTCACGCAGCCGCAGCTTGCGCTTCTTCAGACGCGCCATCTGCAACTGGTCGGGCACCGCCATCATCGCCAGCGCGGCAATCGCGTCGTCGAGATCGCGATGCTCGATCCGCATGCCGTCGAGCCGAACCCTGGTCTGTGCCTCGTCCACGCTATCCCCCGGCTGCATACTCACTCGCGCTCCCGTCTTAGCGAAAACGCGGGCGGGCGCGAGGGCTAAACCGATTTGGGACACACGGCGCCGTCGACTCCGGTCATCGCGCAGAATCGCTCGTTCAATCGAAATCGCCCGTTTCCGATGAAGACATTTCCGTGACGTGGTGGTTTACTCGGTCCCCCAACCCGAATGCAGGAGGTACCCCACCATGCAGACGACGCATCAGACAGCCCTGGAAACCAAGCACGCCGTTCTCGATCGGCGAATCGCAGCCGAAACCCACCGGCCCTTGCCCGATGCCACCGTCCTGGCGGGACTGAAGAAGCAGAAGCTTCGACTGAAGGAAGAGATCGTAAGCCTGTAGGCGCTCAGATCCGCGGCGGCACCTTTGCGTAAAAGGGCGTCGTCGCGGGTTTCGCCGCGCCGATCGGCTTGCGTGCCTTTTTCGGGTCGATCGGCGAATCCAGTGCGATCCCGATCCGACCCTCGGTGCACCAGGCAACCTTGCCGGCGATCTCTCCAATGCCACGCAGATCCAGCCGAACCGGCGTACCTACTTCGGCGATCTTGTCGAGTTCGATCATCAGGCCGCCCGCGGACAGGTTGCGGACCCGGACTTCGCGGATACCGACCTCGCTCCCCAACCGCAGCTGCGCGACCAGCAACAGGCTGTCACGGCCACGCGCTCGCTCGGTCAGACTGCGGACGACGGGCGTTTCAACCTCAGCGTCCGTGCCCGACCCGGTCGTTGCGCGATCCAAACTATCCATCCGTAACCCCGCACCGCCTGTTCGCCGCGTCACGCGTAGACCGCAAAGTCTGGCGAAACGCTTAATGTCCCGCGGTACTAGCCTTACGGACCCCGCCTGCAAAGGCACCTACGGAGGCGCCAGCGAAGGCCTGCGTCCGATCCCGATCAATCTTCGCGCGAGACCTTCTCGTTGCGCTCGTGACGCTCCTGCGCCTCAACCGTCATCGTCGCGATTGGCCGTGCTTCGAGCCGTGCGAGGCTGATCGGCTCGCCGGTCACTTCGCAATAACCGTATTCACCCTCGTCGATCCGGCGAATCGCCGCCTCGATCTTCGACACCAGCTTGCGCTGGCGATCGCGGGTGCGCAGCTCGATCGACCAGTCGGTCTCGCTCGACGCACGATCGGTAAGATCGGCCTCGCGCAGCGAATCGACCTGGAGCTGCGACAGCGTCTCCTGCGATTCCCGCAGGATCGCCTCTTTCCAGGCTTGCAGCTTGCGGCGGAAATACGCCTGCTGCTTCAGGCTCATGAAGGGCTCGTCGGCATCGGGCCGATAGCTGTCGTCACCGCAGTCGTTGGCGGCATCTCGACTGGAATTTCCGGTATCGTCCATACGATTCATAACGGTCGCCATACCACTCTCCCTCTGGCCCCGTCGCATCAGCCTCGCTGATGTCCAGAGGACCGCCCCCAAATGGTGAAAGCGCCTATAGTCTCACGCGATGACGACCACAAGCGACACGGCTTGCGCATTCGACCGCCGATCGGACATTTTATTGCGGGACCGCGCGGCGCCGTTTCGCGGCCGACGAGTCGCGGGCATTCAGACCGATTACGAAGCATCGGCCGGCGAATCTGTCCCAGCGCGGCACGTTAACGCTAGATCGGCGACGCGCACTGCAGTAAATTCTCGATTAACCATCTCGAATGTGGTTAACGCGCTTGCACTTAATGCTTTGTTTGGCAGTTAGTCTGATAGCGGCAATCCAATGCTGCAAACGGGGATCCGGCAACACAAGGGTGCCGGCAACGAGAAAGTAACGATATGTCGGTGCGGATGGCGTTGGCCAAATTATGCGCTTGCGCATGTGGGGGGGCCCTGATCGGCGGCGGGGCCGTGCATGTCGCAGAACGCCCGGCGCGAACCGCAAACACCAAGCGGGTGCTCGTCAAGCGCGTTGCCCGGCCGCAGATCGCCGCCGTATCGCGACCGCGTGTGCGACGCGTGACGACGACGACGCGCACCACCTGTGCGCCGACGGTCGTCCGGATCGCGAACGCGGCACCGGCGCCGGTGGGTGACGGCTATATCGGTGGCGGCGGCGCGGGCCCGGCCAGCGGTGGCGGCGGCGTTCCCGTCGTCATCGGCGGCAGCGGCGGTTTCTTCGGCGGCGGCTTTGGCGGTGGGTTCGGCGGCGGCTTCGGGGGAAGCGGCGGATCGAGCGGCAGCATCGTGATATCCTCGACGTCGAGCGGCGGATCGACCTCCACCAGCACGGGTGGCGCCGAGATTTCCAGCACGTCGTCGTCGAGCAGCGCCTCGTCGGCATCCTCCGCCTCGTCAGCCTCGTCCGCCAGCGGCAGTTCGTCGAGCGGTGGCTCGGGTGGCAAGGGCGATCCTGGCAAGGATGGCCACGGCAAGCCCGGTCATGGCGGCTGGAGTTCGAACGGCGGGTCCGGCTCCAACGGCAGCTCGGGATCGTCCGGCAGCAGCGGGTCTTCCGGCAGTTCTGGTTCGTCGGGCAGTTCTGGTTCGTCGGGCAGTTCGGCCTCGTCCGGCAGCTCGGCGTCGTCGGGCAGCAGCAGTGGCAGTTCGAGCGGCTACGGGTCGAGCAGCCAGGGCTGGGGCTCCAGCGGCTGGAACTCGACCGGCGGCTGGAGCTCTAACGGCAGCAGCGGCTCGTCGGGCAGTTCCGGGTCGTCGGGCAGCAGCGGGTCGTCCGGCAGCTCGAGCGGATCGAGTGCGTCGAGCAGCGCCAGCAGCACGAGCGCGAGCAGCTCAGGCAGCACGGGATCGAGCGGCGGCCAGCCTGCCCCCGTCCCCGCGCCGCCGATGGTGTTGCTGTTCGGTGCGGCTGCGGCAGCTCTAGTGGCCCGCAAGCGCTTCGCAAAGCCGACCGCGATCGCCGCGTAACCAGCGCTACCGTGCACAGCAAAAGGCCCCGCCGGAGATGTCCGACGGGGCCTTTTTCACGTCCGGCGATCAGGCGTTCTTGAGCGCCTTCTCGATGTCCGCGATCGGATGGCCGGTCAGGTCCTTGTCGAGCTCGCCCGCCAACCGGCTGCTGACCTCCTTGTGGTAATGCTTGCGCAGTTCCCCGAGCGTCTTGGGCGGTGCGACGATGATCAGCGACTCGTAATCGTTCTTCAGCGCGCGTACCTTGAGGAAGTCGGCAGCCTCGGCGGCGAAGCGATCCTCCTCAAGCTGGTGGAAGTCGGTCGGCTCGACCGAGCTCTGCACGCCGCCGCGCGGTGACGAAGCGCGCCCCGCCGCGTCGGTCGCCTGGTCGCGCGTCGCAGGATTGATCTGCTCCTGCGCCTTCTCGACGACCAGGTTGGGGGACATGTTGTCGCCCTCGTTACGCAGGAACAGCATCTTCCGGCCGTCTGCCACCAGGACGACGGAATTGTGGGGAAGCTGCATGCGATATCTCCTTTTCGCTGTTCGTATGCACCGTCAACGCGCCGCGCCGGGCCGGGTTGCGCGTGGCCATGCGGCGGACCACCCAGCGTGCGCGCGCCTTGCGTGGGGCTGCCCGTCTCGGCATAGCCTCGCCGATGCACGACATCCGCCTGATCCGAGACGATCCCGCCGCCTTCGACGCCGCCCTTGCGAAGCGGGGCGTCGCGCCGCAATCCGCATCGCTGGTGACACTGGACGAGCAGCGCCGCGCGACGATCGCGGAGTCGCAGGCCGCGCAGGCCCGGCGCAACGAACTGTCGAAGGCGATCGGTCAGGCCAAGACGCAGAAGGACGAGGCCAAGGCACAGGCGCTGATGGCCGAGGTGGCGACCCTGAAGGACGCGCTTCCCGAACTCGAAGCGACCGTGACGCGGCTCGATGGCGAGCTCGAAGCCGCGCTCGCAGCGATCCCCAACCTGCCCGCGGCCGACGTGCCGCAAGGGGGCGGCGAGGACGACAACGCGCTGGTCCATACCCGCGGGACACCGGCCAGCTTCGCTTTCACCGCGCGCGAGCACGACGCGATCGGGCCGGCGATCGGTCTTGACTTCGAAACCGGCGCGGCGATGTCCGGCGCGCGCTTCACGCTGGTCCGCGGTTCCGCCGCCAGGCTGCAACGCGCGCTCGGCCAGTTCATGCTGGATCACGTCGCGGAGGCTGGCTTTGAACAGGTGTCGCCGCCCCTTCTCGTCCGCGACGAGGCCG
>JAYVRZ010000414.1:0-11789 GCA_043775965.1 Sphingomonas sp.
GCTTGGTTGGCTGCAGCGGCACGGCGGTGACGGTCGACATCGGATCAGGCCCCGGTCAGCTGGTCGCGCCGGAGCGTCGCGCGTGCCAGTCAAGGTTGGCGTAGGAATCGGCGCGGGGCCGCCAGATCGCAGCCCCGGAGAAAAGACCCGACGTCCGCTCAGCGAACACCGGGCGAATGGTCTTACCGTGCGCCGTCACGCTCGGCGCGCTTGCGCTCGAGCTTGCGCGAACGACGGATAGCCGCTGCACGCTCGCGGGCGCGCTTTTCCGACGGCTTCTCGTAATGCCGGCGCAGCTTCATCTCGCGATACACGCCCTCGCGCTGCAGCTTCTTCTTAAGCGCGCGAAGGGCCTGGTCGACATTGTTGTCGCGAACGATGATCTGCATAAACCCGTTTAGCTCCGGTCGAATAGATTTAGCCGTCGCGAACATGTCCGCGCCGTATGAACGGGGGGCCCTACCAGCGTGCGCCCCGCGTTTCAAGCCAAACCGGCCATGCCGCTCCACCGGCAGCGGCATGTTCGACACACTGCGAACGCTATCGGCCATATGTCGCGGCGCTGCAATGTCGCGGATACGCGGGAACCGCAACCCTTGCGCCATGCCGGATACGATCAAGACCTTGGATCTCGAAACGCGCCTTCCCGTCGTCGACGACGGCTTCGGTCGCGGCCGGCTCCACCGCCACCGCGCGCATCGCAGTCGCGCGCCAGGCGGATGCGGTCGTGCGATGGCCCGGTTTGGCGCCCGGCCCTTTGCCGCGGCGGCCATGCCCCGCTAAGAGCAGCGCATGACCGCTACCCCCCTGACGCTTTACAACAGCCTCACTCGCCAGCTCGAGCCGTTCCAGCCGATCGACCCGACCGATGTCGGCATCTATTCGTGCGGACCGACGGTCTACAACTACGCGCATATCGGTAACCTGCGCGCGTACGTGTTCACCGACACGCTGAGCCGCGTGCTGACGTGGAAGGGCTATCCGCTCACGCACATCATCAACATCACCGATGTCGGGCACCTGACGTCGGACGCGGACGTCGGCGACGACAAGATGGAGGCGGCCGCGCGGGCGAGTGGCCAGGATATCTGGGCGATCGCAAGGCATTACACCGAGGCGTTCAAACAGAACCTTACCGACCTGAATATCCGCGCGCCGAGCAAATTCCCGCTCGCCACCGATCACATCGCCGGGATGATCGCGTTCGCCGAGGCGATCGCCGAGCGGCATTGCTACGTGCTGCCCGACGGCCTGTATTTCGATACGACCACGGTGCCCGATTACGGTCGCCTCGCACGGTCCCAGGACGATGCGGGCGAGAGCCGGATCGATCCGGTCGCGGGCAAGCGCAATCCGCAGGACTTCGCGATCTGGCGGACGTCGGCGCCGGGCGAGAACCGGCAGATGGAATGGGACTCCCCCTGGGGCCGTGGCGCGCCCGGCTGGCACCTCGAATGCTCGGTGATGAGCAAGCAGTATCTCGGCGAGCGCTTCGACATCCACACCGGCGGGATCGATCACCGCGAGATCCACCACCCCAACGAGATCGCGCAGAACCAGGCACATTGCGACTGCGCGGATACCGGCGCGACGGTGTGGATGCATAACAACTTCCTGGTCGAACGCTCGGGAAAGATGTCGAAATCGGGCGGCGCATTCACCACGCTGCAGACGCTGGTCGATCGCGGTTTCCACCCGCTCGCCTACCGCCTGATGTGCCTTCAGGCGCAGTATCGCAGCGAGCTGGAATTCTCGTGGGAGAACCTCGCCGCAGCACAGACGCGGCTGAAGCGGCTGGCGATAACGGTCGATACCTTGCGCCAGCGACCGGCGGGTGGACCGTCCGGGAGCGCCCTCGCCTATCGCGACCGGCTCGATGCCGCGGTGTCGGACGATCTTTCGACCCCGCGCGCGTTGCCGATCCTCGACGAAATGCTGGGCGACAAACGGGTCGCGCCTGCGGATCGGCTGGACGCGTTGATCGATTTCGATGCGGTACTGGGACTCGACCTCGCGACGATCCGCCGCGAGGATCTGCGCGTTCGCCCGGCCGACGCGAAGCTGGACGAGGCGACGATCGACGCGCGGCTGGAAGAACGGCGGGCGGCGCGGGCGGCGAAGGATTTCCCGCGGTCGGATGCAATCCGCGACGAACTCGCGGCGGCGGGCGTCGAGGTCATGGACGGCGATCCGCTCGGCTGGGACTGGAAGCTCGGCTGACCGCCTAGCGGAAGCCGAGCCAGTAGAGCAGGCCGATATTGACCGCGAGCAACGGCAGCGCGGTCGGCACCTGCGCGCGGATGACCGCGTTCTTGTCCTTCAGCTCCAGCAGCGCGGCGGGAACGAGATTGAAGTTCGCCGCCATCGGCGTCATCAGCGTGCCGCAAAAGCCGCTGAGCATGCCGATCGCGGCGACTATGGCGGGGTCTCCGCCGTAATGTCGCACGAGCAGCGGGATGCCGATCGCCGCCGCCATCACCGGGAACGCCGCGAACGCGTTGCCCATGATCATCGTGAACAGTGCCATGCCGAGCGTGTAGGCGAGCACCGCGCCGATCAGGCTGCCCTCGGGGATCGCGTGACCGGCGAGGCCGCCGACGACGTCGCCGACGCCGGCGAGCGCGAACACTGCGCCGAGGCTCGCCAGCATCTGGGGTAGGACGGCGGCCCAGCCGATCGCGTCCATCAGCCTGACGCCTTCCGCCAGCGGCGTGGCGATGCGGGGGCGGAACCAGAGGTGCATCGCGACCAGCGCGATCAGGACGCCGCAGGTCAGCGCAACGAGTGTCGCCTGTTTTGGATCGACGAGGGTCGGGACTGCGCGGAACAGGACGGTCCCGCCGAGTGCGGCGGCTGGGATAATCAGCGCGGGCAGGAATATCCGGTTGCCCAGCCGGGCGGCCTCGACACGCCGTTCGTCGAGCGTCGTGGTGGCACGCCCGCCCCGCCCCATCGCACCCTATCCGGCGATGGCGACGAGCGTCAGGACGAGAATGCCGTTGCCGACATCACCGAGCTTTCCACCGAACAGGAAGCTGATCGCAAGCACCGCGTAGAACGCTGCAGTGCCGAAGCGCTTCGCATTGGCGCGATCGGTCGCGCTCAGGATCGCGAATGCCGCGAACATCAGGCCGGCGACGCCGTAGATGAAGCCGCTGCCGATCATCGCGCTCGCGCCAGTCGGCGATCGAGCAGCAACAGGCGGAAGCCGTGGATCACGAACGCGGCGATCGCGGTCGGGATCGCCCACATCGAGAGGTGGAGCGGCTGGATGACGATGCCGTAACCCTCCAGCACGCCCTTCATCAGCAGAATCGAGCCGATCGCGATGAAGATATCCTCGCCGAAGAAGAGGCCGATATTGTCAGTCGCTGCCGCCATCGCGGGGATGCGGTCTCCGCCGGGCGCGACGCCCTGCGCTTCGGCGGCGGCTTCGGCCATCGGCGCGACCAGCGGGCGGACGCTCTGTGCAGGGCCGGCGATCGAGGTCAGGCCGAGGGCTGCGGTAAGTTGGCGGAACAGGAGGTAGCCGATCAGCAGGCGGCCGACCGTTGCGCCCCGGAGCTTGCCGATCGCAAGCCTCGCGCGTTCCTGAAGGCCGTGGCGTTCGAGCAGCCCGATCACCGGCAGAACGATGTAGATCACCGTGACATAGCGGTTCTCGTTGAAGGCCTTGCCGAACGCGGCGAGGATCGCGAGCGGAGCGATCCCGGCGGCGAGGCCGGTGACGAGCGCGGAGACCGCGACGACGAGCAGCGGATTGTAGCGGAGCAGGAACCCCGCGACGATGACCGCGATGCCGCAGAGTACCAGCATCGTGGCTTAGCGAGACTGCTTGGCGAGATCCGCGTCGAACGCGACCTTCGCCTTCGCGCCGATCCTTGGGAGCAGCGTTGGATCGACGAAGGCGGTTCCGTCGCCCGCCTTACGGCGCTCGCCACGCCCGATTACGTCGGCAAGTTCGGGGTGCGATGGCAGAACGATGTCGGCGTGGAGCGTGCCGAGCATCGCGATGCTGCGGCGGTAATCGGCAACGATACCGGGATAGGCGCGGTTGCCGATCAGGCGATTGCCGGCGACGCTGACGCTGCACGGGAACACGACGTCGAGTGGGCGCGGCCTGGCGGGAATCCGCATCGTCCAGGTCGTGCAGCCGGGTGTGTGACCGGGGGTTGCGCGCGCGGTCAGCATGACGTTGCCGAGCGTTACCGTTTCACCGTTTCGGACGCCGCGATCGACGTGGACGGGCGGGAAACGGATGACGCCGTAGCTGGTCTCGCCGGGCGGCACGCCGGTTTCGAGCGCGCGGACGTCGCGGATGCCGGCGACGACGCGTGCGCCGGTTGCGCGCTCGAGTGCGGCGACTCCGGCGGCGTGGTCGAAATGGGCGTGCGTGACGAGGATGAGCTTCACATCGCGGAGGCGGACGCCCACCGCGACGATGTTGCGTGCGATCATGCCGGCATTCTCGGCGAGCGTGCCGTCGATCAGGATCGCGCCTGCGCTGGTCTTGATGAGGTAGGCCGCAATGCCTTCGCTGCCGACATAGGTGATCGGGCCGGCGATCGGGAACGGCGTCTGAGGGCGCGTCCAGGCGGGCGGGTCGGCTGCTCCGAGGAGCAACGGGGCGCCGGCGGCGATCGTCAGCGCGCCGACCAGCGATTTGGTACGACGTCCTGACGATCCTCCCCCGTCAGCGCGAGGTGGCAGGCGTAGCCTGACGGAGGGGGCGGTAAGCGATGCCATCTGTTGCGTATCCTCCCCCTCCGCCTGGCAAGAGCCAGCCACCTCCCCCTGGCGGGGGAGGATCGTGAATGCGGTTCTACTTACCTAGCACGGATCGACACACGGCACTCGTTGCCGCGCCAGCCCCAAATCGCTCCGTCACCCCGGACTGGTTCCGGGGGCCACCGTTCCGCAAACCAAAGCCTATCGACTTTGCGGCACCGTGGATGCCGGAACAAGTCCGGCATGACGGAAGCTGGGATTGGTCGAATCAAACCGAACGTCCAGGCGAGCTGACTTATTCTCACTCGATACTCATTCCCACTCGATCGTGCCGGGCGGCTTGCTCGTATAGTCGTAGGTGACGCGGTTGATGCCCTTGACCTCGTTGATGATCCGGGTCGCGACGCGGGGCAGGAAGTCGCCGGGGAACTGGAATGCCTGCGCGGTCATGCCGTCGGTCGAGGTTACCGCGCGCAGGGCCAGCACGTTGTCGTAGGTGCGGCCGTCGCCCATTACGCCGACGCTGCGGACCGGAAGCAGCACCGCGAACGCCTGCCAGATCGTGTCGTAGAGGCCCGCCGCGCGGATCTCCTCGAGGTAGATCGCGTCGGCCTTGCGGAGGATGTCGCAGCGTTCCTTGGTGACTTCGCCGGGGATGCGGATCGCGAGGCCGGGTCCGGGGAACGGGTGGCGGCCGACGAATATCTCGGGCAGCCCGAGTTCGCGGCCGAGTACGCGGACCTCGTCCTTGAACAATTCGCGCAACGGCTCGACGAGCTTCATGTTCATGCGCTCGGGCAGGCCGCCGACATTGTGGTGGCTCTTGATCGTCACCGACGGGCCACCGGTGAAGCTGACGCTCTCGATCACGTCCGGGTACAGCGTGCCCTGCGCGAGGAACTCCGCGCCGCCGAGCTTCTTCGCCTCGGTGTCGAACACGTCGATGAAGGTCTTGCCGATGAACTTGCGCTTCAGCTCGGGGTCGGTGATCCCGGCGAGGCCGGTCAGGAACAGTTCCTCGACGTTCACGTGGATCAGCGGGATATTGTAAGCGCCGCGGAACAGGCTGACGACCTGCTCGCTCTCGCCCGCGCGCATCAGGCCGTGGTCGACATAGACGCAGGTGAGCTGCTCGCCGATCGCCTCGTGGATCAGCACGGCGGCCACCGCGGAGTCGACGCCGCCGGACAGGCCGCAGATGACGCGGCCCTTGCCGACTTGCGCACGGATTTCGGCGATCTTGGTGTCGCGGAACTCGGCCATCGTCCAGTCGCCGCTGAGCCCGCAGACGTGGCGCGCGAAGTTGGCGATCAGCTTGCCGCCATCGGGCGTGTGGACGACCTCGGGGTGGAACTGGACGCCGTAGAAACGCCGCGCCTCGTCGGCGACGATCGCATAGGGCGCACCCGCCGATGTCGCGACGGGGGCGAAGCCGGGCGGGATCGTATCAACCTTGTCGCCGTGGCTCATCCAGACCTGGTGGCGCTCGCCTTCGCTCCACAGGCCGTCGAACAGCGCGCAGGGGCTTGTGACCTCGACATACGCACTGCCGAATTCGCCGCCGTCGCCCGAGACGACGACGTTGCCGCCGAGCTGGGCGGACATCACCTGCTGGCCGTAGCAGATGCCGAGGATCGGAATACCCGCCTCGAAGAAGCGCTGGGGCACGCGCGGGGAGTTCTCGGTGGTGACCGAGGCGGGGACCCGAGAGGATGATACCCTTGGGTTGCATCCGGTCGAACGCGGCCTCGGCGGACTGGAAGGGGGCGATCTCGCTGTAGACGCCGGCCTCGCGGACGCGGCGGGCGATCAGCTGGGTTACCTGGCTGCCGAAATCGACGATGAGAATGCTGTCTGGGTGCTCCATGTCGGGCGCATAGCCGGATGGAGGCCGCAACGAAAGAGGCCGCGCCTCCCGGATGGGAAACGCGGCCTCTGATCGGGCTAGAAAGCGCAGCGATTATGCCGCGTCGTCATACTCGTTGTCGTTCATCACCGGACCCGAATCCTGGCCCTTTGCCGAGACGTCGCGGTCGACGAACTCGATGACGGCCATCGGCGAGGCGTCCGACATGCGGATACCGGCCTTGATGACGCGGGTGTAGCCGCCGTTGCGATCCGCGTAACGCGTCGCGAGCGTGTCGAACAACTTGATCAGTTGCGCATCGTCGAGCAGCTTGCCGTGCGCGAGACGACGGTTGGACAGGCCACCCTTCTTCGCGAGCGTGATCAGCTTCTCGACGTAGGGACGCAGTTCCTTCGCCTTGGCGACGGTGGTGGTGATCTGCTCGTGCTTGATGAGCGCGGCGCTCATGTTGCGGAAGAGAGCAAGACGGTGGGCCGAGGTCCGCTGAAGCTTACGGCCGCCTACGCGATGGCGCATGTTTGATACCTTTTCGTTCGTTCAGGGGCCGTATGAGGTACCCGGGAGCTGGTGGGGACGGCGGCCCACCCAGTTTACCGTCATCCCAGCGAAAGCTGGGATCTCCATGAGGAGCGGACCGGACCCAAACCGCGATACCCCAGCTTTCGCTGGGGTGACGGCATAGGGTCCGAAATCGCTTACCCCATTATCTCCTGCTCGAGCTTCTTGGCCATCTCTTCGATGTTCTCAGGTGGCCAGCCGGGGATTTCCATACCCAGGCGAAGACCCATCGACGACAGCACTTCCTTGATCTCGTTCAAGGACTTACGGCCGAAGTTAGGCGTACGCAGCATCTCGGCTTCGGTCTTGCCGACCAGATCGCCGATGTAGATGATGTTGTCGTTCTTGAGGCAGTTCGCCGAGCGCACCGACAGTTCCAGCTCGTCGACCTTCTTGAGAAGGTAACGGTTGATCTGCTGGGTGTCGCCTGCGGGCTCCGCACCACCGGCAGCGGGTGCTGCCTGGCCGATCGGGGCCGACGAACGCGTGACCGACGAATCGTCGAAGTGGACGAACAGCGCGAGCTGGTCCTGGAGGATGCGACCGGCATAGCCGACTGCGTCTTCCGGGGTGATCGTGCCGTCGGTTTCGATCGTCAGCGTCAGCTTGTCGTAATCCAGGTCCTGACCGACGCGGGTCGGGTCGACCTTGTACGAAACCTGCCGTACCGGCGAGTACAGCGCATCGACCGGGATCAGACCGATCGGCGCATCGGCCGGTCGGTTTGCGGTCGCGGGCACGTAGCCCTTACCGATGTCGGCGGTCAGCTCCATGTTGAGCGTCGCACCCTCATCGAGGTGGCAGATCACGAGATCCTTGTTCATGATCTCGATGTCGCCCGAGACGGCGATGTCACCGGCCTTGACTTCACCCGGACCCGTTGCCGAGAGCTGGAGGCGCTTCGGCCCCTCACCCTGCATGCGGATCGCGATCTGCTTCACGTTGAGGACGATGTCGGTCACGTCCTCGCGGACGCCGGCCAGGCTCGAGAACTCATGCAGCACGTTCTCGATCTTGATCGAGGTGACGGCCGCACCCTGCAGCGACGACAGCAACACGCGACGCAGCGCGTTGCCGAGCGTCAGGCCGAAGCCCCGCTCGAGCGGCTCGGCGATGAAGGTCGCCTTGCGCTTGGTGTCGCCACCGGCCTTTTTCTCCAGGCCGCTGGGCTTCTTGAGTTCCTGCCAGTTCTTTGCGTTGACAGACACATGCTTCCCCTAATTTGGGGGCCGACGGAAAGGACTTCCGCCAGCCATTAAAATGCGTCCGCGACGCACGTTCGACCTGATCAGGGACGACCGCGCGCGGACAACGTCGGAGAAATCAGACGCGACGACGCTTCGAAGGACGAACGCCGTTGTGCGGGATCGAGGTCACGTCGCGGATCGACGTGATCTGGAAACCGACTGCCTGAAGTGCGCGCAGTGCCGATTCGCGACCCGAGCCGGGGCCCTTGACCTCGACTTCGATCGTCCGGACGCCGTGCTCGGCGGCCTTCTTGCCGGCGTCTTCCGCGGCGACCTGGGCCGCGTACGGAGTCGACTTGCGCGAGCCCTTGAAGCCCATTGCGCCCGCCGAAGACCACGAGATCGCGTTGCCCTGGGCATCGGTGATCGTGATCATCGTGTTGTTGAAGCTGGCATTCACGTGGGCGACGCCAGAGGTGATGTTCTTGCGCTCGCGGCGCTTAACGCGCTGAGGTTCGCGTGCCATGGTGTATTTCCTGACCTGTATCTGCATGACGCCGGGGGATCCCCATGGACCCACGCCGGCGGAGTAATCCGTTGAAAAAGCGGATTACTTCTTCTTGCCGGCGATCGGCTTGGCCTTGCCCTTGCGGGTGCGCGCATTGGTATGCGTGCGCTGGCCGCGGACCGGAAGGCCCTTGCGATGACGCAGGCCACGATAGCAGGCGAGATCCATCAAGCGCTTGATGTTCATCGATACCTGGCGGCGAAGATCACCCTCGACGGTGTGATCGGCGTCGATCGTCTCGCGGATGTGCAGGACTTCCTGGTCGGTCAGGTCCTGGACGCGTGCCGTGTCGGCGATGCCGAGCTTCGTCACGATCTGCTTGGCCTTGGTCGAACCGATGCCGTGAATATAGGTCAGCGCGATCACCACGCGCTTGTTGGTCGGGATATTAACACCCGCGATACGTGCCATGAACTTGGTTCTCCTGCTCCACGGGCTTCGGCATGGCTGCACGAACCCCATCTCTTAGCGATGAACCGAAACGCACGATAGCGACGAACGCAAACAAGCGCCGCCGGAACCGTCGTGTCGGGGAGAGTTCGAATAGGCGCGCGCTAACGCGGTGTCAAGCGAGCGGTTCCGCGTGGGGCGGCACGGCCTGCCGCATCTTGAGCCAGCGGCGGAACGACACGATCGTCCAGATGATCTCGACGACGCCGAACGGCCACGCCCCCTGGAGGAACCCGTAGATCGAGCCGAGTACGCACCCGAACGCAAAGCCCAGCGTCCACCAGTGCGAGCCGGCTTCCTTGGCGTAGCATAGCAGGGTGAAGGATACCGCGGCCAGACCGAATAGGGAGAGGGAGTCCATTTGCGGCCTTGTGCCCGGAATGGAGCGATAATGCCAACTTCAGGCCTGACCGGATGACTTCCCTGTCGCATGCCTTCTTATACTTGCTAGAAATCAAGCACACCTAGCCGCGTCCAGATTGCCTAAACCCATCGGATGGGTTATTTGAAGCAATGGTTGTGGTTCATCGCGCCCTCGGCTTTCGGTTCGTGATCTATACGTTGGATCACGAACCCGCCCACGTTCACATTACCGGCGCGGGGCAGGCAAAAATCAATCTGCTCGGCGCGGATGGCAGACCGGAAATGGTCCAGAGCATAGGTATCAAACGCACCGACATGCGCCGTCTGATGGCTGAAGCGATAGAGTATCAGGCGCACTTTTTCGCTGAATGGGAGAAGATACATGGCTCAAAAGACTGACCCCCAGCTTGAAGCGCAGTTCGATGCTGCGGACGCGCGCGGGCAGGACTCGATGACAACCGCCGTGCGGGCGGCAGAAGCCCGTTATGATTACGCAACCGGGCGCGTGACGATCGATCTGACCAATGGCTGCGCTTACGCCTTCCCGGCTCAGCTCGTACAGGATTTGAACGGGGCGACCGACGATCAGCTTGCCGACGTCGAAGTCGATGGTCTTGGGTTCAATCTCCATTGGCCCGCGCTTGATGCCGACCTCTACGTGCCGGCGCTCCTGTCGGGCATGTTCGGTACGCGTGCCTGGATGACGCGCGAGCTAGCACGCCATGCTGGTCAAGCAACGTCGCCTGCCAAGGCCGCGGCGGCGCGCGCAAACGGCGCCAAGGGCGGGCGCCCGCGCAAGGTCGCGTAAAGAACGGTTACTTCCGCCCGAACAGCTTCTCGATGTCGCCGTGCGCGAGTTTCACCCAGGTCGGGCGGCCGTGGTTGCATTGGCCTGAGTGCGGCGTGACTTCCATTTCGCGGAGGAGGGCGTTCATTTCCGGGACCGACAGGATGCGGCCGGCGCGGACGGAGCCGTGGCAGGCCATCGTGCCGGCTACTGCGTCGAGGCGCTCCTTTAGGGAGAGGGCTTCGTCGAAGGCGGCGAGTTCGTCGGCCAGGTCGGTGACCAGGCCTTTGGGGTCGCTTTGGCCGAGCAACGCTGGGGTGGCGCGGACAAGCATCGCGTGGGGGCCGAAGCGTTCCAGGTCCAGGCCGAATTCGGAGAGTTCTTCGGCGCGGGATTCTAGGCGGTCGCAGGCGGATTCGTCGAGTTCGACGACTTCGGGGATCAGGAGGGCCTGGCTGGCGATCGTGCCGCCGATCAGGGCTGCGCGCATGCGTTCGAGGACGAGGCGTTCGTGGGCGGCGTGCTGGTCGACGAGGACGAGACCGTCTTCGGCTTCGGCGACGATGTAGGTCTTGGCGACCTGGCCTCGGGCTACGCCCATCGGGAAGGCCGAGGTTTGCGGTGGGGGTGTCCAGGCGGGTTCGGCTCTTGCCTGCGGGGGCGACGCGAAGAAGGTGGGGCGGGAGTCGTTGACTGCGCCGTAGCTTCTGTTTTCGATCGGGAGCTTTTGGGGCGTGCCCTCACCTTCCCATCCGCTTTGCGGACGGGCCCCTTCCTCTCCCCCGAGGGGAGAGGAGGTTTGTTCGGGTTGCCACATGGCTAGGGCGGAGTCGGAGGCGCGTTGGCTTCTGTGGCCGGCTGCATCCAAGGCACGGCGTAGGCCGGAGACTATCAGGCCGCGGACCATTGCGGGGTCGCGGAAGCGGACTTCGGTCTTGGCGGGGTGGACATTGACGTCGACTTCATCGGGCGGAAGGTCAAGGAACAGCGCCAGCACAGCATGCCGGTCGCGCGCCAGCATGTCGGCATAGGCCCCGCGGACCGCGCCGATCAGCAGCCGGTCCTTCACTGGACGGCCATTGACGAAGAGGTACTGATGGTCGGCAACGCCGCGATTGAAAGTCGGCAGCCCGGCGACCCCGGTCAGCCGTGCTGGCCCCCGCGACAGGTCAATTTTTATGCCATCTTCCGCCAGCTCCCGCGCGACAATCCGCGCGACCCGCCCCGCCAGCGTCTCGCCCGGCTGCACCGCCAAAGTCCGGCGGCCATCGTGCTCGAGGG
>JAYVRZ010000415.1:0-4915 GCA_043775965.1 Sphingomonas sp.
GGGAGAGGGGCGTGAGGCTAAGAACGGCAACCCAAACCACCCCTCTCCCTCCCGTCGCCAAGCGGCTCCTCCCTCCCTCTCCCCAAAGGGGCGACGGAGATTAAAGCCCCACCTTCGCCGCCAGCCACCGCGCCGCAGCCTCCGGCGTCTGCTTGTCCGCATCCCGGTCCACCCGGTAATTCGCCGCGCGCATCGCCTCGACCGGGATCCGCCCGGCCAGCGGCTTCAACGCCGCCAGAAACTTCGTATCCCCCGCGCGTGACGGCGCCACCATCAGGATCGCGTCATACCCCGGGATAGCCCGCCGCGGATCGCTCAGCACGGTCAGCCCGTCCGCCGCGATCCGCCCATCCGACGAGAAGGCGGAGATCACGTCGACGTTCCCGCTTTCCAGCGCGCGGTACATGAAGGTCGGGCTGTACGGCGTCGTCTTGGCGAACCGCAGCGGATAGGCGCGCTTCACCGCCGCCCATTCCGGCCGCTCCAGAAACTCCAGGTCGCTCCCCAAAGTCATCTCCGGCGCCGCGTTCACCAGGTCGTCGAGGCTGGCGATCCCCTTCGCCTTGGCCACCGCCCCCTTCATCGCGAACGCATAGGCATTCTCGAAGCCGAGCGACCCGACCAGCCCGACGCCGTGTTCGCGCTTCGCCCACGCACCGATCGCGGCGACCATCGCGCCGTGCTCGGGCACGTCGCGGCGCTTCATTTCGTTCGCCCAGATCGTGCCGGCATAATCGACATACACGTCGATATCCCCGGTGGAGAGCGCGCCGAACACCACCGCCGAGCCCAGTCCGTCGCGGTACTCGACCCTGTAGCCCGCGCGCTCCAGCCGATCGCCGATCAGCCGCGCCAGGATATATTGCTCGGAGAAATTCTTCGCGCCGACCACCACCGTCCGGTCGCCGCCGCCCCTCGGCCAGAGCGGCGCGGTCGCCACCGCAGTCCCCGCCACCAGCACCACCGCGCTCGCGATCCATAGCCAGCGCCGGCGCGTGCGGATGCCGTATTCGATCCCGCCGATCAGCGCGTCGACCGCCAGCGCCAGCGCCGCCGCCGATACGCAGCCGGCAAGGACCAGCGCCCAGTTCTGCGTCTGCAACCCCGCAAAGATCATGTCGCCCAGGCTCGGCTGCCCCACGGTGGTCGACAGCGTCGCCGCACCGATCGTCCACACCGCGGCGGTGCGGATGCCCGCGATCAGCACCGGCGCGACCAAGGGCGCCTCGACCAGCCGCAGCTTTTGCGCGGGCGTCATCCCAACCGCGTCCGCCGCCTGGATCACCGCTGGGTCGATACCCTGCAGGCCCGCCACCGCGTTCCGGATGATCGGCAGCAGCGCGTACAGCGTCAGCGCGATCAGCGACGGCAGGAACCCGAGCGCCGGAATCCCGCCTCCGACCAGCGCGGACAGGCTGAGCAACACCGGGTAGAACAGCGCCAGCAGGGCAAGGCTCGGGATCGTCTGCACAAGGCTCGCAAACCCCAGCGACACGCGCGCGACGGTCGCGTTGCGCGCCGACCAGATCCCCAGCGGCAGGCTGATCGCGATCCCCAGCAGCAACGCCGCCGCCGACAACAGCACATGCGCGGCGAGCAGCGGCGGCACCCGGCCGAGCGCGTCGAGGAACGCGCTCATGCGACTAGCGCCTGCAGGCGTTCGGCTTGCGCGCGCGGCACCTGCACCAGCGCCTGCGCGTCGTCGCCGCCCTTGCCCGACACCAGCTCTGTCGGCGTCGCGTCCGCCACGATCCGCCCCGCCTTCATCACCAGCACGCGGTCGGCCAGCAGCAGCGCCTCGGCCATGTCGTGCGTCACCAGGATCGTCGTCAGCCCGAGCCGGTCGTGCAACTCGCGGATCCGCGTGCCCAGCGCATCGCGCGTCACCGGATCGAGCGCGCCGAACGCCTCGTCGAGCAACAGCAGCTTCGCCCCCGGCGCCAGCGCGCGCGCGATCCCGACACGCTGCCGCTGCCCGCCCGACAAAGCGTCCGGCATCCGTCCGCCCATATCGCGCGGCAGGTCGACGAGGTCGAGCAACTCACCGACCTTCGCCTCGTCCTTGCGTCCGGCGATCCGCAACCCGATCGCGATATTCTCGGCGATCGTCATGTGCGGGAACAGGCCGATATTCTGGAACACATAGCCGATCCGCCGCCGCAGTTCGGGCGCGGGCTCGGCGGCGACGTCCGCGCCGTCGATCGTCACGCGACCCTCGCTCGGCTCGACCAGCCGGTTGATCGTCTTCAGCAACGTCGACTTGCCCGACCCCGACGTGCCCACCAGCGCGACGAACGCGCCGCGTGCTATCTCGAGCGAGACCGCATCGACCGCGATCGTCGACCCGTATCGCTTGGTGACTCGTTCGAAAGCGAGCGTTGGTGAATTGTCTGGCATCTGTGCGTAGGATGCGGGAAACATACCCGAAAATCAAATGACCAAAAAAATTGAAGGGGAGGGGCGCAGATGACCCAGCAGAGCATTTTCATCACCGGCGGCGGGTCGGGGATCGGCCGCGCCACCGCCCAGCTGTTCGCGCGGAAAGGCTGGCGGGTCGGTCTTGCGGACGTCAACGCCGCCAGCCTCGCCGGCACCGCGGCGCTGCTCCCCGCGGGGATAGCCACCACCTACGAGATGGACGTGCGCGACCGCGACGCGTGGGTCGCCTCGCTCGACGCGTTCGTCGCCACCACCGGCGGGCGGCTCGACGTGCTGTTCAACAATGCCGGGATCGGATCGGGCGGCGCGTTTGCAGAGACCGATTTCGCCGAGATCGACCGCGTCGTGGCGATCAACCTGGTCGGTGCGCTCAACGGCGCGCGGATCGGCCATGCGTATCTCAAGCGCACACCCGGATCCTGCCTGCTCAACACCGCGTCGGCGTCGGCGATCTACGGCTCGGCGGGTTTGGCGCCCTATTCCGCGACCAAGTTCGGCGTCCGCGCGATCACCGAGGCGCTCGACGGCGAATGGGCGGCGGACGGCATCAAGGTGCGGTCGATCGTGCCGAGCTTCATCGACACGCCGCTGCTCGATTCCGCGGCCGGCGGCAGCAACCGCTCGATCCGCGACACGGTGACGGGCGCCGGGCTCGAACTGACCGGAGTCGACCTCGTCGCGGAAGCGGCATGGGCCGCGGTGCACGGCGACAGGGTCCACACCTATGTCGGCAAGACCGCGCACCGCATGGCCTTCGCCGCGCGGTGGATGCCGGGGGCGCTCCGCAAGCGGATGCGGGCGGCACGGCGAATGGATGGGTGACCCCGAGTACGGAACGAACTCAGGAGCCGTATCACCACCCCGGCGAAGGCCGGGGCCCAATTGGGGGACATCGCCGACTGAGCGTGGAGCGCCGTTACTACCACCTTCCCAATTGGGCCCCGGCCTCCGCCGGGGTGGCAGAAAGTGGCAGGCGCTTTTTCAACTCAAGCGTGATCCTTTCAAGCATCCCCGACGATCGCGTCGATCGCCTCCGCCATCTCGATATCCCGCGGGCTGAGCCCCCCCGCGTCGTGCGTGGTGAGCAGGATCTCCACCCGGTTCCACACGTTCTTCCACTCCGGGTGATGGTTCGCGCGCTCGGCGATCAGCGCGACCTGTGTCATGAACCCGAACGCCTCGACGAAATCGGCGAACACGATCGTCCGCGTGATCGCATCGCGCGCATCGTCGTAATCCCACTCGTCCAGCCCATCGAGCGCCTCGGCCCGCTCGGTCTCGTTCAGCGCTTCGATCATCGGGCTCTCCCTTGCCGCCATCCTCGGCCAACGACTATGGCTGGCGGCATGAGCGGGCAAGCAGCAATACGGGACGGCGCGCACGGGGAAGCCCCCGACGCCGACGCGATCGAGGCGATCGCGCGCGCCACGATCGCCAGGCTCCCGCCGCAGTTCGCCGCGCATCTCGGCGACATCGTCTTTGCGGTCGAGGACTATGCCGACGACGAGACGCTCGCCGCGCTCGGCCTGGAGCATCCGCTGGACCTGTCCGGCCTCTACCACGGCCGCCCGCTCGGCGAGAAATCGTCGATGGACTCGGGGACGATGCCCGATCGCATCGTCCTGTATCGCCGCGCGATCCTGGAGGAATGGATCGAGACCGGCGTCCGCCTCGACGATCTCGTCGCGCACGTCACGATCCACGAGATCGGCCATCATTTCGGCCTCAGCGACGACGACATGCACGCGCTGGAGGATGGCGCCGAAGATATTGGCGAAGATCGCGCCGAAGACCCCGCTACATGAGCCTCGCGTTTCGCGACGTCGCGTGCGTGCGGGGCGGGCGGATATTGTTCTCGACGCTGTCGTTCGATCTCGGGCCGGGCGATGCCGCGGTCGTCACCGGCCCGAACGGCGTCGGCAAGTCGAGCCTGATCCGTCTCGCGGCCGGCCTGCTCGCGCCGTTCGAGGGCGCGGTCACCTGCGACGTGGACAAGGCGCTGCTGACCGAAGCCAGCGCGCTCGACGCCGACCGCACGCTCGTGGCCGCACTCCGCTTCTGGGCCATTCTCGACTCCGCACCCGACCCGCCCGCCCGCGTCGCCCGCGCCTTGGCGGCACTCGACCTCGAATCCTTGGCCGACATTCCCGTCCGCCTGCTCTCCACCGGCCAGCGCCGCCGCGCGTCGATCGCGCGCGTCGCCGCCAGCGAATCCCCGGTCTGGCTGCTCGACGAACCCGCCAACGGGCTCGACACCGTCTCGGTCGCGCGATTGGAAGCGCTTATCGCGGACCACCGTGCGGCCGGCGGCATCGCCCTGGTCGCAACGCACCTCCCGCTCGCGATGCCGGGCGCATGCGAGGTCGCGCTGTGATCGCGCTCATTGGCCGCGATCTGCGCCGCAGCATCGCCAGCGGCGGCGCCACCTTGGTCGTCGCGTTCTTCCTGCTCGTCGCGGTGCTGTTCCCGTTCGCGA
>JAYVRZ010000416.1:0-3477 GCA_043775965.1 Sphingomonas sp.
GCCGTCTTTTCAGGCCCCGAGACGACCGCGGGGTCGACGACCGGGATGGTCGCACCGCCGATATGGATCTGTGCAACGGTGCCGGCGGGGGCGACGACGTTGGCATAGGAGATGCCTGCCTTGGCCAGATATGCCTTGGCGATGTCGCACGAGCTCGTATCGAACTTGTTCTTGCCGACCGGGTCGAACTGCACGGAGCATTCGTCGGGGTTGGCGACGACGCTGACCGGCGAGTTGGCCTGTGCCGCATAGAGCGCGGGGTTGGCCGCCTTCGATAGCGTGTGGAACAGCGGCATGTAGGTCAATGCGGCGAGTGCGCAGCCGGTCAGGATGATCCACTTCCGTCCGATCCGGTCCGACAGCCAGCCGAAGAGGATGAACGCCGGCGTGGCGATCAGCAACGCGATCGCGATCAGGATGTTGGTGGTCGGCCCGTCGACGCGCAGGTTCTTCTCCAGGAAGAACAGCGCATAGAACTGGCTGGTGTAGAACACCACGCCCTGTCCGACGACCGCACCGAACAACGCGATCAGCACGACCTTCAGGTTGCTCCACTGCCCGAACGCCTCGGTGAGCGGCGCCTTCGACGTCTTGCCCTCGTCCTTCATCTTCTGGAAAACCGGGCTCTCTTCGAGCTGCATCCGAATCCACAGCGACACGGCGAGCAGCGCGATCGAGACGATGAACGGGATCCGCCAGCCCCACGCCGCGAACGCCTCTTCACCAACCATTGTCCGCACGCCGATCACGATCAGCAGCGCCGCGAACAGCCCGAGCGAGGCGGTGGTCTGGATGAAGCTGGTGAACAGCCCGCGCTTTTTGTCGGGTGCGTGTTCGGCGACATAGGTCGCGGCTCCGCCATATTCCCCGCCGAGCGCGAGGCCCTGCAACAGGCGCAGTACGACCAGCGCGATCGGCGCGGCGACGCCGACCGAGGCGTAGCTCGGCAGCAGGCCGACCAGGAACGTCGACAACCCCATGATCGCCATCGTCACGAGGAACGTGTTCTTCCGCCCGACGACATCGCCGATCCGCCCGAACACCAGCGCGCCGAACGGCCGCACCGCGAACCCGGCCGCGAACGCCGCGAGCGCGAAGATGAACCCGGTGGTCTCGTTGACGCCCGAGAAGAACTGCGCGGTGATGATCGTCGCGAGCAGGCCGTAGAGGTAGAAATCATACCATTCGAACACCGCGCCCAACGAGGACGCGATGATGATCAACGGCTGGCTCTGCTTCACATGACCAAGGGGCGATGCGTCCCCGGTTGTCGTCGCCATGGCGGTATCCTCTCAGGTAGAGCATTGGTTGAAACAGCCGATCGACGCCGGCTCTCGAATGCGAAGAATTGAGACCAGCTGGCCCTGATATCCTCCCCCGCCAGGGGGAGGTGGCTGGCCCTTGCCAGACGGAGGGGGAGGCAAACGACGACGTCGGTGTCGCCTCCTTCCCCTCCGTAACCTTCGGTGCCACCTCCCTCTTGTGGGGAAGGATCGTAAACTCATGCCTTAGCAAGAATACCGCGCAGCAAGTTCGCCGCGGTCGACATCATGCCGGCTGGCACGGTGCCCGAAAACACGGCATTCGGAACCAGTCGCTTAGTGAACGCCATGCATGTCATCCCCGTCTCCGCGCTCGTCCACCGGTCTGACGCGTGGCTATCGGCTTCGTCATCATGACGCATTGCGGACCCGCGTCCATCCCTTACTTGGGTTGGGGATGACCGCACGCGAACGACCGTCTAAAGCGCGGCAAAAGGAGAGTTCGATGACCGAGGCCAGCTATCCCGTCCCCGCGGAATGGGCGCAGGATGCACTGATCGACGCCGCCGCCTATGACCGGATGTATGCCGAGGCCGCGACCGATCCCGACGCCTTCTGGGCGAAGGAGGCCAAGCGACTCGACTGGATCGTGGCGCCGACCAGGATCAAGGACACGTCGTTCGACGAGAGCGATTTCCACATCCGCTGGTTCGAGGACGGCCAGCTGAACGTCGCCGCCAACTGCGTCGACCGCCACGCCGACGCCCGCCCCGACGCGACCGCGATCCTGTGGGAAGGCGACGACCCCGCCGATTCCCGCGCGATAAGCTATGCCGAACTTCGCGACGAGGTTTCGAAGCTCGGCAACGCGCTGAAGGCCAAGGGCGTCAAGAAGGGCGACCGCGTTACGATCTACCTGCCGATGATCCCCGAGGCGGCGTTCGCGATGCTCGCCTGCGCGCGGATCGGTGCGATCCACTCGGTGGTGTTCGGCGGCTTCTCGCCCGAGAGCCTGTGCAACCGCATCCACGACTGCGACAGCCGCATCGTCATCACCGCCGACGAAGGTCTGCGCGGCGGCAAGACCGTGCCATTGAAGACAAACGTCGACGCCGCGCTCGACCACGGCGATCTCGCGGTCGGCACCGTCATCGTCGTCCGTCGCACCGGCGGCAAGGTCACCATGACCGAGGGCCGCGACTGCTGGTATTCGGACTGCGTCGAGGGCCAGTCGACCGAGTGCGCGCCCGAGCCGATGAACGCCGAGGACCCGCTGTTCATCCTCTACACCAGCGGCTCGACCGGCCAGCCCAAGGGCGTGCTCCACTCCACGGGCGGCTATCTCGTATGGGCGGCGATGACGCATGAATACGTCTTCAACTACCGGCCCGGCGAGATCTTCTGGTGCGCGGCCGATGTCGGCTGGGTGACGGGCCACACCTACACGCTTTACGGCGCGCTCGCGAACGGTGCCACCACCGTGATGTTCGAGGGCGTCCCGAACTACCCGGATCACAGCCGGTTCTGGCAGATCGTCGACAAATACCAGGTCAACATCCTCTACACCGCACCGACTGCGCTGCGCTCGCTGATGCGCGAGGGTGACGACTGGGTCACGCGGACCAGCCGCAAGTCGCTCCGCCTGCTCGGCTCGGTCGGCGAACCGATCAATCCGGAAGCGTGGAACTGGTACCACAACGTCGTCGGTGAAGGCCGCTGCCCGATCGTCGATACCTGGTGGCAGACCGAGACGGGTGGTCACATGATCAGCCCCCTGCCCGGCGCAACCGCACTCAAACCCGGCAGCGCGACGAAGCCGTTGTTCGGCGTCATGCCCGAACTCGTCGATGCGGAGGGCAAGGTGCTCGACGGCGCGGTCGAGGGTAATCTCGTCATCGCCGACAGCTGGCCCGGCCAGATGCGGACCGTGTGGAACGATCACGAGCGCTTCTTCCAGACGTACTTCTCCACCTACCCCGGCAAGTATTTCACCGGCGACGGCTGCCGCCGCGACGAAGACGGCTATTACTGGATCACCGGCCGCGTCGACGACGTCATCAACGTCAGCGGCCACCGCATGGGCACCGCCGAGGTTGAATCCGCGCTTGTCGCCCATCCGAAAGTCGCGGAATCCGCCGTCGTCGGCTATCCGCATGACATCAAGGGCCAAGGCATCTACTGCTACGTCACCCTGATGGCGGGCCAGCATGGCGAT
>JAYVRZ010000417.1:0-4632 GCA_043775965.1 Sphingomonas sp.
TCGGGGATGCGCACCGCGTTCATATCGGCGGCGGGAACGCGGAACCATTCGGATTGCGTGCCCTGCAACTGCGCCGACAAGCCGTAGCAGGCGCCCAGGTTGTTTCGACACAGCAGCACGTTGCCCGCCAGGCACGACCGGCACGTGCCGCAGCCGACCGCCGCGGGCATCATCACCTTGTCGCCCACCCGCACCCGGCTGACCGCGCGGCCGACCTCGACCACCTCGCCCACCGCCTCGTGCCCGACGCAGAAGCCCTTGTCGTCGGAGAAGCCATGACCATGGTAGATATGCAGGTCGCTGCCGCAGATCGAGCAGGCGTCCATCTTCACGATCGCGTCGCGCTCGGACAGCAGCACCGGATCGTCCATCGCTTCGTGCCGGATGTCGCGGACCCCGTGGTAGCGCAGCGCCTTCATCGATGTGTCTCCAGTGTCGTTCGCGGAAACCCAACATGGAGCAAGCGCCAGCCTGTGTCCAAGGGCCAGAATCCAAGGGCCGGTGTCCACGCGTGGCGCCGCTTGAACACAAGAAGGGCGGGAACCCGTCGGTTCCCGCCCTCCGACCGTCACTGGGGCCGTCAGTGCGCGGTGTAACCTTTCCGGTCGCGGGGCTTGCGGCATGCTGGACAAACGTCCCGCATGCCGGCTGCCAAACACCCCGCGAAGGGTCATCCGGTCCGGTCGATGAGGGCTGGGCAAGAGGAACATGCCGTCGCCTTCAATTCCCCCGGAATAGCCGCGCATTGCTCAGCAATCATGACGACATTCTGGAAACATTGTGGAATCGCGCAGGAATGGCATTGCCTTGGGGCGCGGGGCCTTGGAGCGCGGGCGGTCAACCGCGATGGCGCAGCGCATCCACCACCAGCGCAAAGGCGGGCGTCGGCTGGCGGCGGCTGGGGTAATAGAGGTGATACCCCGCGAACGGCGGGCACCAGTCCTCGAGCACGCGGACCAGCCGGCCGGCCGCCACGTCTGCGACCACCGCATCGTCCACCGCCATGCTCAGCCCCAGCCCGTCGCACGCGGCATCCAGACCCAGCGATGAATTGTTGAAGGTCAGCGGCCCTTCGACCCGCACGTTGAGCTGGCGCCCGTCCTTCTCGAACTCCCACGCGTAAAGCGAACCCGTCGATGCCATGCGCAAGTTGATGCAGCGGTGCTGCGCCAGATCCTGCGGCACGCGCGGCACGCCATGCGTGGCGAAGTAGCCCGGCGCGGCGACGCAGGCCATGCGCAGTTCGGGGCCGATCCGCACCGCGATCATGTCGCGCGCGATCGCCTCGCCCAGCCGCACGCCAGCGTCGAAGCGCTGCTCCACGATATCGACAAAGCCGTTGTCGATGCTGAATTCCAGCCCGATGTCGGGGTATTCGGCCAGCAGCGGCTTGAGTTTCGGCCACAGGATCGAGCGCGCGGCGTGTTCGGACGTGGTGATCCGCACCGTGCCGGCGGGCTTGTTGCGCATTTCGCCCAGCGAAGTCAGCCCCGCGTCGATCGCATCGAACGCCGGGCGCAGCGTTTCGAGCAACCGCAGGCCGGCGTCGGTGGGGGCGACACTGCGCGTGGTGCGGGTCAGCAAGCGCACCCCCAGCCGCTCTTCCAGCCGCCGCATCATGTGGCTCAACGCCGACTGCGAGGTGCCGAGCCGTGCCGCCGCGCGGGTAAAGCTGCGCTCCTCGGCCACGACGATGAATGCGCCCAGATCGGGCAGTTCGGCGCGATGCATCGTCGGATGCGCCGGTCAGCGCCCGACCGCTGCCATGAACGCGGGCGGGTAGCGCTCGCCCATGACCGTTATCGCGGCGGCGGCGGTTTCGATGTCGGCAAGTTCGGCAACGGTCAGGTCGATCGCATCGGCGGCGATGTTTTCCTCGATCCGATGCAGCTTGGTCGAACCCGGAATCGGCACGATCGACGGCCGCTGTGCCGTCAGCCAGGCCAGCGCGATCTGCGCCGGGGTGGCGCCGCGCGCCTCGGCGACGCGCTTGAGCAGATCGACCAGCGCCAGGTTGTGCGCCAGCGCGTCGGGGGCGAAGCGCGGCACGCTCTTGCGGAAATCACCGTCAGCAACGTGCGCGGCGTCGGTGATCGTCCCGGTCAGGAATCCCTTGCCGAGCGGGCTATAGGCGACGAAACCGATGCCCAGTTCGTCGCATGCGGCAAGAATCCCGTTGGTTTCGGGCCCGCGCGTCCACAGCGAATATTCGTTTTGCAACGCGGTGACCGGCTGGACCGCATGCGCGCGGCGCACGGTCTGCTCGCCGGGTTCGGACAGTCCGAAATGGCGTACCTTGCCCTCGGCGATCAAATCCTTGACCGCGCCCGCCACGTCCTCGATCGGCACGGCGGGGTCGACGCGGTGCTGGTAGAACAAATCGATGACATCGATGCCCAGCCGCTTGAGCGAGGCTTCGGCCACCTTGCGGATCTGGTCGGGCCGGCTGTTGAGGCCCTGCCCCGCGCCGGTTTCGGCGTTGATGTCGAAGCCGAACTTGGTCGCGATCACGACCTCGTCGCGCACCGGCGCCAGCGCTTCACCGACCATGGTCTCGTTGGTCCACGGGCCATAGACTTCGGCGGTGTCGAAGAAGGTTACGCCGCGTTGGTGCGCCTGGCGGATCAGTTTGACGCCATCGGCACGGTCCAGCGTCTGCGCGTAGCCGAAATCGATGCCCATGCAGCCATAGCCGATGGCCGAGACTTCGAGGCCGCCTGTGCCGTTGCCGGTTCCAAGGATGCGCGTCTTCATGGTCGATCTCCTTCAACCCGGTCGTATGCCGACGGGACAACCAGGCTTGGATAAGCGCTTCCGACACCGCACTCTATCTCATAATTTGAGACGAGCCTATGATACAATTTCATTAGTCACGCCCCGCTGCGATCCGATAGTTGTTCAGCAAGCCCAGCGGATTGCAGCACTGTTGCAAGCACCTTGCAGCGGCTCCCGAAGGCAGAATTCATGCGTGGTTCGATCAAGGTCCAGCGGTTCATCAGCGAAGCGCACCGGCGCGGCGAACGCACCGCGCTCGTCGCGATCGCGCGGGTGATCGACAGTTCGTCGCGCGATCCGGGCAGCCTGATGGCGGTAAGCGAAAGCGGCGCGTGGTGCGGCTCGCTGTCGGGCGGCTGCGTCGAAGCGGCGGTCATCGGCGAAGCGCAGCGGGCGATTGAGCAGCGCAAGGCCGAACTGCTGCGCTTGGGAGCGGGCTCGCCGCTGATCGACATCCGCTTGCCTTGCGGTGGCGGCCTCGACCTGTTGATCGTGCCCGATCCCGATAGCGAGGCCGTCGCTCGGGCGCTCCACCTGCTCGACCAGCGCCAGACGATCGCGATCGTGGCCGGGCTCGACGGCGCCTTCACGGCTGCGGCCGCCAAAACGATGACGCGCGCCGAATGGGACGGCACTTTCCTAACCCTCAGGATCGATCCGGTGCTGCGGATCGTCGCGATCGGCCAAGGCGAGGAAGTCGTGGCCCTGTCGCGCCAGGCGCTGGCCTACGGTGCCGAAGTCATGGTGCTGACACCCGATCCCGGCGCCGCTGAGGTTGTCTCGCGATTGGGCGCGACGGCGCATCGGTTGCTGACGCCGGCACCGTCGCCGCTGCTCCAGACAGACGGCACGACTGCGGTTGTCTTCCTGTTCCACGATCACGATTGGGAACAGGCGCTGCTGCGGCAAGTGCTCGACCAGCCCGCACTGTTCATCGGCGCGATGGGCAGCCGGCGAACGCATGCAATAAGGCTGGAGGCATTGCGCGCCGCAGGCGTGTCCGAATCGCAGCTTGCGCGGATCGAAGGTCCGATCGGCCTGATCCCGATGACCCGCGATCCCGATACGCTGGCGCTGTCGGTGCTGGCGCAAGTCGCCGGCCGTTACCAATCCCATTGTGACAGGTTGTGCCAAACCGCCGGGAACCGCATCGCCGATCACACGCTTGGCACTGAGACCGCAATCTGACCGTTTTCGGCGTTCACGGCAAAACTGAGGTGAAAATCCCCATGGCAGGTTCCGATTTTCTGGAAGTGTCGCGACGCGACCTGATGGCCAGCGGCGCGGCGGCCTCGGCGGTGGCGGCCGTTCCGCTCGCCGCCCAGCCGTCGCGCCAGGCTGCCGACGAGCGGCTCCAGCCGGTCTCGATGCCCGTCAGCTTCACCGTCAACGGCACGCGCACGCGGCTGGTGGTCGATACGCGCACAACGTTGCTCGACGCCTTGCGTGAAAACCTGCACCTGACCGGCACAAAGAAGGGCTGCGATCACGGCCAGTGCGGCGCTTGCACGGTCATCGTGGATGGGCAGCGGATCAATTCTTGCCTCACCCTTGCGGTCATGCACGAAGGCAGCGGCGTCACTACGATCGAAGGCCTCGGCACGCCCGACAAGCTCCACCCGATGCAGGCGGCGTTCGTGAAGCATGATGGCTTCCAGTGCGGATATTGTACACCCGGCCAGATCTGTTCGGCGGTAGCCATGCTCGGCGAACTCAAAGCCGGTGTCCCCAGCCACGTGACCGCCGATCTCGACAAGCCCGCTCATTCCGAGGCCGAACTACGCGAGCGGATGAGCGGCAATATTTGCCGCTGCGCCGCCTACCCCAACATCATCGCCGCGATCGAGGATGTTGCCG
>JAYVRZ010000418.1:0-2147 GCA_043775965.1 Sphingomonas sp.
TTCTCGTTTCCCTGAAGCCGGCCTTACTTCCAGGGCGAAACCGTTACGTGGATCGCCCCCTGGACGACCTGCCCGGCGGTCGCCTTGATCGCCAAGTCCACTTCGTCGAGTCCGTAGTCGTGCGAACACACTGCTTCCAACGGGTAACGGCCCGAGGCGATGTGTTGTAGCGCGAGTTCGACCGAGCGGTAGCTGTGGCCGCGCGGGGCGCGCACCGTGAGATAGCGCTTCTTGATCTCGCCGATCGGCACTGCCTGTTTCAGCCCGTTGAGGTTGAGGCGCGCGCCTTTGGCCGCCACCGCGACGGCCAGCGCAACGACTTCCCCCGTCGGGTCGCCGGTCGTGTCGATGACGACGTCGACACCCCGACCGACGGTGATCGCGGCGATTCGGGCCTCGACGTTCTCCCTCGCGGCGTCGATCGCATGATCCGCGCCCATCTGCAGGCCGAGGTCCAGCCGTTCGCGATCGCGGGTCATGCCGATCAGGATCACGGTCATCGCCCCGGCAGCCTTCGCCGCCAGCGCGCAGCCGAGACCCTGCTGCCCAGGACCGATCACCAGCACGGTGTCCCCCGGCGTCGTGCCGCCGTCGAGCACCGCCCATTGAAAGCCGTTGCCGAACGGGATCGCCAGTGTTGCGAGCCGCGCGTCGAGCGTCGCCGGGAGCCTATGGACGACAGAATTGAGCGGCATGTACATGTATTCCGCGTTCCCGCCCCACAGGTGCGGTGGAATGTCGACACTGTTCATGCCGAAGCGAAGCGTGTTCAGCCGATCCTTGACGTTGAAAAAATCAACCTCGTCGCATAGCCGGAAATCGCCTTGCAGGCACCACCGGCAATGCCAGCATGGCAGGTATTCGTGGACGGCCACCCGGTCCCCGGACTGGACGCCCCAGCGCGCTGCGGCGAGCGGTCCGACCTCGTCAATGGTACCGATGATTTCGTGGCCCATGATCACCGGAGAATGCTCCGGCTTGCGATAGACTTCGGGATCGCTGCCGCCCACGCCGCAGGACTCGACGCGCATCAAGCCGCTGTCAAAGGTGACCGGCGGGCGGGGATATTCCCGGATTTCGGTGACGTTCGCGGCTGTCTTGACCGCCGCGCGGACGGTCTGTGGTCTTGGATGGGTCATGGCGATTCTCCCGCCTGAAAGAGAATCCGGAGAGCTGCCGCAGCGCTCAGCGCGCCTTGAGCTTATATCCGACCGCGTCGATGCCGGTCAGGGCGCGTCCGTAATCGACCATCAACGCATTCCAGCCGAAAGCCTGATGCTGCGACGCCGAATTCACGTCGCGCCAATACCGCTGGAGATCGGAATTGCTGTAGATCGCGCTCCCGCCCGCGCCCTCGAACAAGGTGTTGGTCGCACGCCGCGCGGTCTGCACGCCATAGGCCCAGTTCTTGCGGATGCGCGCGCGCTCCAGTGCGGAGATGTCGGTCGATGCAGAGGCGGCGTCGACCGCCTCGGCTTCGCCAAGCACCGTCGAATAGGCTGCATCGATATCTGACACCGCGCCGCCGAGTTGGGCGAGGTCGAAATGATGATCGGCGATATCTTCCGGCTTCACCTTGCCGAGTGTTTTGGTCATCTTGCCGATGAGCGAACGGGCCGCGCCGCGGGCCATGCCGATCGGCGCGCCGACGATCGAGAACGGCGTCACGTCGGAGAAACTCTTCTGATACAGTGACCCCTGGTTGAACACCGCGCCGGGGGCCGTGCCGCTTACCATTTCGGCCAGGCTCAACGAACGGTGCGCGGGAACGAAGCTGTCGCGAATCTGGATCGAGCGGCTGCCCGTCGCCTTCATGCCTGCGGTATACCAGTCGTCGATGACCACGATCTCCGACTTGGGCACCAGGAAGAAGCGCGATTCCTTGGTCCCATCGGGCTGGTCGACGCTGCCGCCGACGATCACCCAGGTCGCAAAATCGATCCCGCTGCAGAACCGGCCCTCGCCGCCGGTGATGCGATAGCCTCCCGGCTCGAGGGATACTTCGCCGCCCAGGCGGAAGACCGTGGCGGTCAGCGCATGCGGGTCGGCGAAGACTTCGCGCTGGGTTTCTTCGGGAAACAAATGGAGCATCCAGCTATGACCGGCGAGGACGCCATAAACCCAGCCTGTCGAACCGCAGGCCGCGG
>JAYVRZ010000419.1:0-9466 GCA_043775965.1 Sphingomonas sp.
CGTTCGCGATCGGCCCCGACTCCGGCTTGCTCGCGCGGATCGGCGGCGGCGTGATCTGGACCGCGGCGTTGCTCGCGGCGCTGCTCCCGGTCGAACGCCTGGTCGGCCCGGACCTGGAGGCGGGCGTCCTCGACCAATATGCGGTGCGCGGGATGTCGATGGCGACGGTGGCGATGGCCAAGACGATCGCGCACTGGCTCGGCTTCGGCCCGCCGCTGATGCTCGCCGCGGTCATTGCCGCGGGCCTGCTCAACCTGTCCGGGGACATGCTGCTGCGAGTCGAGATCGGGCTGGCGATCGGCACGCCGGGCCTGGCCGCGCTGGCGGTCGTCACCAGCGCGCTCGTCGCGGGCGTTCGCGGCAGCGGCGCGGTGATCGGGCTGGTGATGCTCCCGCTCGCTGTCCCGCTGCTGATCTTCGGTGCCGGCTCGCTCGACGCGGCCGGGAGCGGGGGCGGCGCGGGCGCGGTCAAGCTGCTCGCCGCGGTCAGCCTGCTGCTGGTCGCAGGCGCGCCGATCATCGCCGCCGCCGCCATCCGCGCGGCGCTCGACTAACGGAGCGCTGGCAGGCACCCGGTGGTCAGGCGCATGATCGCTCGCGTCGCGGCAACTGCTGCCAACGTTGCGCCTAACTGCCCTGTTTCCCCGCGAAGGCGGGGACCCAGACTGGGCTCCCGCCTTCGCGGGAGAACAAAACGGCAGCGGCAGCCTCCTACTCCCTCGTTCAGGAATCGGGGAAGGGAAGGGCCACCGGCCCAATCAGTTGAGCGTCGTCATCTCGACGGCCTTGCCCTTGGTCGTCGGATTCGACGCGTTCGCCTTGGGCGCCTTTTCGGCCTTGGGCTTGCGGACTTCCTTGCTCGATTTCTTCTGGCTCTTGGCCATGACCACACCTCATGGGGCGGGAGGCCCCGCGCCATCCTACACCCTTGCGACGCCGAGCGCGCGCCTTATCGCAGCATGCGTATCGTGGCCGGATCGTCGGCGCCGTCGAAGAACCGGTCGAGCGCCGCGCGGAACGGCGCCGGATCGTCGGCGACACGCGCGAACAACGTCATCGACGACCGAAGCTTCATCGCATCGATCCCACCCATGATCGTATCTGCCGATCCGCGTGCGGCGGTTACCGCCTCGGTCGCCTCGATCAGCCGCGCGCCGAGCACCGGATGCGCCAGATACGCCCGCGCCTCGTCCGCGCCGGCGATCGCATAGGTCCGCGCCATCGCGCTGTGCCCAAGCCCGGCGACCTGCGGAAAGATGAACCACATCCAGTGGCTGCGTTTCGCACCGCCGCGCAGTTCGGCGAGAGCCTGCGGATACACGCCGTCCTGCGCGACGACGAAGCGATCGAGATCATGCGTCATGCCGATGAGATGGTCGCGGCGATCCGTCCCCGCAACCGCCCGTCCCCGCAACCTCCCGTCCCCGCAACCTCCCGTCCCCGCAACCGCCCGTCCCTGCAACCGCGACCCCCGCCGAAGCGTTGCACCCGTAACGAACGAGGACAGTCCATGAAGACGTTGATCGCGATAGCGCTGCTGAGTGCGCCCCTGATGCTCGGTGCATGTTCGAAGAAGGACGATCCCAACAACACCGCCGCCGCCAGCGGATTCACGCCGCCCGAGACGCGCGCACCTGCGCCGATCCCCGGCCAGGCGCAGACCACGCCGATCACCGCCTATGTCGGCAAATACCCGCACGATGCGCTCTCGGGCGTCGACTTCTACGATCGTACCGATGTCGCCACCGGCCTCGTCAACGCGGTCGGCGATGCGAAGCTGCGCGAAATGATCCGCGGCCGCTCGGGCCCCGCGACGCCGATCTTCAAGGTCGGCACGCGCGTCGCCGCCTGGGGGTGCGAGGAGCATAATTGCGGCGATCACAACTGGGCGGTGCTCATCGAACCCAAGACCGGCAAGACCGAGGTCTGCCATCACGAAGCGGCGACGATGGGCGCGCAGAGCGACTGGTATGCCGGTGCCGCCCCCGTCCGCCGCGCCGCCGCCTGCCCCTCGCAAGGATAAAGCCATGCTCGAGCACATCCCCGCCTGGCTCGGCAACGCGATGAGCGGTCTGCGTGCCGGCGCCGACAAGCTCGCGATCGTCCAGCTCGGTGAGCATTTCGAGACGCTCGACCTGACCAGCCCGGCGTTCGCGCATGAGGCGCGGATGCCGCCCCGCTTCACCGCGGATGGCGAGGGTGTGTCCCCGCCGCTCGTCTGGAGCACGCCACCCGCCGGGACCGAGCGGCTGGTGCTGATCGTCGAGGACCCCGACGCACCGGCGCCCCAACCGCTCGTCCACGCGATCGTCTGGGGCCTGGAGGCGGATGCCGGACGGCTCGCGGAGGGCGCGATCGTCGCCGACGGCGCGGGCGATCTAGGCGGGCGCGATGTCGGCCGCAATTCCTATCTGCGCGAAGGCTGGCTGCCACCCGATCCACCCAGCGGGCACGGCGAGCACCGCTATGCGTTCCAGCTGTTCGCGATCGGCGCGGGGGCAGGGGATCCCGGCGACACGCCCGGTCGCTCGGCGGTAATCGAGGCCATCACCGGCCATGTGCTGGCGGCGGGGTTGTTGATCGGGACATATTCTCGGGAGGAGGTCGCACCGGTCGGGCCGGTGGCGATGGGCGCGCCTGCCTGAAGGCAGGCGCCCGGGGCGTCAGGCCAGCGTAGCGCCGGCGTGCGTCACGATCAGCAGGATCGTGGTCGAGAAGGCGGCTAGGCCGATGAGGATGCTGCGGTTCATGGGAAAACTCCGGAGTGGGAGGGATCAGGCGATCGGGATGATCGGCGTAGCGGCGCTGACGGCGATGGCAGCGAAGAAGAGCGCGCCGACGAACGAGATGGCGATGCGCTGGGCGGTTTCGAAACGGAGCGACATGGTAATTTCCTTTGCTTTTCGAAGGTCCGGACCATCCGGCTTCCGATATTCAAAGCATTGCATGCCGCGTGCCAGTTTCTTACCGCGTTGAAATCTCTGGACTTTGTATTTCGCGCTCCACCAAGTTGGGAAAACGCACCACGGCGGACGCGTGAATCACGCCAACTTGCGGGATCATCCCGCGCAGACTTGGTCGCGTCCCCGTTCCTTGGCGGCATAGAGCAGCCGATCGGCGCGCTCGAGCGCGGTTTCGGCGGGTTCGTCGGCATGGATCGCGGTAATGCCGGCCGAAAACGTGATCGTCCCCAGTGCGGTATCCGTCTCCCGGTTGCGATACCGCTTGGCGGCGACCGTCGCGCGCACCGAATCCAGCAGTTCGGCCGCATCCGCCAGGTCGACGCCGCTCAACAGCACCGCGAATTCCTCGCCGCCGTGGCGGACCACCAGGTGCGGCGCGCATTCGGCCGCCATCGCCTGGCCGATCGCGGTCAGCACGCGGTCGCCGACGCCGTGGCCGTGCAGGTCGTTGACGTGCTTGAACCGATCGATGTCGCACACCGCCAGGCAATAGGGCCCGGCGCCCGGATCGCGCTCGGCGAACGCCTCCTCGAACGCGCGGCGGTTGGGCAGGCCGGTCAGCACGTCGCGCCGCGCCGTATCGCGCGCCTCGGCCAGCTTGGCGCGCAACGCGTCGGTCTCCGCGGTCGCTTCGGCCAGCCGGACCTCGCTGTCGTGGATCCGCGCGATCATCGAGCTGGTGATGCGGGTGATCTCGTCGATCTCCGCCATCTGCGTGATCGCGGCGGCGCTGTCGGCCAGGTCGCGGCCGAAGATGCGCGTCTCGTCCTGCATCGTCCGCATCATCCGCGCGAACCCGTCGACCTGTTGCTGCGTCTCGGCCACCAGCGCGATCGCGGTGCGCGATTCGTCGTGTGCGGCGCTGTCGTCGGTCGTCGCCTGGGGTGTCGTGGCGCGCCGCGCGCTCACCAGCGGCGGTCCGTCGACCACCCGCCCACCGAGTCGCTCGATATCGGGTCGGGTCAGCCGGACGCCGTGCGCGGTCAGCCGTGCCACCGCCTGGGCCAGCGGACCATCGGGCGCCGACAGCACCGCGAACGCGAACGCATAGTGCGCCGGGTCGGCGCTCAGGCCCTGTTCGTCCAGGAAAACACCGATCCGTTCGAACAGCGTGTCTTCCGGTCCTGTGTATCGTGTTGGACTAACCGCCCGCGCGTCCTGCATCTTTCCCTCCGCGTCCCCGTCAGCTGGATAGACCCGAAAGCGTTAGGATAGCGTGACCGAACCGGCAGATTTTTGCCGGTTCGGTGTATTTCCCTTACGTTTTCCGTGCGTTTACTTACCCGTCAGCTTCTCGACCGCCGCCAGTGTGGTCGCGACATGCGCCGCCGGGTTCATCTCGTCGTGCACGAACGCGATGCGGCCGTCCTTGGCGATGACGTAGCTGGTGCGCTTGGTCACGTCGCGGCCCATCACCTTCTGGCCGAGCGCCACGTCGTAACCCTTGACCACCGCGGGCCCGGCGCTGGCGACCGCGAACTTGCCCGCGCACTTCTCGGCGGAGAATTTGCTGAGCGTCTCGACATTGTCCGCCGACATGCCGATCACGGTCGCGCCGGCCTTGGTGAAGGCGGGGATGGCCTCTGCAAATGCATGCGCCTCGGCGTTGCAGCCACCGGTGTAGGCGGCCGGGAAGAAGTACAGCACGACCGGGCCCTTCTTCAGCTGCTCGGCGAGGTGAACCGTGAACACCTTGCCGGCGATCGCGCCGCGGGTCGTGAAGTCGGGTGCCTTGGCGCCGGGCGCGAGGGCTGCGAAGGCAGGCGTTGCGAGCAGCAGGGCGGCGAGAGTCGGAACGAGGCGCATGGACAATACTCCGGTTGGATTGCAACGACCTACGCCGAGCCAGCCGATCCGTCCATTGCCCGCGACGTCCGCGCCGGATAGTCAGTCCGAATGCCAGTCACCCAAGCCGATATCGACCTCGCGCACCGCCTCGCGGATGCCGCGGGCCACGTCATCCGACCCTATTTCCGCCACGAGCACGGCGTCGAACTCAAGGACGACCAGTCCCCCGTCACGCGTGCCGACCGCGAGGCCGAGGCGGCGATGCGTCGTCTGCTCGACGCGGAACGCTCGGGCGACGGCATCATCGGCGAGGAGTATGGCGAGAAGACCGGCGTCACGAACCGCAAATGGGTGCTCGACCCGATCGACGGCACGCGCAGCTTCACGGTGGGGCGCGCGATCTTCGGCACGCTGATCGCACTCGTCGAGGACGGCTGGCCGGTGCTCGGGATCATCGACCAGCCCATCCAGCGCGAACGCTGGGTCGGCGTCGCGGGCCGCCCGACGACGCTCAACGGCGTGCCGGTCCGCACGCGTATGTGCCGCGAGCTCGAGGGTGCGACGATCGCCACCACCAGCCCGCATCTGTTCGACGAGGTCGACGTGGCGCCCTACCTCGCGCTGGTCGCCGCGATCTCCGGCGGCAACCCGCGCCAGGGGCCGGTGTACGGCGGCGACTGCTACAATTACGGGCTGCTCGCGAGCGGGCATCTCGACGTCGTCTGCGAATCGGGCCTCAAGATCTACGACTTCGCCGCCCTGGTCCCGGTGGTCGAAGGCGCCGGTGGCATGATGTGCGACTGGAACGGCGACCCGCTCACCGCCGACAGTGCCGGGCATGTGCTGGCGATCGGCGATCCCGCGCGGCTGGATGACGTGCTGGAGGCGATGCACCGGCAGGCCGACGCTCACGATCACTGACCAGCCATGCTGCCAAAAGCGGAAGGTGCTGACACCCGCCGACTAGAATCGTCATTCCCGCGAAGGCGGGAACCCATATTGGCTGGCCTCGCCGTAGCAATGCCAGCCTCTGAGAATATGGATCCCCGCCTACGCGGGGATGACGATGGGTTATCGGTTGCGGTAGCGTGGTACCCAAGCGGAAGAGAGCAGTAGGCGCACCTCCCGTTTAGCTTCAATCCGCCACATCCCTCTCCCCGTCATCCCGGCGGACGCCGGGACCCACGGACACGGAACGCCCGCCAACGCCCCAAACCGCAACCATGGGCCCCGGCATCCGCCGGGGTGACGGGATTGGTGGTGTTGGGGAGGTAGTGTTTTTGTCAGCGCTTCGGTCGGTCCAAACGGGAACGCGAGCTAACGATCGAGAGCGGCCTCACGATCAAGGTCCTGAAGCTGTGATTGCGAGCCAAACCCGCCCCCCCGCCGAACCCGGCTTCCGAGCCAAACCCATCACTCCAACCCAAACCCGTCACCCCAGCGAAAGCTGGGGTCTCCAAATTGGGTGTCGCTCCCGCGGCCCGAGATCCCAGCTTCCGCTGGGATGACGAAGTTCAGGCGTGACGAAGTGCGGGGCTGACGAAGGCTAGGCTAACGAAGCGCTAGGCTAACGAAAAGCCGGAACGTCGAAGCCCACCCTCAGAAAATCCCGAGGAACTTCTTCCGCTGCCCCTTCTTCTCCGCCGCAGACGTCTTCCCGTCCTCGGCCTTGGCGGTCGTGCCATGCCCCACGTCATCCCGCGGCTGGCCCTTCGTCGTCCGTTGCGCCGCCGCAGTAGCTCCAGCCAGCACCGGCCCGCACGCGGTAGACTTCGCATCGCCGACATCGACGAACGCCAGGATCCCCGCCACCGGCGTCGCCACCAGTGCCAGCCCGAGCCCGCTGCCGACCCGCTCGAGCAGGTCCTTCGAGATCACGTTGAGCTTCGGCGCCGCGAACATCCCGCCGACCCCGACCGGCGATTGCCCCGCAAACAGGCTGAACTTCTTCGAATCCGCACGAAACGCCAGATCCACCGCCTCGTTACGGAAGCTGAAACCGCCACGTCCGACGATCACGTTCTTCTTCGTGTCGATCAGGATCGGATCCGCCGCCGCGACGCCGCCGCGCACGGTGAAGCCGATCAGCCCGCAGTTCATCTGCACCGGCTCGTCGAGCTTCCCCTGGAACATCCGCTGCGCGAACGTCCCGATGTCGAGCTCGGCCAACTGCACGTTGCGCACCGACAGCGCGCCCGACGGCAGCACGAACGCAATCCGGCCGCGCGACGACGCCAGCGAATCGTGGATCGAATCGCCACGCCCCTCCAGCTTGATCCGCCCCTTGATCGTCCCCGTCGTGCCCGCCTCGGTCAGGCCATAGCCCTTGAGCAGCCGGCCCAGCGGCGTGGGGGCCAGCCGGATGTCGTACGACACCGCACTCGGGCGTGGCCGCGTATCGAAGATCACGTCCGACGCCACGTTGCCGCGCGCCATCGCGAAGGTCAGCGGCGACAGCGCCAGACGCCCGCGCTCCAGGTCCAGCGTCAAGTCGACGTTGGAGATCGGGATATTCTTCGATTTGACGACGCCGATCGTCCATTTCAGATCGGCATCGAACAGTCGCATCGTCTCGATCGGCAGCGCCGCGTTCGGCAGCAGGCGTTGTGGCGCCGCACCGGTCGCCGCCGCTGCCGCCACAGCACCCTTCGATTCGACGATGTCCGGATTGTAACCGATGAACGGCGCGGCATCCACGATGTCGAGGCTTTTGGTGGCCAGCACCGAATCGAGATGGATGCGCTCGCCGTTGACGATCGTCAGCTTGCCCGCGAGATCGGTCCGGCCCGCGACACCCTTGATATGCGTGAAGCGATATTCGTCGCCATGCTTCACCAGCTGCCCGCGCAACTGGTATTTGCGCGTGTTCGGGATCGCGACGTCGATCACGCCCAGCAGCGTCGACAGGTTGGCGCCGCGTGCCGTCACCGCCAGCGGCACGTCCTCGACATCGGCGATGCTCGGCAGCGTCCCCGCGACGTCGATGACGTTGCCCGCCGCCCGCGCCCGCGCGACCAACTTGTTCTGCCCGCGATTGGCGGTCGCATCCGGCGACAGCAGCTGCGCGGTCACCGTGAACGGCGTCTCGCGCAGCCGCCCTCTGCCGGTCAGCCCGACGGCACGCCCGATCGTCGCGTCGACAGAGCGGATGTCGGCGATGTTCAGGTCCGCGACGATCCGCATCCGTGGATCGAGATAGCGCACCGACGTGCCGGTCACCGTCGCGACGTCGATCCGCGGAAACTCGAGCGGCTTGCCGCCCTTCTTCTCGGAGAACGTCCAGGTGTTCGCGCTGTGCGGCTTGTTCCACTCCAGATCGACCGTGCCGTTGACCAGATCGAGCCAGTACAGCCGCCGCTTGCCGAAGATCAGCGACAGCGGCGCGATCCGCGTGTCGAGCTTGTCCGCGCGGAACAGATTGGGCCGGCTCGCCCAGTCGGGGTTCGAAAGCGTGAAGTTCTCCGCGTACAGCTTGATGCGGAAGGGCGCGAAATAGAGCTGGAAGTCGCCGCGTACGGTTAGCGTGCGGTGCGTCAGCGAGCCGACGACGCGCTCGAAGGGGTGCTTCAGGAAGCGCCCCTTGGTGATGTACAGCACCAGCCAGATCGCGACGATGACTGCGACGATCCCGAGCAGGATATTGCGCAGTATCCGCCGCTTGCGCCGTTTTCGTGTTTCGACGGCAATCGGCTCCGGCGCAGGAGCCGGGGAGGGGGCGTCGATCGGCGGCGTCGGGCTGGCGTCCATGCAGGCCCTATCGCATGGCAACCGCGCGAGTTCCACAATGGCGGTCCCGCGACGGTTGATATTTGCGACCAATGCGGATAGTGCGCCCGCTTCCTCGAAGGAAACGCGTTCGACGAATCGCCCGGCCAGTGTGGGCTGCCGCGGCGATTTCAGCGTCTCCCTTCGTAACCGAAAGGATAAAAATGCCCAAGCTGAAGACCAAGAGCGGCGTCAAGAAACGCTTCAAGCTCACCGCCACCGGCCTGCTCAAGCACGGCGTCGCCGGCAAGCGTCACCGTCTGGCGCATCACAACGGCAAGTACATCCGTCAGAACCGCGGCACCAAGCTGCTGTCCAAGGCCGATACCGCAGCGGTTAAGGCCTGGGCGCCTTACGGCCTGCGTTGAGCTGAGAAGGAATTAGACAATGGCACGCGTAAAACGGGGTGTTACCACCCGCGCCAAGCACAAGCGTATTTTGGTTCAGGCGAAGGGCTATTATGGCCGTCGCAAGAACACCATCCGCATCGCCCGTCAGGCCGTCGAAAAGGCCGGCCAGTACGCTTACCGCGACCGCAAGGTTAAGAAGCGCACCTTCCGTGGCCTCTGGATCCAGCGCATCAACGCCGGCGTCCGCGCCGAGGGTCTGACGTACTCGCAGTTCATGCACGGCGTGAAGCTCGCGGGCATCCAGCTCGACCGCAAGGTCCTGGCCGACATCGCCATGCACGAGGGCGCAGCCTTCAGCGCGATCGTCGCCCAGGTGAAGGCGGCACTCCCCCAGGCCGCGTAATCCGCGACTGAGGTGAGTTTGGGAGGGCGTCGGTGGGTTACCACCGGCGCCCTTTCTGCGTTTGGGGCGGGGGCGCTGGAAGGAACGCGTGATTCGGCAGCACGAGCTTAAGCTCGATCCCGATCGTTGATCCTCAATCCTCAACCTTTGTTCCGCCCAACCCCCCATCCGTCATCCCGGCGAACGCCGGGACCCAG
>JAYVRZ010000420.1:0-2115 GCA_043775965.1 Sphingomonas sp.
AGCGGGGATGGCGGCGGCGCGGACCGCGCGGGGCGTGGTGCCCAACGTGTGCGGGATGGACGATACCGCGCTGGCCAAGCTCGCGGGCCAACAGGCGGCGATCCGCGCGACGTTGCCACCGCTGCCGAACGAGAAGCTCGTCTATTCCTGCAGATCGGCGCGCTGATCGGCTTTGGGAGCTTCGGTTGCTAGCAGCGCGCGCTTGCGGTCCAGGCCATAAGCATAGCCGCCGAGTGCGCCGCCGATCCGCTGCGCACGGTGGCAGGGGATGACGATCGAGACCGGGTTCTGGCCGCAGGCGGTGCCGGCGGCGCGGACTGCGGCGGGGCGGCCGGCCAGGGCGGCGAGTTCGCTGTAGGTGCGGGTTTCGCCGATCGGAATTGTCCGCAGCGCCTGCCAGATCGCTTCCTGGAACGCGGTGCCCCGGACGTCGAGTGGCAGGTCGTGGTCGCGGTCGGGCGCTTCGACGGCGGCGACGACCTGTGCGGCGAGGTCGGCGAGGGCGGCGTCGCCCGGTTCGATCTTGGCGTTGGGGAAGCGGCGGTGGAGTTCGTCGGCGCCCTCGTCGAACGATACGCGGCACAGGCCCTTGTCGGTCGCGGCGACTAACAGCGCGCCGAGGCTCGTGTCGGCGACGGTCCAGCGGATCGTTACGCCTTCGCCACCGCGGGCCCAGGCGCTGGGGGCCATGCCGAGGCGTTTCGCGTCCGCCTCGTAGAAGCGGCTCGGGGCGGAATAGCCGGCGTCGTAGATCGCTTCGGTCACGGTCGAGTCCTCCGATAAGGCGTTTGCTGCGCGGCCGGTGCGCAAGGCGCGCGCGTAGGCGGCGGGGGTGACGCCGGTGGCGCGCTTGAACAGGCGGTGGAAATGGTGCGGCGCGTAGCCGACCTTTGCCGAGACCGCGTCGAGCGAGAGGCGGTCTTCGGCGGCTTCGAGCAGCGCGACGGCGGCGGCAACGGCGGTCCGATCGCGGCCGACTTCATCCGGCGTGCAGCGCAGGCAGGCGCGGAAGCCGGCGGTGCGGGCGCTGGTGGGGTTGGGGTGGAAGGTGACGTTCTCGCGCTTGGGGTGGCGCGCGGGACAGCTTGGCTTGCAGTAGATGCCGGTGGTCTTCACGCCGACGACGAACCGGCCGTCCCACGCGCGGTCGCGGGTGTCGAATGCGGTCCAGGCGGTGTCGTCGTCGGGGGCGGGGGCCGTGGTCATGACGCAGGTATAGCCGCTCGTGGCGAGCGTGCATCCCGCGGCTTGCGGTCAAACCGAGGAGCCATTGGCGCGGCCGGCCGTTCTTCCGGGTATCACCTTATAGAAAGACGTCTCATGGCCACCGACACCCCTGTCTGGTTCATCTCCGGCTGCTCGACCGGGTTCGGGCGCGAACTCGCCAAGCTGGTGCTCGCGCGCGGCTGGCGTGCGGTCGTCACCGCGCGCGATGCGGCGCGGGTCGCCGATCTGGCGGAGGGTGCCGAGGATCGTGCGCTCGCCTTGGCGCTCGATGTGACCGACCAGGCGCAGATCGACGATGCGGTGGCGCAGGCCAAGGTCAAGTTCGGGCGGATCGACGTGCTCGTGAACAATGCGGGCTATGGCTATCAGGCGTCGATCGAGGAAGGCGAGGATGCCGAAATCCGCGCGCAGTTCGACGCGAACGTGTTCGGGCTGTTCGCGCTTACGCGGGCCGTTTTGCCGGTGATGCGGGCGCAGAAGAGTGGGCATGTCATCAACATCACCTCGGTTGCCGGGTTGGTCGGGTTTCCGGGCTCGGGCTATTATGCCGCGTCGAAGCATGCGGTGGAGGGGTTCTCGGACTCGCTGCTCGCCGAGGTTGCGCCGCTTGAAATCGCCGTGACGTGCGTCGAGCCGGGGCCGTTCCGCACCGACTGGGCCGGGCGGTCGCTCAAGCAGACACCGGTGGCGATCGCCGACTATGCGGAGACGGCGGGCAAGCGGCTCGACGGCACGCGCGAGATCAGTGGCGCGCAGGCGGGCGATCCGGTGCGGGCCGGCGAGGCGATGATCGCGCTGACCGAGGATGCGAACCCGCCGCGGCATCTGGTGCTGGGCGCGTTCGGGTATGAGGCGGTCGTAGGGCGGCTGACCGCTCGGCTCAAGGAG
>JAYVRZ010000421.1:0-10532 GCA_043775965.1 Sphingomonas sp.
GGTCGAGCAGATCGAGGTCACGGGGCTGAAGCGGATGGACCGGATGTCGGTCTACGCGGTCGCGCTGGAGGACAAGCAGAACCAGACGTCGATGCTGTCGGTCGACCTGGAGGCGGTGCGGCAGAAACTGCTGCGCTATGGCTGGATCGCGGACGCGCATGTGTCGCGGCGGCTGCCCAATACGTTGCTGGTCGATATCGTCGAGCGGACGCCCGCGGCGGTATGGCAGGACAATGGCCAGCTCACGCTGATCGACGCGTCGGGCGTGCTGCTGGAACCGGTCCAGCCCGACGCGATCCCGAACCTGCCGCTGGTGATCGGGCCGGGCGCGGATCGGCAGGAGGCGTCATACCAGACGCTGCTCGCCTCGGCACCGGCGCTGCGTCCGCGCGTCAAGGCGGCGACCTGGGTCGGCAACCGCCGCTGGGACTTGACGTTCGAGAGCGGCGAGACGCTGGCGCTACCCGAGGACGGGGCGCCGAGGGCGCTGGTGAAGTTCGCCGAGCTGGATGGATCGAAGCCGTTGCTGGGGCGCGGCTGGATCCGGTTCGACATGCGCGACCCGACCAAGCTGGTCGCGCGCAAGCCGGGCGCGAGCCTGGCGCACAGCGTTGACGTGCCGGCGCCGGTTTCGAGCGATACGACCACTACCCCGTCTCAACCGACGGGCGCGAATACAACGGGCGCTACGGCAACAGGCGGGGAGGGATGACATGGCGAAGGTGGCACCGGAAGGGCTGATCACGGCGCTCGATATCGGGTCGTCGAAGGTTTCGGCGATGATCGCGCAGAAGGGGGACGGCGGCGAGCTGATCGTGCTCGGCACCGGCCAGCGCGAGAGCCGCGGCGTCAAGCGCGGCTATATCGCCGACATGGCGACGACCGAAGCGGCGGTGCGCGAGGCGGTCGAGCAGGCCGAGCGGATCGCCGGCATCAACATCGAGAATGTCTGGGTCGGCTTCTCGGCCGGCGGGCTCGTGTCCGATGTCGCCGAAGTCGAGTTCGAGCTGGGCGGCCACCGGGTCGAGCAGCAGGATATCGATGCGTTGCTCGCCGCCGGGCGCAATTCGATCGATCCGCAGGGCCGGATGGTACTGCACGCGCAGCCCGCGCTGTATACGCTCGACGGTCTCACGGGGGTGAAGACGCCGCTCGGGCTGCACGCGGATCGGCTTGGCGTGCATATCCATGTCGTCGCCGCGGACGGATCACCGGTGCGGAACCTCGATCTGTGCGTGCGATCCGCGCATCTCGAGGTAAAGTCGATCATCGCCTCGCCGGTCGCGACCGGGCTTGCCTGCCTCAGCGAAGAGGAGCGCGAGTTGGGCGTCGCGCTGGTCGAGATGGGGGCGGGGATTACCAACGTGTCGCTGTTCGCGGGCGGGATGCTGGTCGGGCTGACCTCGATCCCGATGGGCGCGGCGGATATTACCGACGACATCGCCAGCGCGTTCGGGACGCGGCGGCAGAATGCCGAGCGGATGAAGTGCTTCCACGGCTCCGCCAACGCCAGCCCCCGCGACAATCACGACATGATCCCGGTCATGCCGATCTCGGCCGAGGACGGCGCAGGAGAGGGCGCGCAGATCACCAAGGCGCAACTGATCGGCGTGATCCGCCAGCGGCTCGAGCATCAGATGGGCGAAGTGCGCAACGCGCTCGCCAAGCTGAAGTTCGAGGGGCCGGTCGGTCGTCAGGTCGTGCTGACCGGCGGCGGGGCTGAGCTGAAGGGCATCGCCGATTACGCGCAGCAGGCGCTCGGGCGGTCGGTGCGGATCGGCCGACCGCGCGGGTTGACCGCCCTGCCAGAGGCGCATGGCGGACCCGCGTTCGCGACGCTAGCGGGGTTGGCCTTCTATGCGGCGACCAATCCGGTAGACCTTCGCGGGCTCGCGCCGCAGCGGACGACGGTGCATCGACCCAAGGGTATGGGCATGATGCGCAAGTTGATCCAGGCGGCGCGCGCGAATTATTAAGAGTTTCGAGTGCGCTGGCGTTATTTCGGCTGGAACCGGCCGTAACGTTGGTGCACACAGGTTAATCAGGGGCCCGGTCATAGCGTATCTACCGGGTTGTGCGGAGAACGGCGATGAGCATCGAATTCCTTAGTCCCGACGTGGACGATCTGGCCCCCCGCATCGCCGTGATCGGCGTCGGTGGTGCCGGCGGCAACGCAATCGCCAACATGATGCGGGCCGACGTCCAGGGCGTCGACTTCCTCGTGGCAAACACCGACGCGCAGGCGTTGAAGCAGTCGACCGCACCGCAGCGAATCCAGCTCGGCACCAAGATCACGCAAGGGTTGGGCGCCGGTTCGCGTCCCGAGATCGGCCGCGCGGCCGCCGAAGAGACGATCGATCAGCTCGCCAAGATGCTCGAAGGCGCGCACATGTGCTTCATCACCGCCGGTATGGGCGGCGGCACGGGCACGGGCGCCGCGCCGGTCATCGCCAAGGCGGCGCGCGACATGGGCATCCTGACCGTGGGCGTGGTGACCAAGCCGTTCGCGTTCGAGGGCAACCGTCGCGCCAAGTCGGCCGAGGGCGGCATCGAGGAACTGCAGAAGTACGTCGATACGCTGATCGTCATCCCGAACCAGAATCTGTTTCTCATCGCCAACGCGAACACGACCTTCAAGGAAGCGTTCACGATGGCGGACGAGGTGCTCCAGCAGGGCGTCCGCAGCATCACCGACCTGATGGTGATGCCGGGCCTCATCAACCTCGATTTCGCCGACGTCCGCTCGGTGATGCAGGAGATGGGCAAGGCGATGATGGGCACCGGCGAAGCGAGCGGCGACAACCGCGCGCTCGAAGCCGCACAGAAGGCGATCTCGAATCCGCTGCTCGAGGGCGTCAGCATGCGCGGCGCCAAGGGCGTCATCATCTCGATCACCGGTGGTGACGACATGCGCCTGCTCGAAGTCGACGAAGCCGCGAACCACATTCGCGATCTGGTCGATCCCGATGCGAACATCATCTGGGGCTCGGCGTTCAACCAGGAGCTCGAAGGCAAGATCCGCGTCTCGGTCGTCGCGACCGGGATTGACGCCGATGCGCGCCCGGCGGAAGCACCGCCCGAGCCGACGCGCTCGTTCAGCTTCGGCGCGCGCAAGACCGACGAGACCACGTCGTTCCGTCCGAGCGAGCCCGCTGCGTCGTCCGCGCCTGTCGCGCCCGCCGCCGAGGAGCCGCTTGACCTGACCGCATCGTCGGAAGTCGATGCGCCGTCGTCGTCCGACGAGGAACTGGTGCTTGGCGCAGAGACGATGGTACCGCCTGTCTCGCAGCCCGCACCGGTCGCGCCCGCCGCCGTGCCGCAGGCGCCGCGCGCTTATGGCGACGAGGCCTATGGTCGTGGCCCGATCGCACGACCGGCCGTTGCCGCAGCGCCCGCGCGTTCGCCGATCGCGACTGCCGCTCCGGTGCCGACTCCGGCTGCCGACGAAGGTGGCGCGCGTCGTCGCTGGCTCGCGCCGGGCGCCGAGGCTGCACCGGAAGCGGTTCCGGCTGCGCCCCGGGTGAAGCTGGGCGGTACGTTGTTCGAGCGCATGTCCAACGCGGCACGCGGCGCGGCGAAGGAAGACGGCGAGGCTGCTCCGCAGGATCCGCTCGATATCCCGCGCTTCCTGCATCGGCAGAACAATCAGTAATCGGCGCGCGCGGTACTGAAGCACCACCCCGGCGACGGCCGGGGCCCAATTTGGGAAGCGTCGTAACCTGAGCGCGTCCTTCGTTACATCTGTACCCCAATTGGGCTCCGGCCTTCGCCGGGGTGGTAGAGAATTCGGAGTGCTACGAGCCCCGGACCATTGTGCATGGTCCGGGGCTCGCTCGTTTCAGTGCGGCCGTGTCAATGTAGCTTCAGGCGTGGGCGGACGATGCGGTTGACGTGGCCGACCACGATCAGCGCGGTGCCCTTCAACCAGCCGTGGATGGCGATCAGATGCATCCGGTAGAGCGACAGGTACACGAACCGCGCGAGCCGCCCTTCGATCGCGAGCTTGCCGCCGACGAGGTTACCCATCAGCGTGCCGACGGTCGAGAAACGGCTGAGCGACACCAGCGACCCGTGATCCTTGTAGACGAACGGCCGCGTGGCCTTGCCCGCCATCAGCCGGTTCAGGTTGTCGAACACCGACGCGGCCATCTGGTGCGCAGCCTGCGCGCGCGGCGGCACGGGGCGGTCGCGGCCCGGCAACAGGCACGACGCGCAATCTCCCATCGCGAAAACGCGGTCGTCGATCGCGGTCTGCAGCGTCGGCGTCACCACGATCTGGCCACCGCGTGTCAGTTTCAGGCCGTCGAGGCCGCCGGGGATCGCGGCCGCTTTGACGCCCGCTGCCCAGACCTGGAGGTCCGCCTCGATCCGCTGACCGCTGCCGGTCGTCATGCCGTTGCGGTCGGACGCGGTGACGGGCGTATCGGTGAGGACCGTCACGCCGAGCGCCTCGAGCTCGCGCTGTGCTGCTGCGGCCAGTCGCTCGGGCAGCGCAGGCAGGATGCGCGGACCTGCCTCGATCAGCGTCACGTCGAGGCGACCGCCGTCGAACACTTCGAGCCCGTAATAGCCGAGCGCGGCGGCGGCGTTGAACAGCTCGGCGGACAGCTCGACGCCGGTCGCGCCGCCGCCGACGATCGCGACGCGGACGCGCGCGTCGCTGCCGGGATCGGTCGTCATGGTGCGCGATACGCGCAGGCACTGGTCGAGCAGGCGATCGCGGAACCGGTCCGCCTGCGCGCGGCTGTCGAGGAAGGTGCAGTTCTCGGCCACGCCCGGCGTGCCGAAGTCGTTGGTGACGGAGCCGAAGGCGAGCACCAGGTAATCGTAGCGGATGCTGTGCGCGGCGATCACCTCGCGGCCGTCCTCGTCGAGCACCGGCGCGAGATGGACCTGGCGCGCGGTCCGGTCGATCGCGGCGAGCGCGCCGTAGAAGAAGCGATAGCCCCAGCGGTGGCAATGGCTGCGATAGCCGACCTCGTCCATGTTGGCGTCTAGCGAGCCGGTCGCGACTTCGTGCAGCAGCGGCTTCCAGATGTGCGTGCGGTTGCGGTCGACGACGATGATGTCGTGCCGCTTGCGCCCGTAACGCGCGCCGAGCCGGGTCGCGAGTTCGAGGCCCGCTGCGCCGCCGCCGACGATCACGATCTGGGTTTTCGCGGTCATGCTGTACTACCTCGTAGAATTGATCCGGGCGAACCGGACGATCTTGGCGCGCAGGTCGTGGCGCCCGATGAGGACGCCAAGGGCCCGGTTTGCCGGTGGTTTCATCTCCCGAAGAAGGCTGTGCCCGAGCGCGGGCGGCTCGATCGACGCTGCGACCGTAATGCCAGGAGCGAATGACCTGTTGTCATTCCGCCAGCCAACTCTGCCTGTACCGTGTCGGCGCGCCCAGGGGAAGCATTGCGCGCCGTCGTTCCCAGTCGGCAACTCGCTCGGGCAGCTGGCGCGTTGCGGTGCGAGACCCCGGATGATGACCCAATCGGCCGCATACGCTTCGTGACCGCCCGCGGCCGGCGCCGCGAAATACTATGCGAAACATACGCACTCGGGCGGAAACCGATCTCGAATTGCTACGCGGCCAGCGCCTAATTGGGTGTCCTCGCGACTCGCCAGCCACCGACGGCCGGCGGCGATCGCGCGCCTTTGGGGACACATATGTACGACCTTCGTTTTGTTGCGGCGCTTGGGGTTCTTGTCGCGACCGCAGCACCCGCCTTCGCGCAAGACAGCGCGCCGCCTTCTCCCGTGACCGTCAGCGGTTCGGTGACGCTCGCGACCGATTACCGCCTGCGCGGCGTGTCGCAGTCGGACAAGGACGGCGCGATCCAGGGCGGGCTGACGATCGCGCACCAGAGCGGCGTATATGTCGGCGCCTGGGGCTCGAACCTGTCGGGCTGGGGCACGTTCGGCGGCTCGAACATGGAGCTCGACCTGATCGGCGGCTACAAGCACAAGCTTGCCGACAACGCGACGCTCGACGTCGGGCTGACCTGGTACATGTATCCGGGCGGCGCCTCGAAGACCGATTACGCCGAGCCCTATGTGAAGCTCAGCGGCACGACCGGCCCGGCGACGCTGACCGCGAGCGCGTTCTACGCGCCGAAGCAGCAGGCGCTCGGGAAGTGGTATCGCACCGGCGCCGATGCGGCGGCTGGCGTCTACACCAATCCCGGCGACAAGGAGGACAACCTGTACCTCACCGGCGACGGCGCATTCGCGATCGCTGGCACGCCGCTGACGGCCAAGGCGCATATCGGCCATAGCTGGGGCAATGACGGCCTCGGTCCGAACGCGACCAGCGCGGCGCCGACCGGCGATTACTGGGATTGGTCGCTGGGCGCGGACGCCACCTACAAGACCCTGACGCTCAACGTCAGCTATGTCGACACCGACATCACGCGTCGCAGCGCCGCGTATCTCCAGCCGAGCTTCTCGCGCGGCCAGGACGGTACCGGCTCGATCGCCGACGGCACGATCGTCGCCTCCCTTACCGCCGCCTTCTGAAGAGGAACGACCGATGCAGGACCTACTCTGGATCGCGATCATGATCGGGCTGGTGGCGGCGACGCTCGCCTATGTCCGCCTGTGCGACAACGCCTGAGCCCCGTGAGGAAATCATCATGACCCTCGACCTCTGGCTCGCCGCGATCGTCGCGCTCGGGCTGCTGTTTTACCTCGTGGCGGTGCTGATCCGTCCCGAACGCTTTTAGGAGCGCGTCGCAATGACATTCCAGGGATGGATCCTGATCCTCGGCTTCGTCGGCATATTGCTGGCGTTGACCAAACCCGTCGGCCTGTGGCTGTTCGCGCTGTACGAAGGCCGCCGCACGCCGATCCACGCGGTGCTCGGCCCGGTCGAGAGCGGTTTTTACAAGCTCGCCGGAATCGATCCGAAGGCGGAGCAGGGCTGGCGTCGCTATGCGCTGCACATGCTGCTCTTCAACGCGATGTTGATGGCGCTGACCTATGCGGTGCTGCGTCTTCAGGGCGTGTTGCCAGGTAACCCGCAGGGGCTCGCAGGCCTCGCCCCGCATCTGGCGTTCAACACCGCGGTCAGCTTCACGACGAACACCAACTGGCAGAGCTATGGTGGCGAATCCACCATGTCGAACTTCAGCCAGATGTTCGGCCTGACGATCCACAACTTCCTGTCCGCCGCCACCGGTATCGCGCTGGCGTTCGCGCTGTTCCGCGGGTTCGCACGGCGGTCGAGCGCCACGATCGGCAATTTCTGGGCGGATGCGACGCGCGTCACGCTATACCTGCTGCTGCCGATCTCGATCGTCTACGCGCTGTTCCTGATCGCCAGCGGCGTGCCGCAGACGCTCGCGGGCGTCGTCGACATCCAGACGCTGGAGGGCGCGAAACAGTCGTTGCTGCTCGGCCCGGTCGCCAGCCAGGAAGCGATCAAGATGCTCGGCACCAATGGTGGCGGCTTCTTCAACGCCAACTCGGCGCATCCGTTCGAAAACCCGACCGCGCTCACCAACCTCATCCAGATGCTGTCGATCTTCGTCATCGGGTTCGGCCTGACCTGGACGTTCGGCAAGGCGGTCGGCAACACGCGCCAGGGCTGGGCGATCCTCTCGGCGATGCTCGTGCTGTTCCTCGCCGGCGTCACGATCACCTATGCCCAAGAAGCCGCGGGCAACCCGATCCTCCACCATATCGGCGTCGCAGGCGGCAACATGGAGGGCAAGGAGGTCCGCTTCGGGATCGCCGCGTCCGCGCTGTTCTCGGTCGTCACGACGGCGGCGTCGTGCGGCGCGGTCAACGCGATGCACGACAGCTTCACGGCGCTCGGCGGCATGGTCCCGCTGATCAACATGCAGCTCGGCGAAGTCGTCATCGGCGGCGTCGGCGCGGGCATCTACGGCTTCCTGCTGTTCGCTATCCTCGCGGTGTTCGTCGCAGGCCTCATGGTCGGCCGCACGCCCGAATATGTCGGCAAGAAGATCGAGAGTCGCGAAGTGAAGCTGGCGGTGCTCGCGATCGCGATCCTGCCGCTGGTCATCCTCGGCTTTACCGCGATCAGTGCGGTGCTGCCCGCCGGGCTCGCCGGCCCGCTCAACAAGGGGCCGCACGGGTTCACGGAGATCCTCTACGCCTTCACCAGCGGCGTCGGGAACAACGGTTCGGCGTTCGCCGGGCTGACTGCCGCGACGCCCTATTATGACGGGTTGCTCGGCGTCGCGATGTGGCTTGGCCGCTTCTTCATCATCGTGCCGATGCTCGCCATCGCCGGGTCGCTCGCCGCCAAGAAATACACGCCCGAAAGCGCAGGCTCGTTCCCGACGACGGGCGCGCTGTGGGTCGGCCTGCTGGTCGGGATCATCGTGATCGTCGGCGGCCTGACCTTCCTGCCGAGCCTCGCGCTCGGTCCCATCGCCGATCATCTCGCGATGATCAGCGGCAAAACCTTCTGACGGGACAAGCCAAAATGGCACGCACCCCTACCAAGTCGCTGTTCACGGCCGACTTGATCATCCCGGCGATCGGCGACGCTTTCCGGAAACTCGACCCGAGGCAGTTGATCCGCAATCCGGTGATGTTCGTCACCGCCGTCGTCGCCACGCTGTTGACGATCCTCGTCAACGTCGGCGGCGACGGGCTGTCGGTCGGCTTCAAGATACAGCTGGTCATCTGGCTGTGGCTGACCGTGCTGTTCGGCACCTTCGCCGAAGCACTCGCCGAAGGCCGCGGCAAGGCGCAGGCCGCGTCGCTCCGCGCAACCAAGGCGGAGCTGACCGCGCGCCGCATGCAGGGCGACCAGGTCGAGTCCGTCCCCGCCAGCATGCTCCGCGCGGGCGACATCGTCCTGGTGACGATGGGCGACCTCATCCCGGCCGATGGCGAAGTCGTCTGGGGTGTCGCCTCGGTCAACGAAGCCGCGATCACCGGCGAGAGCGCACCCGTGATCCGCGAGGCGGGCGGCGATCGCTCCGCCGTCACCGCAGGCACGCGCGTCATCTCCGACGAAATCCGCGTCAAGGTCACCGCCAATCCCGGCGAAGGCTTTCTCGACCGGATGATCGCGCTGGTCGAGGGCGCCGAGCGGCAGAAGACGCCGAACGAGATCGCGCTCACGCTGCTGCTCGTCGGGCTGACGATCATCTTCCTGATCGCGGTCGGCACGATCCCCGGTTTCGCGAGCTATGCGGGCGGCCGCGTGCCGGTCGCGATTCTCGCCGCGCTGCTGATCACGCTGATCCCGACGACGATCGCGGCGCTGCTGTCGGCGATCGGTATCGCGGGCATGGACCGTCTGGTGCGCTTCAACGTGCTGGCGAAGTCGGGCCGCGCGGTCGAGGCGGCGGGCGATATCGACGTCCTGCTGCTCGACAAGACCGGCACCATCACGATCGGCGATCGCCAGGCGAGCGAATTCCGCTCGGTCGGCGGCACCCGTGACGAGGAGCTGGCCGAGGCGGCATTGCTCGCCAGCCTCGCCGACGAAACGCCCGAGGGCCGCTCGATCGTCGTTCTCGCGCGCGAAAAGTTCGGCGTGACGACCAACGAACTGCCGGGCGATGCGGAGGTCATTGCGTTCACCGCGCAGACGCGAATCTCGGGCGTGATCGTCGGCGGCTCGCTGATCCAGAAGGGCGCCGTGGACTCGATCCTGAAGGCCAATCCGGGGGCAGGGACGACCGCGGCCGCCACCGAACTGCGCCGGATCACCGACGAGATCGCCCGCGCCGGCGGCACCCCGCTGGCGGTCGCTCGCGATGGCCGGCTGCTCGGCGCGATCTTCCTCAAGGACGTCGTCAAGGCGGGCATCCGCGAGCGGTTCGGCGAGCTCCGCACGATGGGCATCCGCACGGTGATGATCACCGGCGACAACCCGCTGACCGCCGCCGCGATCGCCGCCGAGGCGGGCGTCGACGACTTTCTCGCGCAGGCGACGCCCGAGGACAAGCTCGACCTGATCCGCAAGGAACAGCAGGGCGGTCGGCTGGTCGCGATGTGCGGCGACGGCACCAACGACGCGCCGGCTCTGGCGCAGGCCGATGTCGGCGTGGCGATGAACACCGGCACGCAGGCCGCGCGCGAGGCGGGCAACATGGTCGACCTCGACAGCGACCCCACCAAGCTGATCGAGATCGTCGGCCTCGGCAAGCAACTCCTGATGACCCGCGGTGCGCTGACGACCTTCTCGGTGGCGAACGATGTCGCGAAGTATTTCGCGATCATCCCGGCGATGTTCGTGGCGCTCTATCCGGGGTTGGGCGTGCTCAATGTGATGCGGCTCGGCTCGCCCGAAAGCGCGATCCTGTCGGCGATCATCTTCAACGCGATCATCATCCCGATGCTGGTGCCGCTTGCGCTGAAGGGGGTGGCGTACAAGCCGATGGCGGCGGGCCCGCTGCTCGCGCGCAACCTGGCGGTATACGGGCTGGGTGGCCTGATCGCGCCGTTCGTCGGGATCAAGCTCGTCGATCTGATCGTCACCCACCTCGGCCTGGCCTGAGAGGACAACCCCATGTTTTCCGACATCCGCAGCGCCCTGCGCCCCGCCATTTCGCTCC
>JAYVRZ010000422.1:0-11555 GCA_043775965.1 Sphingomonas sp.
GTGCAGCTTGAACTTGTTGGGCTCGGCGGTGCGCAGGTTGCTGCGATAATAATAGTCGACCGTGGCGGGGCTCAGCCGGCTCTGGTCGCCGTACAGGAACGAGAGGTACGCCTGCCAGAAATCGCGTCCCTCGATTCCCGTTGTCTTGGTGGCGGCGAGCGCCGCGTCCAGCGCTGGCGTCGAAGGGAGTTTCAGGTTCGTCACCGAATCCGACGGCGTATTCGACAATATCAGCGCGTCGACGCGGTCGGGATATGTGGCCGCGAAGTAATAGCCGAGCGTGCCGCCGCTCGACACCCCGACCGGCGTTACCTTGGAAATCTTCAAAGCATCGAGGAACGCGGCAGTGAACGCCTCCGGCGCGCCGATGCGGCTGACCACCGCGTCGGAGACCGGCCCCGACAGCCCGGTCGGCGGCTGGTCGAACCGCACGACGCGGTAATGCGCCTTGAGTTCGGCAGCGACCCCATCCCATGCGTCGAGCGTGCTGCGCGAGCCATGCAACAGGAGCAGCACCGGCCCGCGACCTTCGTCCCGGTACCGGACATGCACGCCCGCCACGTCGATGTAGCGATCACCCGGTCGGCCAAGCTCCGTGCGCAACCGTTCGACGGAAACGCGGGCGGGTATCGGGGGCGATACGTCGGCGATCAGCGCGACGACCGCGCCGCCCAGGCCCAATACCGATCGAATCGAGATCTTCATGCGGACGTCCTTGGCTGCGATGCAGGGGTACGGGCTGAACCGTCGCGGGCATGTTTGCCTGGACGTCCGGCCTCTCGACGGGACGCGCTGGAGTCGCTTGCCGCCCTATGCGTCTTCCTGATCCAGATCAATTCGCTGGTCGAGCAACGGGTTCGCTGCGTGCGCCCAGCGGGTACAGTGTCATGAACACCGCGTTGCACGCGTAGAGGACCACCGGCAGCACCGCGAAGGCGACGTAGAGCGATGTGATCGCAGATGCAGGTTGCGTGATCAGCGCGCCATTCTTCGTGGGCATGTAATGGGCGTAGCCGAGATATACGCCGACCAGCCCGACGCCGAACGCGAACGACGTCTTCTCGATCACCGCGATCACGCTCGACAACAGCCCCTCGCGGTGCCGCCCGGTCATGTCGCGATCATAAGCGAGCGTGTCGCCGAGCATCGAGATCGACAGCAGGATCATCCCGCCCGAGCCGAACCCGGCGACGATCGCGCGCGCGACCAGCCCCGCATCGGTGATCGACGCGTCCGCGGTCAGCCAGCTGAGCGACACCGCGCACATGCACGCGACACCGATCAGATAGGCGTTGCGCTTGCCCATGCGCCGTTCGAGCCACAGCCAGAGCGGCATCGACAGCGCGACCGTGATGTTGCTGGCGATCGCGAACTTGATCTGGCCCGCGTAACCCACCTTCAGCACGTTGAGCATGAACAACAGGCTGGTCGTCGCGGCACTGGCGAACGACAGGAACTGGAAGATCTTCGCTCCCACCAGCAGCATGAACGGCCGGTTGCGCAGGATCAGCCGGAGCTGGCTGCCGTCCATGTGCGGCGCGTGCGGCCTGGGTTCGAGTTCGGGCGCGTCGGCGGTGCCGAAGAACGACGCGGTCATCGCCGACACGATGACAAGCGCCATGACGAAGCCCATCACCATGTAACCGCGCGCGCCACCACCGCCCCAGCTGATGATCCCGGCAGTCCCCGCGATCGCGATCAGCTGGCCGATCGAGACGAAAACGGTGCGGAACGACAACAGCCGCGAGCGTTCGTATTTCGACTCCGTCATCTCGGACGGCATCGCCATGTACGGCACGTTGAACAGTGAATAGCCGGTCGAATACAGCACCAGCGCCACCAGCATATACAATGTGACCATGTTGTCGCTCATGACGGGCGGCGCAAAGATCATGAGGAACGAGCCGGCGGACACGACCGCGCCGAACAACAGGAACGGGCGCCGCCTGCCCCAGCGACTCCGCGTCCGGTCGCTCATCGTGCCGACCAGGATATCGGCGAACACGTCGTACAGCTTGGACACCATCAGCAGGTATCCGGCGATCTCGGGCGACTTGCCGAGCACCGTCGTCATCAGCGCGGGGAAATAGGCGGTGACCGCGTTGAGCATGACGGAGACGCCGACGGTGCCGACCCCGAAACCCAGACAGGTGCGCGTCGACAGGCGGACGTCCGACACGGGCGTCGGGGCAGCTGCGTAGGTGGCCGTCGTCATGGTCTGATATCCTGCGCCGGTCATGCCGACGTATCGAGGAAGGCGCCGATCGCGGCAGCCTTTGCTGCGGGATCGGAAGCGACTGCGGCGATCGTAGCGCGGGGAATGGCGGCGGCCGCTGCAGCGACCGAGGCGTTGAGAATGGCGAGTTCGCTGTCGGCCTTGAGCAGCAGCACCGGCGCCGCGATTAGCGGCATCCGATCGAGCGCGCGATACCGGAACGCCGCCAGATAGGGGAGCGGGTAGGTGTCGAACGCCTTCAACACGTCGAGCGCGGCATCGTGCAGGATCTGCGGCGAAGGCATCGGACCGTTGAGGCGATTGGCCGGAATCTTCTCGAAATGCGGGAAGAACAGCGCCTGGTCACGGACGAAGTTGAACGCCCAGATCAGGTGCGCGCCATATTCGTCGGGAACGATCTTCGGTGCATAGTGCGCGAGGATCTTATCGCGCATCGCATCGCCGTAATCGGTGATGCCGTCGAGCACGGCATGCGCGACGCGGGTCGGATAGGCGGCTGCCAGCTCACACGCGATCCGCGCGCCGGTATGCGTGCCGTAGACGTCGAACCGATCGATCCCCAGCGCATCCGCCAGGCGGACGACACTGTCGGCGAAATAGGCGATGTCGGGCTCGGCGAGCGCGGGGGCCGGAGAATCGCCGTTACCCAGGGTGTCTGGAGCTATCACCGTCCGGCCTCGGCCTGCGAGCGCGCGCATCATCGGCTCCATCCAGCGCGACGACGAGGGTGACGCGTGGAACAGGAACAGGGGCACGTGCACGGGATCTGCGGCGACGATCTGCCGCAGATGGACCTGGCCCTCGTCGATCGAGACGAAAGCGCGGTCGATCCGGCCCGCGGCATTCGCGTTCGAGGCGATCATGCAGCCATGCCAAGATGGTTGCGCAACTGCGATCCCTGATAGGCCTGCCGCAGCAGCCCGCGCTGCTGGAGGATCGGCACGACTTCGGCACAGAACACGTCGAGTTCGAGCGGCATGAACGCGGGCTGTAGCGTGAAGCCGTCGCAAGCTTCGGCATCGATCCACGTCTCCATATGATCGGCGAACTGCTCGGGCGTGCCGACGAAGATGCCGTGACCGCGTGGCTTGCCGGCATAATCGCGGCAGAAATCCTTGAGGCTGCGGCCGCTCTCGACTGCGGGTGCCATCATCTTGCGAATATCCGCTGGAGGGAATTCACAGGTAGCAACGATCTCCTCGATCGGAATCGGCGCGTCGGGGTTGTGAACCGTCAAGTCGTAGCCGATCGATTCACTCAGATATTCGATGCACAGCGCGTCGTCGGCGAATTCGTGCATCCGCGCCTGCGTCGTTCGCGCTTCCTCGTCGGTGCTGCCCAGGATGAAGGCGAGACCGGGCATGATCTTGACGAGATCGGGGTCGCGTCCGGCCGCCGTGATGCGCGCGCGCATGTCGTTGCGGTAGTCGCGGCCGGCCTCGATCGTCGGCGCGGCGCAGAAGATTGCCTCAGCGCTGCCCGCCGCGAACGCGCGACCGTCGGGCGACTGCCCGGCCTGGACGATCAGCGGCCGGCCCTGTGGCGGGCAAGGCATTGCGAGCTTGCCGGCGAAATCGAACCACGCGTTCTTGAGCGCTTCCGATTTGCCGTCGCACGCGCTGCGCCAGAACACGTCGGTCGCATCGAGGAACGCCTGCGCCCGTTCGTAACGCAGCGTCTTGTCCAGGAGCTCGGTCTCGCCGAAGTTGAGCGCCGCGTTGACGTGCGCGGTGGTGACGATGTTCCAGCCCGCCCGACCGCCGCTCAAGTGGTCAAGCGCGGCGAATTTCGCAGCGACCTCGGCAGGCTCGTTGAACGTGGTCGAGACGGTCGCGACGAGGCCGATATGGGTGGTTGCGCCGGCCATCACCGACAACAGCGTGAACGGATCGAGCGTCGGGATCGCCAAGCGGCCAGGCGTACGGCCTGCAGCATCGCGACCCTGCAACTGGTCGCCGAACACGATCGCGTCGAAGCAGCCGGCTTCCGCGGTACGTGCGACGCGCTCGTAATAGGCGCGGTCGAACACTGCAGCCGGCGTCGCATCCGCGTCGCGCCAGCCGCCGGGATAGAAGCCGATCCCCTGGAGGAAGGCCCAGAGATGAAGGCGGCCATTGGGGTTTGCCATGTTACGCGGCCTTGCTGAACGGGTTGACGGGGCGGGGCACGCCGATGCGGCTGCGCCAGCAATCGCCGGTCCGGAATACGGTCGCGGGCACCAGCGCGCGGGCGGCGGCGATCGCCTGCGCATCGAGGTTGCCGGTCAGGTGAATGCCGTCGGCACCGACCGCCTGTGCGATCGCGAGGATCGCCGCGAGGGTGTCTACCGGGGTCCTGAGCAGGATCGCCGGTCGATAGGGCGCGACAGACGCGGTCGAGATCTGCGCCCGGGCGTCCTCGATCGAGCCAGCCGTAATGATCACGACGTCGGCTGATACCGTCGAACCGACGATCTCCGCCGCAGGTTCGCGGAACAGCAGGGGATAGCCGAGCTTCGGCCGCGCCGCATTGAGCGGGCCTACGGTCGAAAAATACGGCCCTTCGTAATGCACGCGGCGCACCTTGGTGCTGTCGAGATACACGCCGCTCGCCTTGTCCAGCACCAGCGCGTCGCCGTCCCAGCTGTCCCAAAGGGCCTGCGTCGCGCCGATGAAGTCGTCATATTTCACGACGGCTTCCCCCGCCGGCACGGCATAGCTCGCACCGTACGCGGTATCGAAGCGCGGCGCGTTGGCGCAGGTCGGCATCCAGCCCGAGCGGCCTTTGCTGAGGATGTCGATAGCCGACAGCGCGCGTGCGACGTGGAACGGCAGGCTGTGCAGCGCCGGCAGCACGCCGACGACGACGGCATTCCGCACTATGCCCAGCACCCAGGGCATCGTCACCAGCGCCTCGATACCCGCGGGAACCACGACGCCGTCGGAGTCGTGCCCGAGCAGCAGGAAATCGAGGCCGATCGCATCGATCTCGGCCAGTTCCGCGGCGAGCGCGGCAGCGTCGCCCGACGACAAATCGATACATGCGGAAAGTAACATACTGACCCTTCAGACAGTGATGACATGGTCGCCCACCGCGTGGATCGGCTCGCAGCCGTCCGCGGTGATCACGACCAGGTCTTCGATATGGATGGAGCCGCCGATGCCGACCTCGACCACCGGACAGTCGACGCTGAGCACCATGCCGGGCTCGAGCGTCAGATTATGCTTCCTGTAGAAACCGCCCGTCTCGAGCCCCGGCTCGTCGGAGTGCATCAGCCCGACGCTGTGCGGGCCGAAGCCGATCATGTCGGCAACCCCCGCCTTCTTGAGTGCGGCATGGCCGAGCGCGGCGATCTGGGCATAGTCGAGTCCGGGCCGGAGTTGCTCGCGGATCGCCTGCCAGCCGAGCGTCGCCGCCGCCGCCGCACGCCTGGCCGCGGGTGCCGGCTCGCCGACGAACACCGTGCGCGCATAGTCGCCATGGTAATTCTGGAAATGGCCGACGCCGTCGAGGAACAAGGATTGCCCGTCACGAATGCGGTCGCCGGTCGGCAATTCGGACGACACGCGGTCGACGGTCATGAACACCGACCGGTTGCCGCGCTTGGCGCTTTCGACGCCGAACAGGTTGCGGACCTGGTGATAGCTGGCACCTTCGCGCAACTGCGCCACGACCGCATTGACCGCCGCGGCATTGGCCCCTGCCCCGCGCCGCATCAGCGCGAGCTCGAGCGGCGACTTGGCGATCCGGATCCAGCGCAGCAGATTGTCCGCGGGAATCAATGTACCGGGTCGGTCGTGCCGTCCGCACACTTCGGCGATGACCGCATGGTCGAACGCGACGCGGCCATTCCACAGACCCATCGCCTTGAGCGCGCGAGTCAGCGCGGCGCCGGCGTCATGCGCCAGGGGCTCGATGGCCAGCGCGCCACCGGTGACTGCATCGCGGCGGCGCTCGACCTCGGATAGCGGATGCTCGCCTCGATCGCCGAACATCGCGTAGGGGGTGCCCGGCGCGTCGTCGCCAGCATCGCCGGCATCCACGAACAAATAGCTCTGGATGCCCGATCGCGCGCCGCCGTCGGCGAAGGTGTAGTAATAGATGAAGTGCGAGGTGACGATCGCCGGCTTCTGCCGCTGGTCGCGCGACAGGATCGCGAAGGTCGTCGGCGGCTGGCCCAACCGCGTCGTGCCGATCTGCGGCCAGTAACCGAGCATGTGATAGACGTTCAGGGGATCGCCGACGACGATACCGTCGACGTCGAACCGCTCCATCACCTCGTACGCGCGCGGCAGGTTCATCGGCCCGCCCTCACGCAAGGCGTCGAGCAGCGCGTTGTCCTGCGCCAGCCAGTCGGTGGTATCGAGGATCATGCCGTCGCTACCCGGAAGGCGCGCGTCCGGTTGGACCCGGCGGCTCGCGCGAAGCACAACGCCGCGACCAGATAGGCGGGCACCGCGACGCACAGGATCGCATAGCCGACCAGTTCGGGCCGCCCGAAGACATGCTCGGTCAGCATCGCCACCAGCACCGGACCCAGCGCCGCGCCGAACACCGTGTTCATGAGGCCGGTGATCGAGATCGCCATGCCGCGCATGTCGGCTGGCGCCTCGGCCTGCAGATAGGTCAGCGTCGCCGCACCGACCATCGCGGTGATCCCGGCAAGCGATGCACACAGCACGCAGGCGAGGATCAGAGTCGGCGCCAGCACCGCGCATGCCGAGGGCAAGGCGACGAACGGCAGCACCACCAGCAGCTTCGGGATCGCGCCATGCCCGGATCGCTTGACGATCCGATCGACGATCCAACCGCCGACGACGGGGCCGAGCAGCCCCGAGACGATCGCCATCGGTCCGAGCAGCGGCGCGACCTCGGCCGGCGTGACGCCGAACTTGCGCGAGATCATCGCCACCTGCCACGCGAACGCGCCGTACGTGCCGAGGAAGAAGGCGGCGAACCCGACATAGACCGCGACGAATTTGCTCCGCTCGGTCCAGAAATGGCCGAGTGTGCGCGAGACCTGGGAACTCCAGCTTTCGCGCGTCGCAGCCGCCGTTGCCGTAGCAGTCGTCATCACCGCACCGCGCCTGAGTGGCTCACGCGTTGCCAGGAAGGCGAGCGCCACCACCATGCCGGCGAGGCCGCAGAGGATGAACACGATCCGCCAGGGTGCGAACGCGCCGATCACCGGCCAGCCGACGAAATCGCCCCGCGCCGCCGCGCCCAGCAGGAAGCCCGCGACAGAGATCGACACGCCTTGCGCGATCGCTTGGCCCATGATGTAGAAACCGACCGCGCGTCCCCGCCGCCCCGGCGGAAACAGGTCCGCGATCAGCGATATCGCCGCCGGCGCCAGCGCGGCCTCGCCCAGCCCAACCAGCAGCCGCGACAGGAACAGCTCGCCGAACGATCCGGCCAGCCCGCCGCCGATCGTCGCGCAGCTCCATATGAAGATGCCGATCGCAATCAGCCAGCGGCGCGATTTACGGTCGGCGACAACGCCCAGCCACACCCCCATCACCGCGTAGAACAGCCCGAACGCTAGGCCCTGCAACAGTCCGATCTGCACGTCCGAAATGTGCAGGTCACCCTTCACCCCGTCGACGACGATGTTGAGCAACCCGCGGTCGATCACCGAGACGATCGACGCGACGAACAGCAGCAACAACGTCGCCCAGGCCTGAAACGCGGATGGGTAGTCGCGGTCGGCGACGACGGAGTTCGGGCCGGTCATGCGCTTACAACAGACCCAGCGGACGCGCACGCGACTTTATATAGTCGCCGAGCCAGTCGAGCCCGCGGAAGCGCAGCGTGCCGCGCCCGACGCTTTTCGAAGACTCCGCCATCCCCGCGACCAGGCGGAACGCCTTGGCGAGCAGGAACAGCTCCTTGTTCGCCTTCTCTGCTTCGGTGAACGGGCGGACCGTCTCGTAACCACGCTCGAACGCCTCGCCATAGCTTGGCAAGAATCCGTAGAAGAGGTTGCCCCAGACATAGTTCTGGACGTCCTGCATCATATAGTCTTCGCCGAGACCATCGAAGTCGAGCAGCGTGATCTGGCCCTCCTCGGAGACATGCACGTTGCTCGGGTGGAAATCGCAGTGACAGATGCCCATTGGCACGTCTTCCGACTGGAGATCGATCAGCCGCTGTTTCAGACGCTCGGCGATGATCGCATAGTCGCGCAGATCGTCGGGACGGTCGTAGACGAAGGCCAGCAGCGCGGGCACGGTCTCTTCGAAGCGCCATGTGTTGTCTGACGAGAGCGGTGTGTCGCCCTGATATTTCAGGCCGAGCAGATGCATCTGGGCGAAGGTCGCGCCGATCCGCTCGGCAACGCCGATGTCCAGCATGTCGCCGAACTTGTGGCCCGGTGCCCAGTCGTACAGCGCGATGGCGCGCTCGCCCTCGGGGGAGTCGACCTTGAAATACAGGCTGCCGTCCTTGGTGCGGACACCGGTCGAGGCGGCGAAGCCCTCGTCGCGCAGATAATCGAGGAAATTCAGTTCATAGGCGACCTCGTCCACGTCGCGGTACGTCTTGCGCCAGACGCGCGCGGCGTAACGCTCGTTCTCGTCCTGAACGAGGTAGACGTCGTTCATGCCCCTGTAGAGCAGGAAGGCGGTGACGTCGCCGGACAGGGCGTAACGGCGCTTCATTTCCGTGGCGATGAAGTTGGGATCGAGCACCGAATGCGAGACGACAGCCTTGACGAGCGGCGTCTCGACGAGCGGCTCCTGAACGAGGGTGGCCAATGCAGATCTCCTAGGTGTGCGGACCGTCGAGGAAGCGCCTGAGCGCGAACCCGATCTGGTCGAGGGATTGGGATAGCTCGAGAATGTCGCGCGGGAAGCGATCGATGTTGACGATCCGCGCATCGGATACGAGCCCGGCCGCGGCCCGCGATTGCGGGGCGATTTCCTCGGGCGGCTGGAGCAGCAGGAAGGGCTGCCGGATCAGCGGCAGGCGCGCTTCATAATCGTAGCTCCATACACCCTGATACGCCCACGAAGCCCGGTCGATCGGTGCGAGCTTGTCGACCCAGAGTTGTGCGGCGCGGCGCAGCGGGACGCCCGGCATGCGCTGCGTGACGATATAATCCCAGAGCGGCGCCGCGGATGCGAGCGCACCTGCGCCGGCTTCGTCCAGCACGCCGGTCGCATCGTGCGCGGCCTGCAGCCGGTCGGCGCGCTCGGCTGCGCTGCGCATCGGGATGCCCGAACAGACGACATGCCGGACCGCATCGGGCGCCGCGAGCGCGAACTCGATCGCGAGCAGCGCGCCGGTGTGCACGCCGAACACGTCGCATCCGGTGTCGCCCATCACCCCGAGCTGTACGGCGGCCTCGACGAAACAGGCTGCATAGTCGGCCATCGACAGGGCCGCAGGCGGGTCGTCAGACATTCCATAGCCCGGGGTGTCGAACGCGACGACGTGACGATCAGTCGCCATCGCGACGATCAGTGGTTCATATTCCAACGACGATGCGGGGTTCTGATGAAGCAGTACGAGCGGACGCGCGGTCGCACCCGGTGCCGCGGCATGACGATAGTGGATTTGGCCATAGCGTCCGTCGACATAGCCCCGGCGGACGGTCGGCACCCCGTCCGTTCGCCGCTCGGCCAGGCCCGCACTACCGGCCGACATGTTGGGACTCGATCATAGGTTAAACCTGCGGCGGTAAGCAGAGATGGTCTATACCTTTTTATACTATATGCTTATACGATTCAGGCATGACCATCGAACTTCGCGCCCTTGAGCATTTCGTCAACGTTGCCGAAAGCAGCGGTTTTGCCGCCGCCGCGCGCAAGATGCGGACAAGCCAGCCGAACCTGTCCCGAAGCATCGCGCAGCTCGAGGCATCGATGGGCGCAAAGCTGTTCGACCGCACGACTCGCGGCACAGCGATCACCGAAGCTGGCCGCCGCCTCCTCCCCCACGCGATATCGATCATCAACGAGATCGCACGCGCGCAATCCTTGTTCGAAACCCCGCAGGAAGAGGAGATCGAGCAGGTCGGGATCGGCGTTTCGCCCAGCCTGCTGTACCGCGGACTCCCGGCCGCGCTCGGCGCGCTGACGCAGCATCCCGACAAGCGCAACATCGTGATCTCGACCGGCACGCTTGAGGAACTTCTCGAACAGGTCCGCAAGCATGCCGTGCACGCAGCCCTCTGTATCGTGCCGGACTATATGAGCGGGCGCCGCAGCGACCATGCCGACGTGACGTTCCAGGAACTCGCCGACGAGGAGATGATCCCGGTGGCACGCAGTGGCCACCCGGTGTTCACGCATGAGCCAAGCATGGCGGGCCTCAGCGACTATGACTGGGTGGTGCCCCATCAGATGTCGGTCAGCTATCGCTTCGAAAGCGCCTTCTTTCGGCGCAACCTGATAGTGCCGGCGCAGCGGCTGAACTGCTCGTCGATGCATCTGCTGATGACCGCCATCCTCGACTGGTCGCTGATCGGCATCGTACCGCGGTTCCTGGTCGATCGAGAACTGGCGGCGGGGACGCTGCGCGTGCTGGACATGCCGGAGCTTCACTTTCCCTATGCGCTCACCATGATCACGCTGAAATCGGCGATCCCGACCGCAGGGGTCGCAGCGGTCCTGCAATCGCTGCGTACACACATGCAGCGTCCGCCTACGTGAAATAGCTATGCTCAGGCTGTATAGCCATATGTCGATATTGCGCATTGCCGATGCGGCGTAGCACGGCCAGTTTTCCTCCCTGTTTCCAGCCTCGGCAAAGGCCGTAGCAGTCCGGAGAGGAACGACATGACGACCCCGCTTCCCACGACCCCAAAGGGGTTGGCAACCATTCCCGGCCAGCGGCTGGTGGATGCGCAGACGATGTCGATGATCGTCGCGCTCGCCTCGCAGCAGACGGTGATGCGCGCCCGTATCGACGCCTGCGAGCGGCTGCTGATCGAGAACGCCGTACTGGCTCCCGGCGCGATCGACGCATTCGTCCCCGATGCGATCGCGCAGGCCGAGCGCGACGTCTTGCGCCAGCAAAGCATGACCAAGATCTTTCGTGCGCTCCACGAAGCCGGCGAGGCCGACCTCGCCGCATTGTCCGACACCAACTCCGAGGATGCAGCATGACCGGCATGAACGAAGGCAGCCCCGCGATGCTGGGCCATCCGATGATCGCGCAGCCCAGCCACGACGAACTCGTCGAGCAGATGTTCGTTCGCGACCTGAAGGTCTTCGTCAGCGGCACTCTGGAGCCGACGCAGCGTGCCATCGCGCAGAAGCTCGAGGCCGCGGCGCCGCTGCTCAAAATAAAACTGCTCAAAATTCAGGTGGGCGGCCCGGACGACATCGCAGCCGGC
>JAYVRZ010000423.1:0-7325 GCA_043775965.1 Sphingomonas sp.
ACGCAGGGAGCCTGACGCGATGTCCGCAATACCCATGAAGGATGGCCTGAACGAGACTGAGAAGGTCTCGTTCTACGACATCGACGAGCATGAGCATCCCGACGGCGCCAGCACGATGCTGGGCTTCTGGATGTACCTGATGAGCGATTGCCTCATCTTCGCGGTGCTGTTCGCGGCCTATGCCGTCCTCGGCAGCAGCTATGCCGGCGGTCCGAGCCCCAAGGAGATCTTCGAGCTGCCGCTGGTCGCGGTGAACACCGCGATGCTGCTGTTCTCGTCGATCACCTACGGCTTCGCGATGCTGTCGATGGAGGAAGGTCGCCAGCGCGTCATGCAGATGTGGCTGGTCTTCACCGGCCTGTTCGGTCTCGCGTTCCTGTCGATCGAGATGTACGAGTTCGCCACCCTCATCCACGAGGGTGCCGGCCCGACCCGCAGCGCGTTCCTGTCGTCGTTCTTCACGCTGGTCGGCACGCACGGCCTGCACGTCACGATGGGCCTGATCTGGCTCGGCACGCTGATGGTACAGGTCCAGAAGCACGGCCTGATCGCCGCGAACAAGCGCCGCCTGATGTGCCTCAGCATGTTCTGGCATTTCCTCGACGTCATCTGGATCGGCGTCTTCACCTTCGTCTATCTGATGGGCACCCTGCGATGACCGACCCCCAAGCACCAGCGAACGACCCGCATGCGGATCACGCGCATGACAATGGCGCAGCACACGGCACGCGTGGCAGCTACCTCAAGGGGTTCTTCCTCTCGGTCGTGCTGACCGCGATTCCGTTCTGGGCGGTGATGACCGGCGCGTTCAAGGATCCGTCGACCGCCGCCCTCGTGGTGATGGTCTTCGCGGTCGCGCAGATCGTCGTCCACATGATCTACTTCCTGCACATGAGCGGCAAGTCGGAGGGTGGCTGGACGATGATGGCACTGATCTTCACGATCATCCTGGTCTTCATCACGCTCAGCGGCTCGATCTGGGTCATGTACCATATGAACAGCAACATGATGCCGATGCAGGCCGCGGCGGACATGTGATGAAGACGCGACCGGGCCCTGCCGTCTATGTCGCAGGCTTGGTCGCGCTGCTGCTGTTCGCGGGATTCATGGCGCTCGGCATCTGGCAGGTCGAGCGTCGCACGTGGAAGCTGCAACTGATCGATCAGGTCGCGGCCCGTGCGCATGCTGCGCCCGTCGCCCCGCCGGGCCCCGCAAGCTGGGGCAAGATCACCGCGACCACCGACGCCTATCGCCGCATCCGGCTCGCCGGCATCCTCGACAATGGCAGCGAGACGCTCGTGCGCGCGGCGACCGCCCTCGGCAGCGGCTATTGGGTCGTCACGCCGCTGCGGACGGACCAGGGCTTCACCGTGCTGGTCAACCGCGGTTACGTCTCGCCCGAACAGCGCGTCGCGCATGCCAAGCCGACCGGCCAAGTGACGATAACCGGCTATCTCCGCATCACCGAGCCGAACGGCGGTTTCCTGCGCAGCAACGATCCCGCCGCGGGTAAATGGTATTCGCGCGACGTCGCGGCGATCGCTGCGTCGCGCCGCCTCGCCAACGTGGCGCCGTATTTCGTCGATGCCGACAGGTCCGGCCCAGCCGCGCCGGTCGGAGGGCTGACGATCATCGCGTTTCCCAACAACCATCTCGTCTATATGCTGACGTGGTTCGCGCTCGCGGGCATGACGATCGTGGCGTTCGTGGTCTTCGTGCGCCAGGACCGACGTCGACGGGAGGCTTCTGGCTCGTGACGCGCTCATGACGACCGTGACGGCATGGCAGCGCTGGCTCGCGCTCGCGACCGCGCGGACCGATGCGACCGGCAATGCCAACATGCGACAGCTTGTCACGCTGCGCTGGCTCGCCATTGCCGGGCAGTTCGTCACGATCCTGGTCGCGCGCTTCGGTCTCGGCTTCGATCTCCCGCTCGTGCCGATGCTGACGGCGCTCGCGGCGGCGGTCGGACTCAATCTCGTCAGCATGCCGCTCGATGGCTGGCGCAAGGGTGCGAACCTGCAGCTGTTGCTCGCCCTGCTGTTCGACGTCGGGCTGCTGACCATGCAACTCTATCTGGCGGGTGGCGCGACCAATCCGTTCATCTCGCTCTATCTCCTCCATGTCGTGCTCGGCGCGGTGCTGCTGGATCGCTGGTCGAGCTGGGCGATCGTCGGCGTCACCGCCGGCTGCTTCGGCCTCCTGACGCTCCGCTACCGCCCGCTGATCCTTCCGCCCGGCTATGGCGGCGAGTATTTCGCGCTCTACACGCTCGGCTCGCTGCTTTGCTTCGTGCTGATCGCGACGCTGCTGATGCTGTTCCTCACCCGCATCACCGGCAATCTGCGCGCGCGCGACACCCGCCTCGCCGACCTGCGCCAACAGGCTGCCGAAGAGGATCATATCGTCCGCATGGGGCTGCTCGCCTCCGGCGCGGCACACGAGCTTGGCACGCCGCTTGCCTCGATCGCAGTCATCCTCGCCGACTGGCGCCGGATGCCCGCCCTGGTCCGCGACGCCGACCTTCAATCCGAGATCGTCGAGATGCAGTCCGAGGTGCAGCGCTGCAAGGCGATCGTCACCGGCATCCTGCTGTCCGCCGGCGAAGCGCGCGGCGAGGCGCCCGAGATCATGCCGCTGCACCGTTTCCTCGACGCGATCGTCGACGAATGGCGCGCCGCGCATTCGGGCGTCGATTTCGATTATACGACCCGGGTCGGCGACGATCCGCAGGTCGTGTCCGATCCCGCGCTCAAACAGGTGATCGCCAATCTGCTCGACAACGCCGCCGAAGCCTCGCCGCACTGGGTCGCGTTCCGCGGCGAGCGTAACGGCGGGGATCTCGCGCTGATCGTCCGCGATCGCGGTCCGGGCTTCAGCGACGAGCGCCTCGCCAGCTTCGGCAAACCCTATCAGTCGAGCAAGCGCGAACCGGGCCACGGTCTCGGGCTGTTCCTGGCGGTCAACGTCCTGCGCAAGCTCGGCGGCAGCGTCTCGGTCGTCAATTGCGAAGGCGGCGGTGCGGAAGTGACGATCAGCATGCCGTTATCGGCAATCGCGCTATGATGAGGAACAGGTCATGAGCGAACCCGCCCTGCTCGCGATCGTCGAGGACGACGAAACCTTCGCCCGTACCCTCCGCCGCTCGTTCGAACGCCGCGGCTACGAGGTGATGCAGGCGGCCAGCCACGAGGAGCTGGTCGAGCAGCTGGCGGCGCGCACGCCGCGTTACGCGGTGGTCGATCTCAAGCTGGGCGGCGCGTCCGGCCTCGTCTGCGTCCAGACGCTGCACGCACATGATCCCAAGATCATCGTCGTCGTCCTGACCGGTTTCGCCAGCATCGCCACCGCGGTCGAGGCGATCAAGCTCGGCGCCTCGCATTATCTCGTGAAGCCGTCGAACACCGACGACATCGAAGCCGCGTTCGACCGGACCGAGGGCATCGTCGACACGCAATTGTCGGAACGCCCGACCTCGATCAAGACGCTCGAATGGGAGCGGATCCACACCACGCTCGCGGAAACCGACTTCAACATTTCGGAAACCGCACGCCGGCTCGGCATGCACCGCCGCACGCTCGCGCGGAAGCTTGAGAAGCGCCCGGTCAAATAGCGGCAACGCATCGAGGGCGACCGGCGTTGTCCCCCGATGCGCTCCCAAAAACTCTGGCAACCTCGCCGCCTGCTGGCCACCCCATCCGCGCTGACCTGGGATCATGGTGCGGAGATCGCCGCGCGCGCGACGGCGATGGGCGTACCCGTCACGACGCTACCGAGCGATCGACTCAAGCTCGACCTCCCCGAAGACTCCCGCCGCGCCTATGCCGAGGCGAAGGCCACGCTCGCGCTGGTCGTCGCGCCGCCGTCCAAGCGGAAGCTGCAGCCGATCGCCCCCAGCGCGGACTGGCGGATCGACCTCGCCGAAGGCTGCCCTGCGCATTGCGGTTATTGCTACCTCGCCGGATCGCTTAAAGGTCCCCCGATCACGCGCGTCTATGCGAACCTGCCCGAGATCCTCGCCGAGCTTCCCGCGCATCTCGGCCAGGGGACCGTCACCTCGCGCTCGACCGCCCGCGCGCACGAGGGGACGACGTTCGAGGCGTCCTGCTACACCGATCCGCTCGGCATCGAGCACGTTACCGGATCGCTGTCCGCGCTGATCGCGTATTTCGGTGCGTGGGAGGCCGACGTGCAGCTCCGCTTCACGACGAAGTTCGACGCGGTCGACCCGCTGCTGACGCTCGACCACCGCGGCCGCACCCGCATGCGCGCGTCGATCAACCCCGCCGCCTATGCCCGCTTCGAAGGCGGCACGAGCCCGGTCGCCGCGCGCCTGCTCGCGCTGCGCAGGATGGCGGACGCCGGCTACAGGATCGGCCTGACGGTTGCGCCGATCATTGCCGCTGAAGGCTGGCGCGAGGCGTATGGCGAATTACTGGCGGAAGCGGGCAGGGTGCTGGCGGACGTGCCGGACGTCACGATCGAGTTGATCACCCATCGCTACACGCCCGGATCGAAGGCGGTGCTCGAAACCTGGTACCCCGGCTCGTCGCTCGACCTCGGCATGGCCAACCGCACCGAAAAGCGCACCAAGTTCGGCTCGGTCAAATATGTCTACGACGCCGACACGATGCGAGACCTTCGCGGTTTCTTCCAAACCGAAATCACCACCCACCTCCCCCAGTCCCGCATCCTGTACTGGACATGAGAGCAGAGACGGCCAGGACGCGTACGCTCCCCCCATCCACCCCGGTCATTCCCGCGGAGGCGGGAACCCATATTGGCGAACCTCGCGCTCGGATCGACAACCTTGAGGATATGGATCCCCGCCTGCGCGGGGATGACGGAGGGTATGGAGGGAATAGGCGGTAGTGCTGCACAAACCCTCCCAACACAAACTACCCTGTTTCCCCGCGAAGGCGGGGACCCAGCCTGGGCTCCCGCCATCGCGGGAGAACACAGTAACTGGAGAACAGCTCTCTCCCCAAAGCGGTCGGCGAGCATCCACCCCGTATACCGCAAGCCAACCCGGCAACGCAGCGTTGCCATTCCCGCCCTTCCGATCACCGCGCCCGCTGCCTAGATTCGGCTCATGACCAACACCCGTCAGCCAACACTCTTCATCCCCCACGGCGGCGGACCCTGTTTCTTCATGGACGACCCCGCCGGCACCTGGACCGGCATGGCCGAGTTCCTCCGCGCCATCCCCGCATCTCTCCCAGCCAAGCCCAAGGCGATCCTCGTCGTCTCGGGCCACTGGGAAACCCGCGGTTTCGCGTTCACCGGCGCCGCCACCCCACCGCTGATCTACGATTATGGCGGCTTCCCGCAGCACACCTACGACCTCCGCTACGACGCACCCGGCGACCCGGCGCTCGCCGCCCGCGCCGCCGACATGATCCGCGCTGCCGGCATGACCGCAACCGTCGACCCGACCCGCGGCCTCGACCACGGCGTCTTCATCCCGATGAAGGTCGCCTTCCCCGACCCCGACATTCCGGTCGTCGAGATGTCGGTCGACCGCGCGCTCGATCCCGCGCTCCACGCCGCCGCCGGTCGCGCGCTCGCGCCCCTGCGCGACGAAGGCGTCCTGATCCTCGGCTCCGGCATGAGCTTCCACAACAGGCGCGGCTACGGCGACCTCCGCTTCACGACCCCCTCGGAAGCGTTCGACCATTGGCTGACCGCCGCCGTCGAAGCCGCACCCGAGGTGCGCGCGACGGCGCTCGCCAACTGGGCCGAAGCCCCCGCCGGCCGCCTGTCGCACCCGCGCGAGGAACACCTCCTGCCACTGATGGTGGCGGCCGGCGCCTCCGAACTGCCGGGTGTCCAAGTCTATACCGAGCGCGTCCTGCAAACCGCGATCTCGGGCTACCGTTTCACCTAAGGAAATCCGATGTCCCCTCCCGTCCTTCTCGCCATCTCCGGCAGCCTTCGCCGCGGATCGTATAACGGCGCGATCCTCGCCACGTTGGGCGACGCCGTCGCCGCCAAGGCCACGCTCCAGGTCTTCCCACTGAACGACGTGCCGCTCTACGATCAGGACGCCGACACCGACACGCCGCCCGCGGCCGTCGCAGACCTGCGCGCGGCGATCGGCGCCGCCGACGGCATCGTCATCGCCTCGCCCGAATATAATCACGGCATGTCCGGCGTGCTGAAGAACGCGCTCGACTGGGCATCGCGGCCGCATGGCAGGGCTACGCTGACGGGCAAGCCGGTCTTCACGCTGACCGCGTCGCCGGGCGCAGTCGGTGGTGCCCGCGCGCACGCCCAGTTGAACGAGACGCTAGCCTCGATCGGCGCGCGCGTCGTCCTGCGTCCGCAGGCGGTCGTCGGCGCGGTGCACGAGAAGATCGCGGACGGTCGCCTGACCGACACGCGCACGCTCGATTTCCTGGTGGCCGGCATCGACGACCTGATCGCCGACATCGCCCGCCCCGCCGCGGCCGACCGCGGGGCCTCCTGATATGCGGCAGGTCCTGCATCAATACCCCGCGCACCGCGACGACATCGCCGATCTTGTCACGCGCCGGCCCTTGCCGAGTCTCCGATTGCCGCAGGTCGATCCGTTCCTGTTCCTCAACCATCACGGCCCGCAGACCTACCGCCCCGGCAACACCGGCCTCCCGTTCGGCCCGCATCCGCATCGCGGGTTCGAGACGGTCAGCTTCATCCTGAAGGGCGAGATGGCGCATCTCGATAGCGGCGGGCACGAGAGCGTCATCCGCGCAGGCGGCATCCAATGGATGACAGCGGGCTCGGGCCTGATCCATGCCGAGGTCTCGCCCGCCTCGTTCAAGTGCCACGGCGGCCCGCTGGAGATCCTCCAGCTCTGGGTCAACCTGCCCGCCCGGCTCAAGATGACCAAGCCGGGCTATACCGGGCTCCAGCGCAACGACATTCCGGCGATCCCGGTCGACGGCGGCACCGTGAACCTGATTTCCGGCACGTTTTCAGGCCGGCAGGGCCCGATCGAATCGCTCACCGGCGTCGCCATGATGACCGTAGACTTGATCGCGGGCGCGCGCGTCGAGCTGCCCGCGCCCGACCATCGCGCGGTCTTCTTCTACGTCGTCGCCGGTACGCCGTCGGCGAACGGCACCGCGGTCGGCCAGCATCACCTCGCCACCTTCGACAGCGGTGGCGACACGATCACGGTCACCGCCGACGCTCCGGCAACGATCCTCTACGGCCATGCCGAGTCGATTGGCGAGCCCGTGGTCGCGCATGGCCCGTTCGTCATGAACACCCGCGCGGAAATCGACCAGGCGATCCGCGATTATCAGGCGGGGCTCTTCGGCAAGGCACCCGTCGTCGCTTAG
>JAYVRZ010000424.1:0-6304 GCA_043775965.1 Sphingomonas sp.
GCTGCCGAAGGCCGGGTCGGGCCGATCGGCAACTATTCGGTCGCGGTGGCCGCGGCGCAGCGCTACCGGTTCGCAGTGCCGGATGGTCCCGCCGACGATCTGGCGGCGAGCTTTGGCTATGCGTACCAGTTCGATGCGACGCTGTTCGGCCCCTATCTTCGCCGCTTCGCCGAAGCGCATGGTGCACGCCGGACGGAGGCGCGGATCGTCTCGGTCGATCAGCATCCCGAAACCGGCGACGTCCGTGCCGTCCGCCTCGACACCGGCGAGACGATCGAGGGCGACTTGTTCGTCGACTGCTCCGGCTTCCGCAGCCTATTGCTCGGCGACGCGATGGCGGAGCCTTGGGAGGATTGGTCGCGCTGGCTACCGTGCGACCGCGCGGTCGCGATGCCGTGCAGCTCGCCCGCGGGACCGATCGAACCCTATACCCGCGCCACCGCGAAACCGGCGGGTTGGCAATGGCGGATCCCGCTCCAGCACCGCGTCGGCAACGGCTATGTCTATTCCAGCGCGCATATCTCGGACCAGGCCGCGGCCGATGCGCTGGTCGGCTCGGTCGAGGGCGCGCCGCTGGCCGATCCGCGCTTCCTGAAGTTCCGCGCGGGTCGCCGCCGCAACAGCTGGGTGCGCAACGTGGTCGCGATCGGCCTCGCGTCCGGGTTCCTCGAACCGCTGGAATCGACCAGTATCTACCTCGCGCAGATGGCGATCACGCAGCTGATCGAGCTGTTTCCGCAACAGGCGGCGTCGGACGGCATCTCTGCCGTCGACCGGACCGAGTTCAACCGGATGGTCGACCTGGAATATGACCGCATCCGCGACTTCCTGATCCTCCATTACCACGCCACCACGCGCGACGATTCGGACTTCTGGAACCACGTCCGGACTATGGACGTACCCGATACGCTGGCTGAGAAGATCGACCTGTTCCGCCGTGCCGGCCGCGTGACGCACTATAGCGAAGGGCTGTTCCTCGAACCGAGCTGGATCGCGGTCTATCTCGGCCAGGGGATCGTGCCGCAGGGGTGGGACCAGCGCGCGGATCGGCCGGCGCTCGACGGGCTCGACCGCGCGATCGCCAGCCTGCGCGATCACGTCGCCGCAACCGCGAGCGCGATGCCCGACCACGCCGCGTTCCTCGCCCGCCGCAACGCGACGATTCCCGCATGACGGTCCGCCCACCCATAGCCAGCATCGCCGTGCTCGGTGCCGGGATCGTCGGCCTGTCCGCGGCGATCGCGTTCGCGCGCGCGCTGCCCGGGTTGGCGGTGACGTTGATCCAGACCCCGGACGATCCAGCCGCGCTGGCCGACCGCATGCCCGGCACGCTGTCCTCGATCGCCGACTTTCACGACCGGATCGGTCTCGGCGAACGCGATCTGCTGGCGGCGGGTGCGACCCACCGGCTCGGCACGCGGCTGTCGGACTGGAGCGCGGACGGGACGCCGTTCGTGGTGGCGCACGGCGAGCGCGGCGGCGCGGTCGCGTCCGGCGCATTCCACCAGCATTGGCTGAACGCGCGGCGTGCCGGCAAGGTCGCCGCGTTCGATGCGTTCTCGGTGCCCGCCGTCCTCGCCGCCGCGGACCGGTTCGTCCACCCGTCCGACGATCCGAAATCCCCGGTGTCGGGGTTCGGCTATGCGCTGCGGCTCGATCCCCCTCGCTACCGCGACCTGTTGCGGGCACTGGCCCGGCATATCGGCATCGTCGCCGTTCCCGGTGCCTTTGCGGGTATCGAGCGCAGCGCCGACGGGGGCGTCGCGACGCTGCTGCTCGCCGACGGCCGCCGTGTCGTCGCCGATCTGTATCTCGACTGTTCGGGCCCCGCCGCGCCGTTGCGGTCTGCGCTGGATACGCAGTGGGACGATTGGCGGCCCTGGCTTCCGGTCGATCGGCTGCTGCTCGGGACTGCTGCCGTACGTCCGCCGACGCCGACCGACGATCTGGTCGCCGTGCCGGCCGGCTGGCGGATCGCGTATCCGCTGCGAGACCGGACGCTGGTCGGGCTGGCGTATGCGCAGGCGCAGACCCCGGACTCGAGCGCCCGCCGCATCCTGCCGGCCGGCGAGACGGTGGTCCCGCTCTCGCCGGGCGCCCGCCCCGCTCCCTGGCTGCACAATGTCGTGGCGCTCGGTGACGCCGCCGTGGTTCTGGATCCGCTGGCAGACGGCAATCTGCACCTTGCCCACGCCGCGATCCTTCGCGCGATCGAGCTGTTGCCGGGACGCGATTGCGCGCCCACCGAGCTCGCGGAGTATAATCAGCGCAGTCACCGCCAGGCGGCCCGCGTGCGCGATTACCAGGCTGCGCATTACCTGCCGACCGGACGCACGCGCGGACCGTTCTGGAAGACCGCGGCGCGCCTGAACCGCTCGGACAGTCTTGCGCACACGCTCGAGCAGTTCGCGCACCGGGGGCGCCTGCCGTTCTACGAGGACGAGAGCTTCGACAAGGACGATTGGCACGGCCTGCTGCTCGGGCTCGGGCTGATCCCGCGCGTGCCCGATCCGATCGCATCCGCGGCCGACCCCGCGGCGATCGCCGACGCGCTGAGGCGGATGGCCGACGCGACCGCCGCAGTGCCGCCCCGCCTTCCCGCATACCCCACCTATCTCGCGCAACTGGAGCGCAGCCGATGATGCCGCCGATCCGCAAAGTCGTCATCGTCGGCGGCGGGACCTCTGGCTGGATGGCCGCCGCTGCCGCCGCGCGCTATCTCGACGACGGTCAGCGCAAGATCGTGCTGGTCGAATCCGACGCGATCGGCACGGTCGGCGTCGGCGAGGCGACGATCCCGCCAATTTTGGGCTTCAACGCGCTCATCGGCGTCGACGAACGCGATTTCGTGCGCGCCACCGGCGCGACCTTCAAGCTCGGCATCGAGTTCGTCGGCTGGGACACCGGCGCCGATCGCTACATGCACGCGTTCGGCGATCACGGCCGCGATATCCAGGGGCTCGCCTTCCACCAGCTCTGGCTGAAGCTGCGGGACCGGCCCGGGATCGGCGGGCTCGACGCCTATGCGCCGTCCGCGGTCGCCGCCGGTTTCGGCCGCTTCGGACAGCCCGACGCGTCATCGACCCCGCCGCTCGCCTATGCCTATCATTTCGACGCCAACCTCTACGCGGCCTTCCTCCGCCGCCGTGCCGAGGCCGGCGGAGTCACGCGCATCGAAGGGCGGATCAGGCACGCCGATCGCGATCCGGTCACCGGTCACGTCCGCGCGGTGGTCCTCGACGACGGGCGATCGGTCGACGGAGACCTGTTCATCGACTGCTCCGGTTTTCGCAGCCTGTTGCTGGGCGAGACGATGGGCGTTCCGTTCGAGGACTGGTCGCACTGGCTGCCCTGCGACCGCGCCGTCGCCGTCCCGACCGAACCGAGCACGCCTTTGCTGCCCTACACCCGCGCCACGGCACGCACCGCGGGCTGGCAGTGGCGGATCCCGCTCCAGCACCGCACCGGCAACGGTCACGTCTATGCCAGCGACCATATCTCCGACGACGAAGCCACCGCGGTGTTGCTCGCGAACCTGGATACCAGGCCGACCGCCGAGCCGCGCCAGCTGCGCTTCAAGGCGGGGTGCCGGGCGAGGATGTGGGACGGCAACGTGGTCGCGCTCGGGCTTGCCGGGGGGTTCCTGGAGCCACTCGAATCGACCAGCATCCACCTGATCCAGACCGGCATATCCAAATTGTTCGCGCTGTTTCCCGACCGCGGCATCTCGGATGTCGAACGCGACGAATATAACCGGCTGATGGGCGACGCGTACACCTCGGTCCGCGATTTCATCATCCTGCACTACCACGCCACCCGCCGCGACGATTCCGCGTTCTGGCATCACGTCCGGACGATGCCGATCCCGGACAGCCTGACGCGAAAGCTCGCGCTGTTCCGCGAGAAGGGACGCATCTTCCGCTACGACGACGAGCTGTTCGGCATAGTGAGTTGGGTCCAGGTACTGCTTGGCCAGAACGTGATCCCGGTCGGCTATGATCCGGTCGTCGATGCGCTCGACGCCGACCGCGTCGCCGATGCCGTCCGCCACATGCGCGCGACGATCAGCCGTAACGCGGAGGCGTTGCCGGGCCACGCGGCGTTCATCGCCCGCTACGCGCCGTTCGACCGCCCAACCGAATTCGCCAAATAATTTGGCTTTTTCGGCGCGGCATGCTTTTTGACCGTCATATCGAGCAGGCCGACGGAAGATTCGGCTGCCGAGATGGGGATGACTGATGACCGACCGTTCGATCCGTATCTTTGGTGCCGCCGCGTTCGCGTCGCTGCTCGCGTCCACGGCGAACGCACAGGCGGTCGATCCCGAGCGCACCGCACCGCTGCCGACTGGCTACGCGGACCGCCTGCCCGCACGGTCGGAATGGCCCGTCCAGGTCCGCCAGTCGCTCGGGCAGGTCACGCCGCAGGATCCCGCGACCATCCCGCGCACACGCGCGCCGTTGCCCAGGCCCGTCGCCAAGCCGATCCCGCGCGGTCCCGCGCTCGCCAAGCGCGCGCCCGGACTGTGGACCGTCGCCGGCTGGCGGCTCGCCGAGGCGCCCAAGGTCCAGGCGGACGGTGCGGCGGTATCGCGCGCCGGGTATGACGCGAAATCCTGGTATGTCGCCACCGTCCCCGGCACCGTGCTGACGACGCTGGTCGATCGCGGCGTCTATGCCGATCCCGCGTTCGGGCTGAACAATTTGACGATACCGGAAAGCCTCGCGCGCCAGGATTACTGGTATCGCACCGAGATCGACGTCCCCGCCGAGACCAATGGCAAACACCTCGCGCTGAACTTTAAGGGCGTGAACTACGCCGCCGAGATCTGGCTGAACGGCGCGCGTCTCGGCACGATGAAGGGCGCCTTCATCCGCGGCCGGTTCGACGTCACCGGAAAGCTCGCGGCGGGCCGCAACGCCATCGCGGTCAAGGTGTCGCCGCCGCCGCATCCCGGCGTCGCGCACGAGGAATCGATGACCGCCGGCGTCGGCGAGAATGGCGGCATGCAGATGCTCGACGGTCCGACCTTCGTCGCGACCGAAGGCTGGGACTGGATTCCGTCGATCCGCGACCGCAACACCGGACTGTGGCAGGGCGTCGACCTGATCGCGACCGGCGATACCGCACTCGGCGATGCGCAGGTCGTGACGACCCTGCCCAACCCCGACAACAGCGTCGCCAACGTCGAGATCACCGTCCCGGTCCGCAACCTGACCGACCAGCCGACCACCGCCACGGTCACCGCGAAATTCGATGACGTCACGGTCAGCAAGTCGGTCCCGCTCGCGCCCCGCGCCAGCGCCGACGTGAAACTGACCCCGGCCGAGTTCCCGGCGCTCGCGGTCCGTAACCCGAAGCTCTGGTGGCCGAACGGCTATGGCGCCCCCGCGCTGCACGACCTGACGCTCACGACCGCCGCCGACAGCGCGGTATCCGACACCAGGACGCTGCGCTTCGGCATGCGACAGGTGACGTACGAGATCTCGCTGATGGACAAGACCGACACGCTGCGCCGCGTCGGCATCGACCTGTCCAAGGCGCGCGCGCTCGGCACGCAGATCGTCGACGGCACACACCAGGGCATCCGCCAGACCGAGAATGGCTGGGCCGCCTCGCTGGTCCCTGGTGCGGAAAGCTCGCCGGCGGTGACGCCGATCGCGGGCGATGCCGGCCTCGCGCCGTATCTGCTGATCAAGGTCAACGGCGTGCGGATCGCGGCACGCGGCGGCAATATCGGCATGGACGACTTCATGAAGCGGACCGAGCGCGAACGCCTGCTGCCGTTCTTCCGCCTGCATCAGGACGCCAACCTCAACATCATCCGCAACTGGGTCGGCCAGAATACCGAGGAAAATTTCTACGATCTCGCCGACGAGCACGGGTTGATGATCCTCAACGATTTCTGGGAATCGACTCAGGACTACAACATCGAGGCGCAGGACGTGCCGCTGTTCGCGGCCAACGCCGAGGACGTGGTGAAGCGGTTCCGCAACCATCCCTCGATCGTCGTCTGGTTCGGCCGCAACGAAGGCGTGCCGCAGCCGATCCTCAACGAAGCGCTGCAGGGAATCATCAACCGCGACGACGGCACGCGCCTCTACATGGGCTCGTCGAACCGCGTGAATTTGCAGAACAGCGGGCCCTACAACTACCGCCCGCCGGTCGAATATTTTATCGAGCACGCCAAGGGTTTCTCGGTCGAAAGCGGCACTCCCTCGCTGCCCACGCTCGAAGCGTGGAAGCGCGCCATTCCCCCCGCCGATCGCTGGCCGATCAGCGACGCCTGGGCCTATCACGATTG
>JAYVRZ010000425.1:0-5264 GCA_043775965.1 Sphingomonas sp.
AGAACAGCGTGAGCCCGTGCGTCTTGTTCTCGACCTCGTCGATCGGCGTGGTGCGCGCGAGCAGCATCATCTTGTCGGCGATATGCGCGTTGGTGATCCAGATCTTCTCGCCATTGACCAGGTAGCCGCCTTCGACGCGTTCGGCACGGGTCTTGAGCTTGGTCGTGTCCAGCCCGGTGTTGGGCTCGGTCACCGCAAAGCACATCTTTTCCGCCCCCGACAGGATCGGCGGAATCATCCGCTGCTTCTGTTCCTCGGTGCCGAACAGGTCGATCGGTTCGAGGCTGAACACCGGGCCGTGGATCGTCGAGGCCGCGGTCATCCCGCCGCCCGCCTCGGCGACCGCCTGCATCATGATCGCGGCTTCGGTGATGCCTAGCCCCGCACCGCCATACGCCTCGGGCATCGCCACGCCGAGCCAGCCCGCCTCCGCCATCGATTTGTGAAAGTCGTGCGGGTAGATGCCCTCATGATCGCGTTCGAGCCAGTAATCGTCCGAGAACAGCGCGCACTGCCTCAGCACCGCGTCGCGGATGTTCTGCTGATCCTGGGTAAAGGCGAAGTCCACGGGCGATCGACCTTGTCTGACGGGGTATGGAAGCTTGGCGGCTAGCAGTCGTCCCGCGGTGCGACAACGCGAGCCCCGGACCATGCCGCGACATATCGCTCGGGCGAATGGATTCGGCATCTGCGGTGTTCTAGTTCCGACGGATGTTCAGTCCTGCAATCCTCCCCCGCCAGGGGAAGGTAACAGGCATAGCCTGACGGAGGGGGAGGCGGTCGCCACATCCGGTTCGCATCCTCCCCCTCCGTCACCTTCGGCGCCACCTCCCCCTGGCGGGGGAGGATCGTGGAAGTAGCCGGAACCCTATCGATCGGAGCGTTTCATGGAGAGTAAGGCGGGTCACGGCCCCCTGTCCGGCATCAAGGTCGTCGACCTGACGAGCATCGTCTTCGGCCCCTATGCGACTCAGATCATGGCCGACATGGGCGCCGACGTCATCAAGGTCGAGCCGCCCGCGGGCGACGATGCGCGCTATATCTCGGTCGGGCCGGAGCACGGGCTTGCCGGCGTGTTCGTCAACGTCAACCGCGGCAAGCGCAGCATCGTCCTCGACCTCCGCAGCGACGAGGGCAAGGCGGCATTGCGCGAGCTGATCGCGCGCGCGGACGTTTTCATTCATTCGATGCGCGCCAAGGCGATCGCCAAGCTCGGCTTCGACTATGCGGCGGTCGCGGCGATCAACCCGGAGATCGTCTACACCAATTGCTATGGCTATGGCCGCGACGGGCCCGAGCGCGACCAGCCGGCGTATGACGATACGATCCAGGGCGAATGCGGGCTTGCCGCCGTGCAGCAGATGCTGACCGGCGAGGCGAGCTATGTCGGCACGATCGTCGCCGACAAGGTCGCCGGGCTGACCGCGCTGTACGCGACGACGATGGCGCTGTTCCACCGCGAGCGCACCGGCGAAGGCCAGGAGGTCGAGGTGGGGATGTTCGAGACGATGGCCTCGTTCATGCTGGTCGAGCATGCCAACGGCGCGATGTTCAGCCCCAAGCTCGGCCCCGCGGTGTATCCCCGCGTCGTCGCCCCCGGCCGCCGGCCGTACAAGACGCGCGACGGCTACATCTCGGCTCTGGTCTATAACGACCGCCACTGGAACGCGTTCGTGGATGCGGTGAAGCCGGCCTGGGCGGGGCCGGACATGGCGACGCTGGCCCAGCGGGCGAAACAGATCGACCGGATGTACGGCCTGCTCGGCGAGACGTTCCTAGAGCGGACGACGCAGGAGTGGCTCGACCTGCTGCGCGCGATCGGCGTTCCTGCGACCCCGCTAGGGACGCCCGACGATCTGTTCGACAACGCGCATCTGAAAGCGGTCGGCTTTTTCGAGACGGTCGACTCGCCGAACGGGCCGATCACCTTTCCGGGCGTTCCGGCAAGCTTTTCGAGGACACCGGGCAAGGTCGCGGGGCCGGCGCCGACGCTGGGTGCGGACACCGACGCGATATTGGCCGAACTACAGACGGGAGAGCAGCGACATGGGTAAACTGACCGGCAAGGTCGCGGTCGTGACGGGCGCGAGCCGCGGCATCGGCAAGGGCATCGCGCTCGCACTCGCCGAGGAGGGCGCGGTCGTCTACGTCACCGGCCGGTCGGTCGCCGCAGGCGATCACGCGCTGCCCGGCACCGTCGGCCAGACCGCGGCGGAATGCGACGCGCGCGGCGGCAAGGGTATCGCGGTCCAGGTCGACCACGCCGACGACGACCAGGTCGCGGCGCTGTTCGAGCAGGTCGCACGCGAGCAGGGTCGGCTCGACATCCTCGTCAACAATGCGTTCGCGATCCCCGAGGACCTGACCGAGCCGGGGACGTTCTGGGAAAAGCCGCTGTCCAACTGGCAGATGGTCGATGTCGGCGTGAAGTCGAACTTCGTCGCGGCGTGGCATGCCGCCAAGATCATGGCGCCGCAGAAATCGGGGCTGATCGTCGCGATCTCGGGTTATGTCGGCGTCACCTACACCTACGGCGTCGTGTTCGGCACCTGCAAGGCGGCGGTCGACCGGATGGCGCGCGACATGGCGATCGACCTGCAGCCGCACGACGTGACGTCGATCTCGCTGTGGCAGGGATTGACCTTCACCGAGCGCGCGAACCGCAATATCGAGAACAACCCGGCGATGAAGGCGAGCATCGTCACCAACCCGCTGGTCGGCTGCTCGCCCGAATTTCCGGGGCGCGTGATCGTCGCGCTGGCGGTCGACGACGCGGTTACGCGACATTCGGGCGGCACCTTCATCACCGCCGAACTCGCACAGGCATACGGCGTGACGGATATCGACGGCAAGATCATCCCGTCGCTGCGCGAACAGCGCGGATCGCCGATCTGGAAACCCATAGCGGAGCAACCACGATGACCGACCCCATGTTACGTCTCGGCGAATTGCTCGACCGGCAGGATATCCTCGACGCGTTGACGCGGTTCGCGCGCGGCATGGACCGGTTCGACCGCGATGCGTTTCTTTCCGCGTTCCACGCCGATGCGGAGATCGCGGCGGGCCCGTTCGTCGGCCAGCCCGCCGCGCTCTACGACTGGGCGCGCGACCTGCACGACCACGGCCAGTCGGCGACGCAGCATGTCCTGCTCAACCACAGCTGCGACCTCGACGGCGATACCGCGCATACCGAGACCTATTATCTGTTCGCCGCGCGCAACCGCGACGACAGCAACTGGATCGCGGGCGGTCGCTATATCGACCGGTTCGAGCGTCGCGACGGTCAGTGGCGGGTTGCGACCCGCAGCACGGTGATCGAGTATTCGGGGCTGTTGCCGACGTTGCCGATCCCGTTCGGCGATGTTCCCGGCATCGATCTCAACGGTGTCGTCGCGCGCGATACGACCGACCTTTCGTACCGCCGACCGCTGACGAACTTGCGGGAACCCTTCGTACCGTCCTGACGAACCGAAGATTGTTTCCCCGCGAGGGCGGGGTCCCAGACTGGGCTCCCGCCTTCGCGGGAGAACAAGGACAGGCGGGCAATGCTAGCCGAAGAACACCTCGCTCGGATCGCCCTTCGCACGCCCGACCGGATTGCCGCGCAGGAACGGCATCCCCATCAACCCCTGCGACCAGTCCACCGACACGCCCAGGTCGCGCGTCCAGTCGTACAGCATCGTCCGCTTGGCGATCCGCCACACGCCGTCGCGCCGCTCCATCTGGTCGAGATAGCGGCCGACGAGGATCACGTCATGCTCGGCCTCGCCGAAATCGATCCGGTGATAGGCGGTGACGTGCGTCTCGACGACCGCCGTCTCGCCCTGCACCTGGATAAGGCTCTGCCCTAGAGTATGCAGCGTTACCGGGATGCTGTCCGCACCGGGCACGACCCACGCCAGATACTCGTCGAACGAGCCGGTGAAGATGCCGAAATTGACGCTCGCATCGGGCCAGAAGCAGCCGGAAATGATCCCGGCATCGCGCCGGTCCTCGCCACGCGCCAGCGCCACGATGCAGTTCTGGATACGGTGATGCGCGACGATCTCCGCCATCGTCTCGGGTGTGTCTGTCATCGGATGCTCCTCGCGCATGGTCGCCGCGAGGTTAGTATCCGGACCGCGTGATCTCCACCACGGACCCGCGTGTATCGGTGCGGCGATATCGCGTCGTCGGTGGGGTGTTCGCGCTTGTACGGGTCGGCGGCGGGTTTACCATTTGATCGAATAACAAGATGGTGAGGTTTGCGATGGGCGTCATGGACATGGAACGGCCTGTTCCATTCGCGGTAGAAAACCCCGAACGGATCCCGACGCCGCGGTATTACGACGAGGAGTTCTACCGCCTGGAGACAGAGCGCCTGTGGCCGCACGTCTGGCAGATGGCGTGCCGGCTCGAACAGATCGCCAATGTCGGCGACTATGTCGAATACACGAACCTCGGCAAATCGGTCATCGTCGTCCAGACCAAGGACGGCGTGAAGGCGTTCCACAACGCCTGTCGCCACCGCGGCGTGCCGTTCGTCGGCGAGGGCGAACACGGCAATTGCAAGACGCCCGGCTTCATCTGCCCCTTCCACGGCTGGCGCTGGAATATCGAGGGCAAGAACACCTTCGTCTATGGCCGCCACATGTTCAGCGAGGAACAGCTCGATTCCGCCGATCTGGCGCTGCGCGAGTGTCGCGTCGAGACCTGGGGCGGTTGCGCGTTCATCAATTTCGACGACGACGCGCCGTCGTTCCGCGACACGATCGGCCCGGTAGCGGACCGGATCGACGCGCATGGCGGTGCAAAGCTGCGTGCCGAATGGTGGTACCAGACGGTGCTGCCGGCCAACTGGAAGGTCGCGATGGAGGCCTTCATGGAGGGCTATCACGTGATGAAGACGCATCCGCAGCTGCAACAGGCCGCACCGATGCTCTACAATGCGATGTACGGCATGGACACCGGCGGCATCGGCATACCGATCAACCCGAACATGAGCGTCCGCGACAACATCAAGGCGCAGATCACGCATCTGGGGCTGCTGAGCGAAGGCATGTCCGGCATGGTCCACGAGAAGGAGGTCGCGATCGCGCGCCAGCTCGCCGACGTCGAGCTGCCCGAGGATCCGCAGCAGGCGGTGATGATGTGGTACGGTATCCTCAACCACCAGATCACCGAGCAGCTGCGCGCGAAGGGCGAGGACGTGCCCGATCTCAACGCGGTCGCGGTGTCGGATCCGATCAACGCGGTCGAGTTCATCTTCCCGAACTATTTCCTGC
>JAYVRZ010000426.1:0-3704 GCA_043775965.1 Sphingomonas sp.
CCAGTTGGGTAACATCGCTGACCAAGGTCCGCGCATCGTTATTGGCACCTTTCCAACTGGGCCCGGCCTCCGCCGGGGAGGTGTTTGTTCGCCGGGGTCGGATTACCGAGGCTACTGTGCCGATGATGCTCCTCCACTTCCTTGTTCTCCCGCGAAGGCGGGAGCCCAGACTGGGTCCCCGCCTTCGCGGGGAAACAAAGGATGCTGGGTGTCGTCTTTAGATGAAAGGTGCGCAATCACCGCGCAGGAGGCGGCACCAGCGCCGGCACGAGCCGCGCGGAGTCCGCCGGATCGATCCCCGGCCTCGGCCCGGCGGGGATCACCTCTTCGCCCCGCATCGCGCGTCCGGCGCGCTGCACCGCCTCGACGACTCGCGGATACACTCCGCAGCGGCACAAATTGGTGATCTGCTCGCGGATCAGCGCCTCGCTCGGGTCCGCATTGCGCTTCAGCAGCGCGGCGGCGGCCATCACCATGCCGGGGATGCAGAAGCCGCATTGCGGCACGGCCTCGGCGATGAAGGCGAGTTGCACCGGGTGGTTGCGTTCGCGCGACAGACCCTCGATCGTGGTGACGTACGCGCCCTCGATCGAGCCGATCGGCACGCGGCAACTGCGCATCGCCCGCCCGTCGATATCGACCGTGCACGCGCCGCACTGCCCGGTGCCGCAGCCATATTTCGTCCCCGTCAGGTTCGACGCATCGCGCAACGCCCAGAGCAGCGGCGTCTCGGGCGCGAGCTTGTATTCGATCGGCTCGTTGTTGACGGTGAAGCGGCTCATGGCCGCCGTTCTAGCTCGTCGGGACGGATCGCACCAAGCAGCATTGCCACGCGCCGCCGTGCAGGCTTATGTCGCGCGGAAATACCGCGAGAGGGCGCCACACACATGCACGTCGATACCACATCCACACAGGCGGCGGACGGCGATGCCAGCCACGGCTACGACGCACCCGATCTGCGCGTGTTCGTGTTCGCGCTGTTCTTCATCTTCGGCGGCATCACCTCGCTGAACGACATCATCATCCCGAAGATGAAGGAGCTGTTCACGCTCGACCACGCGACCGCGATGCTGGTCCAGTCGGCGTTCTTCCTCGCCTATGCGCTGTTCTCGATCCCCGCTGCGGCGATCGTACGCAAGGCCGGCTACATGCGGACCGCGTCGATCGGCCTCGTGACGATGACCGCAGGGTGCCTGTTGTTCATCCCCGCGGCGGGGCAAGCGAGCTTCGGCATGTTCCTGTTCGCGCTGTTCGTGCTAGGCGCGGGCATCACCGTGGTGCAGGTCGTCGCCAACCCGCTGATCTCGGCGCTCGGCCATCCCAAGTCGGCGTCGAGCCGGCTGACGTTCGCGCAGGCGTTCAACTCGCTCGGCACCACGATCTTCCCGTATGTCGGCTCCGCGCTGATCCTCGGCGGGCTTGCGACGGTCGACGCCTCCAAGCTCACGGGTGCTGCGCTCGATGCGTACCGGACCGAGTCGTCGCGGGCCGTCGTGCACACCTATATCGGCCTCGCGATCGCGCTGCTGATCGTCGCCGCGGTCGTGTGGACCCGCCGCAACCGCCTGAAAGAAGAGCAGGACCAGACCGGCAGCATCTTCCACGCCTTCACGCTGCTGAAGCGTCCGCGGTTCGCGATGGGGACGGCGTGCATCTTCCTGTACGTCGGTGCCGAAGTCGCGGTTGGCTCGCTGATCGTCAATTACCTGATGCAGCCGAGCGTGATGGGCCTCAGCGACGTCGCGGCGGGCAAGCACGTGCCGTTCTACTGGGGCGGCGCGCTGGTCGGCCGGTTCATCGGTGCGTACGTGCTGAACAAGGTGTCGCCGGGCAAGGTCCTCGCGGGTGTCGCGACGGGGACGCTGGCGCTGATCCTGATATCGGCGAACACCGAGGGCGCGGTGTCGGGCTGGGCGTTGCTGGCGATCGGCCTGATGAACGCGGTGATGTTCCCGACGATCTTCTCGCTTGCCTCCGAAGGCCTCGGCAAGCGTGCGGCCGAAGGGTCGGGCGTGATCGCCACCGCGATCGTCGGTGGCGCGATCATCCCGTATTTGACGGGTATGCTGGCGGATAGCTCGGGCAGCCTGCACTTTGCGCTGCTCCTCCCGGCGATCTGCTATGCGCTGATCCTGGCGTACGGATTGTACGCCCGGAAGCCGGTGGCGGCGGTCGCGTAACAAGAAGGTTGTTCCCCCGCGAAGGCGGGGGCCCAGACTGGGTCCCCGCCTTCGCGGGGAAACATGCTCAGTCGGCCGACCCAAGCGTCGGCGCGGCCCGCCCGGTCGCAAGATCGGCGTCGGAGAACCGGATCGGCGTCCGCAACCCCGGCACGGTCGACCCGTCCGGTCGCGTCGCGTCGATCTGCATGCCGCGCGCGATCACCTGCGGGTCGTCAAACGCCTGCGCCACAGTATTGATCGGCCCGGCCGGCACGCCCACCGCTTCCAACCGCGCGAGCAACTCCAGCTTCGGCACCCGAGACGTCGCCGCCTCGATCCCGGCGAACAGCAATTCCTTGAACGCCAACCGCCCGGCATTGGTCGCGAACCGCGGATCGTCGCGCATCTCGGGCAACCCCATCGCGTCGCAGAACCGCCGGAACTGGCCGTCGTTGCCGACCGCCAGGATGAACCACCCATCGCTCGTCGGGAAGACGGCGTACGGGCACACGTTCATATGCGCATTCCCGACCCGGGTCGGCGACACGCCGCTCGCGAACCAGTTCATCGCTTGGTTCGCCAGCACCCCGGTCATCGTGTCGAGCAACGCCATGTCGATGTGCTGCCCCCGACCGGTACGCTCGCTCATTGCCAGCGCCGCCTGGATCGCGATCACGGCATATAGCCCGGTCATGATGTCCGCGAACGCGACGCCGATCTTCTGCGGGGCAGCCTCGGGCTCGCCGGTCAGGTCCATGATCCCGCTCATGCCCTGGACAATGAAGTCGTAGCCCGCGCGCGGGGCGTACGGTCCGTCCTGGCCGAAGCCGGTGATCGAGCAATACACCAGCCGCGGTTTTGTCGCGGCGAGCGTGGCGTAGTCGAGCCCGTACTTGGCGAGCCCACCGACCTTGAAATTCTCGATCACGACATCGGCGTCGGCGATCAGCGCGCGGACTACGGCCTGGCCTTCGGGGGTGGTGAAGTCGGCGACGACCGATCGCTTTCCCCGGTTGGCGGCATGGAAATACGCGGCGTCGCGGGTACCATCGGGGTTGTCGATGAACGGCGGGCCCCAGGTGCGGGTGTCGTCGCCGGCGGGGCTCTCGATCTTGACGACATCGGCGCCGAGATCGGCAAGGACCTGCCCCGCCCACGGCCCCGCGAGAATGCGCGCGAGTTCGACGACCTTGAGGCCGGTGAGCGGGGTGTCCTTCACAATGGCATGACGCCCACAATTCCCGTCATCCCAGCGAAAGCTGGGATATCCCGGTAATGGAGCGCGCCCTCGCGGAAGGAGACCCCAGCTTTCGCTGGGGTGACGGGTATGGGGGCGAGGGCGCCAGGGGCCCTCAAAACGCAGCGATACCCGTGATCGCGCGGCCGAGGATCAGCGCATGCACGTCATGCGCGCCCTCGTACGTGTTCACCGTCTCGAGGTTCATCATGTGACGCATCACCTGATACTCCCCCGAAATACCGTTGCCGCCGTGCATGTCGCGGCTCATCCGCGCGATATCGAGCGCCTTGCCGACGTTGTTG
>JAYVRZ010000427.1:0-14119 GCA_043775965.1 Sphingomonas sp.
CGCCCGGATGACGGCGCGCGTGAAACTATCAGCGAATCCAATGTACTGGATCATTGCTCCGCGCCGCGCGACCGCCGATGTTAACGCGCATGAACCCCGCCGTCACCGCGGTCCTCGGGCCCACCAATACCGGCAAGACGCATCTCGCGGTCGAGCGGATGTGCGGCCATTCGAGCGGGATCATGGGCTTTCCGCTGCGGCTGCTGGCGCGCGAGGTCTATGACCGGGTGGTCGCGATCAAGGGCGCGAACCGCGTCGCGCTGGTGACGGGCGAGGAAAAGATCGTCCCGCCCGACGCGCGCTGGTTCCTGTGCACTGCCGAATCGATGCCCGATCGCGATGTAGCCTTTGTCGGCATCGACGAGGCGCAATTGGGCGCGGACCCGGAGCGCGGGCATGTCTTCACCGACCGCCTGCTGCGCGCACGCGGGCGCGAGGAGACGATGATCCTCGGCTCGGAAGCGCTTCGGCCGATGATCAAGGCGCTGGTCCCCAAGGCAGAGATCGTCAACCGGCCGCGCTTTTCGACGCTCACCTATGCCGGCGCCAAGAAGATCAGCCGCCTGCCCAAGCGCTCGGCGATCGTCGCCTTCTCCGCGGAGGAAGTCTACGCGGTCGCCGAGATGCTGCGGCGCCTGCGGGGCGGGGCGGCGGTGGTGATGGGCGCGCTGTCGCCTCGCACCCGCAACGCTCAGGTCGCGATGTTCCAGGCGGGCGAGGTCGATTACCTCGTCGCCACCGACGCGATCGGCATGGGGCTCAACATGGACGTCGCGCACGTCGCGTTCGCCAGCCTCAACAAGTTCGACGGCAAGCGCCAGCGTCGCCTGACGGTCGCGGAGATGGCGCAGATCGCCGGCCGCGCCGGGCGTCACCAGCGCGACGGCACATTCGGCGCGCTGTCGGACGACGGCCCCGGCGCGTTCCTGCCGGAAGACGTGTTGGCGATAGAGGAACACCGGTTTCCCAGGCTCGAAAACCTCTATTGGCGGCAGGGCGAGCCCGATTTCGCCAGCATCGACGCGCTGGTCGCGAGCCTTGAAGCGCGCCCGCCGGCGGGCGTCCTGCGCGCGGCGCCTCAGGCACTCGATCTCGGCGTATTGAAGCGGCTGGCCGAAGAGGGTTGGGTGCGCGAGCGGGCGCGACATCCGGCGATGGTCGCGCGGTTGTGGGCGGCGTGCGGCGTGCCCGATTTCCGGAAGGTCGGCCTCGATCCGCACGCGCGGTTCGTGTCGCGAGTGTTCGGGCATCTCAGCGAAGGGCGGGGGCACATCCCGCACCAGTGGTTCGCCGACGAAATCGCGCGGCTCGATACGGTGGCGGGCGACGTTCCGGTGATCGCCGGGCGGATCGCGGCGGCGCGCATCTGGGCGTATATCGCGCAGCGTGCCGACTGGCTGGCCGAGCCGACGCTCTGGGCGGCCCGCACGGCGGCGCTGGAGGAGCGCCTGTCGGATGCGCTCCACGCGAGCCTGACGCAGCGGTTCGTCGACAAGCGCACGACCGCGCTGATGCGGCAGATCGGCGCCGATGCGAGCGCGCTGCCGGTGGTGATCGGGCCCGAGGGCGAGGTGATGGTCGAGGATCATCCGATCGGCCGCCTCGACGGGTTCCGCTTCACGGTCGCGTCGGATGCGCGGGCCAGCGACAAGCGGCTGTTGCTCGCCGCCGCAGAGAAGCGCCTGACGGGCGAGCGATCGCGGCGTGCCCAAGCGCTCGTCGATGCGGCCGATGGCGATATCGCGCTCGACGATGCCGCGCAGATCCTCTGGGCGGGGCACACGGTCGCCAGGCTGGGCGCCGGGCCGTCCTTCGCGCGGCCCCGGCTGACGCTCGACCGGTCACTGGAGTGCCTCGACAAGGCCGCGCGCGAGCGAATCGAGACGCGGCTGTCGGCGTGGCTTGCCGGCATGCTCGACCGACGCGTCGGGGTGCTCGTCAAGCTTGCCGAGGCGAGCCGCGACGCGAAGGCCACGCCGGCGCTCCGCATCGTCGCCGGTGCGATCGAGGCGGCGGGGGGGATCGTTCCACGCCTGCCGCTGCGGCTGTCGCTCGACGTCATCGATGCGGACGAGCGCAAGTGGCTGCGCAGGATCGGGATCACGATCGGCGCGCTCGACCTGTTCGATCCACGGCTGATGAAGCCGGAAGCCGCGCGTTGGCGCCGGGCGCTCGCCGCGGCGGCGGGACGGACGATCGCTGCGCCGCGCGACGGTGCGACGGTGCTCGCCCGCGGTAGCGACGGCGCGACGCTGGAGGCGGGTTTCCGTCCGCTCGGGTTGCAGGCGGTCCGCGTCGACCTGATCGAACGCATCGCCCGTGCCGCGCACGATTCGCGCCAGGGTCGTACGCCGTTCGCGCCCGATCCGTCGCTCGCGACCTCGATCGGGCTCGACCCCGCTTCGCTGGAGCGCCTGATGACCGAACTCGGGTTCAAGGCCTTGGCGGGCGTCACCCCAAGCTGGGTGTGGCGCGGTCGTCCACCGGCAAGACCCGCGGCGCCGGTCGCGATCGATCCGTCGCGCCAGAATGCCTTTGCCGGCCTCGCCGCACTGGTCCGCCATGGTTGAAGGCGCGATGCGGGTCGACCGGTTCCTGTGGTTCGTGCGGCTCGCCAAGACACGCAGCGCCGCGCAGGCGATCGCCGAGAAAGGGCACCTCCGCATCGACGGTCGGCCGATCGACCGCGCGCATTGCCCGGTGCGGATCGGGAATGTGCTCACTTTCGCCGCCAACGACGAGGTCCGGGTGATCCGTGTCGAAGTGCTCCCCTCGCGCCGCGGCCCTGCCCCCGAAGCTCAGGCGTGCTATCAGGACCTGATCGCTGGGACGACGCCCGCCGGCACGATCCGCGATCCTGCTTCGGAATAAATTCGATCCTCCCCCGCAAGGGGGAGGTGGCGCCGAAGGTGACGGAGGGGGAGGATACGCAACCGAGGTTTTCCCTTTCCTCCCCCTCCGTCTGGCAAGTGCCAGCCACCTCCCCCTGGCGGGGGAGGATACGAGAGCGACAAAGCCTGATAACGTCTCGCAGAAGGCTTGCTATGATTGACGCGACCGGCATGCGCGCATAGTCGCTGGCGCGTTCGTCGCCGGAAAGGACTCCGGCCCAGGAGTTCTGCAATGACCTACGTCGTCACCGATGCCTGCATCCGCTGCAAGTACATGGACTGCGTGGAAGTGTGCCCCGTCGATTGCTTCTACGAGGGCGAGAACATGCTGGTGATCAATCCCAGCGAGTGCATCGATTGCGGCGTGTGCGAACCCGAATGCCCCGCCGAGGCGATCCTGCCCGATACCGAAAGCGGGCTGGAGCAGTGGCTCGAGCTGAACACGACCTTCTCGGCGCAATGGCCCAACGTCACGCGCAACGACAACCAGACGCCGCCGGACGCCGACGCGATGAAGGGTGTCGAGGGTAAGTTCGACAAGTATTTCTCGCCAGAGCCGGGCGCAGGCGACTGATAAGAGGCGGCTAATCCCGAAAAGGGCAAGCCGCCTGCCACGTTCGGCTGGTAATTTTGTTGCAAAGCTGCTAGATGGGTCCGCGACGGGCGCGATGACTTACGTCATCCGTTTGACGTGTAGACCTATCCCTCCCCCGATGCAGCAGCGACGAGTCCTTCGTCGAGGCGTCGCGTGGAGGCCTGATCCGGAAAGGCCCCAAATGGCTGCCAAGGCACTGTCCTTCGATGTCGGTGATTTCGTCGTTTATCCCAAGCACGGGGTCGGCCGTGTAATCGAGCTCCAGCGCTCGGAAATCGCCGGCATGACACTGGAACTCTACGTCCTCCGGTTCGAGAAGGAGCGCATGACGCTCCGCGTGCCGACCAACAAGGCCGAAAGCGTCGGCATGCGCAAGCTGTCGTCGGACAAGACGATGCGCGAGGCGATGGACACGCTCAAGGGCAAGCCCAAGGTCAAGCGCACCATGTGGTCCCGCCGTGCACAGGAATACGAAGCGAAGATCAACTCGGGCGACCTCGTGTCGATCGCCGAGGTGGTCCGCGACCTGTTCCGTGCCGACGACCAGCCCGAGCAGAGCTATTCCGAGCGCCAGATCTTCGAAGGCGCGACCAGCCGTCTCGCCCGCGAACTGGCCGCGATGGAAGAGCTCGACGAGCCCAAGGCGCAGGAGAAGATCCTCGACATCCTCCGCGCCGCCGCCGCGATCTACAACAAGGACAAGGTGCCGGCGTAATTGCCGGGCGCCTTGCCGAGATGAAGGGGCGGTCCCGCGGGGCCGCCCTTTTTCGTTTTGGGGTAGGTCGAGATCGGCCAGGATCGCAACGATGCTTCCCTAGGCGGGGTAGGATTGCAGCCCATTTCTCCCCCCCCCGGCGGAGGCCGGGGCCCAATTGGAGAGGCTGGAGTAACAGGGCGCGACCTTAGTTCGCGACGTCGCCCAATTGGGCCCCGGCCTTCGCCGGGGTGGTACAAGTGTTTGGCAGGATACGCATTGCGCCAGTCGCTGAACTGAACGTAACCTTGCCGCAGGTTAAGACCGCAACCAGCAGTGTCGTTACGCTGCAAATCCAGTTTCTCACGGAATACCAGGAAACTTCCCGCCGCATGATGCGAACGTCTCACCGGATATCGATTGTCATTTGTCCAGCGCTGCGCTGACTGCCGCCATCCATGTTTGGAAAGGTTCAGTTTATGCGTTCGAGTTTCCCGAAATATTCCACGGTTGCCCTGCTTCTGATCGGTTCGATCGGCCTTGGCGGTTGCGCCACGAAGGGCTTCGTCCGCGACCAGATCGCCGTGGTCAACACGCGCATCGATGGCCTGGACGGCCAGTTGCGGACCGTCGAGGGCACCTCCGGCCAGGCGCTTGCCCAGGCCCAGGCCGCCGCCGGCCAGTCGCAGCAGAACGGCCAGCGCATCGACCAGCTAACCGGCCGCGTCGATGGCCTCGACCAGCAGGTCCAGCAGCAGGCCAAGCAGCGCCAGCGCAAGCCGCGCGGCTAAGCCGATCCTTATACGGTACGCTTTCATCGACGGATCGCCCTGTCGGATGCGCTCGTCTTCATGACGAGCGTGTCCGTCGGGTCGTCGGGGCTAGTCCGTCGGATATCGGCGATGGTCGGACTGGCGCTCGCGCTGGCTGCACCGCAGGCAGCGTCGGCGGCGGCTTCGAAAACCGCAGCCGTCGCGAAAATGGCCTTGGGCGCAACCACGGCCGGTAAGGCAAAGCGTTCGGCGCGGTCTCGGACCAAGGCGGTCAAGGCAGCGGTCGTGCCGCTGGCCCTGCTACCGTTGTCCGAGCCGGCGAGCCGGCTGATCGCGTGGATCGCTGCCGAGCGCGACAATCAGGGCCGGCCCTATGCGGTGATCGACAAGCAGGCGGCATCTCTGCTCCTGTTCGGTGCGAACGGCGACTTTCTCGGCCAGGCGCCAGTCCTGCTCGGGATCGGCATCGGCGACGATTCCTCGCCAGGCGTCGGTGCCAAGGACCTGGCGGACATCGGGCCTGCCGAGCGGACGACGCCGGCAGGGCGCTTCGTGACTAAGTTCGGGCGTGCTTTCGGGCGCCAGCGTGTCCTGTGGGTGGACTATGCCAATTCGGTCGCGATGCACGCGGTCATCACGACGCACAAGAGCGAGCACCGCGTCGAACGGCTGCTGTCGCCTACGCCCGACGACAACCGCATCAGTTTCGGCTGCATCAACGTCGGTACCAAATTCTATTCGGCCAAGCTTAGCCCGCTGTTCCAGAAGAAGGGCGGGATCGTCTACATCCTGCCCGATACCAAGTCGCTCGACGACGTGTTCCCCCGCGTGCGACTGCTGCCGTATGTGAGCGCCCCCGTCGCAAGTTAGGGGCGGCGTACGGTTCGAAGGGAAAACGATGATCTTGCTGATGTTTGCGGCGCTCGTTGCGGCCGATCGACCGGCCGACCGACCTGTCGTGGTGAGTTCGCTGACCACGCAGCAGGTGCTCGAATATTGCCGGGGCAAGGACGACGATCCCACCGCCGATTTCTGTACGGGATACATCATCGGCGCATTCGACGCATTGTCGCTGTCGCGCGACATCTGCCCGTTGCCGACCCGCGCCTCGAACCTCGAGGTCGTCGCGACCGTCCGCAAATATCTGCACGCGCGGGCTAAGAAGACGGGGACCGGCGCGCCGTCGTTCGTCGTGCGCGATGCGTTGCGCGACGCCTATCCCTGCACGCGTAAATAGGCGCGCCGTCCGGTCCGACACGGCGGTTCGCGCGATTTCGATTGCACGCTCCCCGATCGGGTGTATTGTATTAGCAATACACAGGAGGATGCGATGAACTTTCTTGCGCTCGGTCTTATCATTCCCCTCGCGGCCTGCTCGTTCAGTTGGGACGGCGACAAGGAGGGCGCGGGTGCGGCGGCGTCCGGGTCGGGGACGACCCGCACCTTCCAGGTCACCGACTTCAACGGCATAGACCTGCGCGGATCGGACGATGTCGACGTCCGCGTCGGCACCGGCTTCTCGATCCGCGCCGAGGGACCGAGCGAGCAGCTCGACCGCCTGCGCATCGACCGTGACGGCGAAACGCTGAACATCGGCCGCAAGAACGGGACGAACATCGGCTGGAGCAAGGGCGCCAAGGTCAAGGTGTACGTCACGCTGCCACGCCTGACCGAGGCGAACGTCTCGGGATCGGGTAACATGCTGGTCGACCGCGTCGAGGGCGGCGGGTTCAAGGGCGGGATCGCGGGCTCGGGCAACCTGACCGTCGCCGCGCTGAAGGTCGATGCGGTGCAATTCTCGATCGCGGGCTCGGGCACCGCAAGTGCGAGCGGCACGGCGCATGACTTTAAGGTCGAGATCGCGGGCTCCGGCGATGTCGATGCCGCCAAGGTGCAGGCACAGTCGGCCACGATCGAGATCGCCGGTTCGGGCAGCGTCAGCGCGGTCGTCGACGGCCCCGCCAAGATCGACATGATGGGCTCGGGCGACGTCGATCTCGGACCGAAGGCGCGGTGCACGACGTCGAAGATGGGCTCCGGCACGGTCCGCTGCGGCAACTGACTTGCATGGGCGGGCGGGAGCGGCGACGGTTGCGGGCATGAAATATTTGCCTGCGCTGCTAATGCTCTCGCTCTCTGCCCCCGCGCTTACCGGACAGATGGGAGCTAGCCGGACGGTCTCGGTCGGCAGCTTCGATCGCATCCGGGTCGAGGGGCCGTTCGAGGTTCGCGTCGCGATCGGCTCGCCGCGCGCGACGATTGCGGGGCCACGCGGCGGCGACGGTGTCGTGGTACGCGTCGACGGCACGACGCTGTCGGTCCGCAAGGATGCCGGCGGCTGGGGCGAGCAGCCGCGGGGTGGTGGCGCAGGGCCGATCCTGGTGACGCTCGTGACCCCCGGGCTGACGTCGGCGAGCGTCGCGGCGGGGGGACGGCTGACGATCGAGAAGATGCGCGGCATGCGGGTCGACGTGACGGTCAGCGGCAATGGCAGCCTTGCGCTTACCGCCGCGGACACGGACCAGCTGAACGCGACGCTGATCGGTACGGGCGCGATGACGCTCGCCGGGCGCGCGGCGCGGGCACGGCTGATCGTCAGCGGCCCAGGCGCGATCGATGCGTCCGGATTGGGCGTGAACGACCTGATCGTGCATCTCGACGGGGTCGGTGCGGTCAAGGCGGCGGCACGCTACACGGCGCAGGTCACGAACACCGGGCTGGGGACGGTGACGGTCGCGGGGAACGCGAAGTGTCGGGTGGATGCGGCGGCTGGCGGGCCTGTCGTTTGCGGGGCGGGTGGGGCTCCGTGATCCGGACGGCTTCGGCCAAGGCTTGACCGTTACCCCGTCCTGTCGCCCTCTGCCCCGTCGCGGTCTGTCCTGTCGCGGTCCGCCCGCCACCCTCAGCCCCGTCACCCCAGCGGAAGCTGGGGTATCCCGCGGGGCAGATGACGCGCGCCTCAGGGTGATATCCCAGCTTTCGCTGGGATGACGGGTTGGGCGTGGCCGTTCTCCGCTATGAGGGACTCAGGAATCGACCGAGGGATGGACGCCATCCCGACGCGCAATCCGAGCACCGCGCCGCCCCTACACGCTCAGATCAGCGCCAATTCCGCCAGCTTGGTCATCAACGCCGGCGGCATCACGTCGAGCCCGACCGCATCGCCGCCGAGATCGAGCGGTGCGTCCGCGCCCTCGAGATACCGCCACCCCTGATGCGCGCGCTTGGGCCGCGCCTGGACCAGCACCAGCTTCGGATCGATATAAATCGCGACGCGACCCTCGTCCGCTTCGCCGAACCGGAGGATGGGCGAGCGCGCGATGAGCTGGTGCTTGAGGATCCAGAACATCGAACCCCCCTCGCCGACGGGCCCGGCAACTTCTTCATGCCGCTTGGGCAGATAGCGTGTCGTGAGGAACACCGGCCCCTCCTCGCCGCGCAGCCGAAGCCGTTCGGCGAGATGATCGACGCTTTCCGCGCCGAACGCGACTTTGGTGAGGTGGAGCGGCATGATGCTGAAAATGGGCGCTAAACCGCCCCGATCAACCGTGCAGCCCCCAAAGACTCGCGAGTCCCAGGAACGAGAAGAACCCCATCGTGTCGGTCATCGTCGTCACGAACACGGCGGAGGACACCGCCGGATCGATCCGGAACTTGTCGAGCGTGATCGGTACCAGCACGCCGCTGAGCCCCGCGACGAGGTTATTGGTGAGCATCGCCGCCGCGATCACCAGCGACAGGTCGGTGTTGCGGAAAAAGAGGTACGTTCCGAAGCCGATCAACGTCCCCAGCATCACGCCATTGGCGGCGGCGATCCGGAATTCGCGACCGATCATCCGCGCGGTGTTGGAACTCGTCAGCTGGTTGGTAGCGAGCGCGCGCACCACCACCGCGAGCGTCTGCGTGCCGGCATTGCCGCCCATCCCCGAGACGATCGGCATCAGCACCGCGAGCAGCGCAAAGCCCGCGATCGTGTTCTGAAACAATCCCACCACCGAAGACGCGACCATCGCCGTGCCGAGATTGACCACCAGCCAGATGAACCGGGTTCGCACGGTCAGCCGGATCGGCTCGTTGATGTCGCCGTCGCCCGCGCCTGCCAGCCGCAGCGAATCCTCGCCCGCCTCTTCGGAGATGATGTGGACGATGTCGTCGACCGTGATCATGCCGACCAGCCGGCCGCCATGATCGACCACCGCGGCCGAGATCAGCGCGTATTTCTGAAACCTGAGTGCGACTTCCTCCTGGTCCATGTCGACCGGGATCAGCGTCTGCTCGCGCTTCATCACGTCGGCCATCGCGATCCCGCGCGGCGTGCGCAGCATCCACGACAGCTGGCACGTGCCGATCGGGCGGTGCGCGGGATCGACGACGAAGATCTCCCAGAAATCGGTCGTTAGTTCCTCATGCCCACGTAGATAATCGATCGCGTCGCCGACCGTCCAATGCTCGGGGACCGCGATCAGCTCGCGCTGCATCAGGCGGCCGGCGGACTCCTCAGCGTAGCTCAGCGCCTCCTCGATTGCCGCACGATCGTCCGGATCGAGCGCGCGCAGCACTGCGCGCTGCTCGTCCTCGTCCATGTCCTCGATGATCGCGACCGCGTCGTCGGTGTCGAGCTCGGACGCGAGGTCGGCGACCTGGTGCGGTTCGAGCGCGTCGATCAGATCCTCGCGGACGTAATCGTTCATCTCGGCGAACACGTCGCCGCCGAGCAGGTCGGTCACCGCCCGCGCCAAGGCGGCGCGATCCTCCTGCGGGGTCAGCTCGAACAGATCGGCGATGTCGGCGGGATGCAGCGGCTCGACCAGCGCGCGCGCCGCCTCGTCGTTGCCGTCCTCGACCGCATCGAGCACGGCCCGGACGAATTCGGGGCGCAGATGATCGTCGCGATCCAGCTGCGTCTCGGGTTGGGTTTCGGTTTCGACCTCGGGAAGCTCGAGTTCGCTCATGGCAGCCTCCCTTAAAAAGTGCGCGGTTGGGCCCTAACCCGGCCGGCATGCATTTGCCAGTCGGAGTGCGGCTCCCTATCTGCCGCGCATCAATTCAGGAGAAGACACCCATGGCCGATACCCCAGAGACGCTGACGCTGACGCTTGATGGCGGCGACGTCACGATCAAACTGCGCCCCGATCTCGCGCCGAAGCATGTCGAGCGGATCGTCGAGCTGGCGAACGAAGGCTTCTACGACGGCGTTCCCTTCCACCGCGTGATCCCGGGCTTCATGGCACAGGGCGGTGACGGTGGTCGCGGCGACGGCACCGGCGGGTCGACCAAGCCCAACCTCAAGGCAGAATTCTCGGCCGAGCCGCACGTCCGCGGCGTGTGCTCGATGGCGCGCACCAACCAGCCCGACACCGCGAACTCGCAGTTCTTCGTGGTGTTCGACGACGCGCGCTTCCTCGACAAGCAGTACACCGTGTGGGGTGAAGTCACCGACGGCATGGACCTGATCGACGCGCTTCCGAAGGGCGAGCCGCCGAAGACGCCGGGCAAGATTATCAAGGCACGCGCGGCCTGAGCTGGAATTCCCCTCCCGCTTGCGGGAGGGGCTAGGGGAGGGCGCGACGTACGTACCGGCGTCCGGCGCGTGAGGCACGCCCCTCCCCCGACTCCTCCCGCAAGCGGGAGGGGAGTATTCGGTCTACCCTCACCCGTCGCGGCAACCACTCTCCTCCGTCATCCCAGTGAAAGCTGGGATCTCCCCGTTCGAGCCACTGCGCTTCATTGCGGGGATACCCCAGCTTTCGCTGGGGCGACGGGGCGAGATGGTGTGACAATCAACTAGTCTCGCCGCGGCAAAGCCGCGTCGGTCAGGGTCGCCGAGCGACCTGCCGGCCGGGCTTGCGCGAGTCTTGCGTCAGCGTGACGCAAGCCGCGCTGCACCTCAAACCTCGGCCAAGGTGCGAATCAGCCAGTCGTGGAACAGCTTCACCGGCTTGGTCTGCAATGCCCGCGGGCGGCAGACGAACCAGTAGCTGTACGGGCTTTCCACCTCGATATCGAACAGCCGCACCAGCCGCGGGTCGTTCGCATCCTCGAAATGACTTGCGTGCATGAACGCGACGCCGAGCCCCTGCGCGGCGGCCTCGAGCATCAGCGCGCCCGAATCGAAATGATCGATCGCCAGCGGTTCGATCGCGTCCAGCCCCGCCGCGGTCCGCCACGCGGTGAACGTATCCGCCATGTCGCGGTGGACCAGGGCGGTCAGCGTCGCGAGCTGCTCGGGCCGGGTGATCGGGTCGGCCCGCTCCAGCAGGCTGCGCGCGCCGATCACGTACACCGAGTTGCGATCGAGCCGCCGTGCGTAGAAGGTGGGGTCGATCTCGCGCGACAGGGCGATCACCGCATCGAGCCCGTCGCCCAGCCGCGACACCAGATGCGCCGCGGTATCGATGTCGAGATGCAGTTCCGGGTGCGCCTTTCGCAGTTCTCCCAGCCGCGGAAACAGTTTTTGCGACGCGTAGAGCGGCAGGATTCCGAGCCGCAACCGTAGCACTTCGGTACCGCTGGTCATCGCCTCGACGGCATCCGACAGCGAATCGAGCACCGGTGCGATCTGCGCGAGCAGCCGTTCGCCGTCCGCGTTGAGCACCATCGCCTGGTGACGCCTGGCGAACAGCGGCTTGGCGATGAAACGCTCGAGGCTTTGAACGCGCCGACTGAGCGCGGGGGCCGACAGCGCCAGGTCTTCGGCCGCGGCCTTGATCGACCCCAGTCGCGCGACCTGCACGAATGCCTCGATAGCCCCCAATGGCGGCAGCCTGCGCATGATCTCTTTCTCGACTCGGCAAGTGTGACGATGACTGCTGGATGCATTCATGCACGCGATTGCATTGGACGCAATCGTAGCGGATCCTTTCGCACTTGCAACATGAACTCGCTCGCCGCAAAAAGACCTCGCCTTTCAGGCATCCTCTCCTAAAAACTTTCATGGGTCGGCCTTCATTGGCCGGCCCTTTTTTTGTGCGTTTTCGAGCACCAGGCGGCGCAAGTCCTCGCAAGCCCGGAACCCGCGCCCCATCTGACACGCTTCGAGTTCGAAGGAGTCGAGATGCCCGATAGCGAAACCCCCACGCGGAAAATCCAGGTCGCCAATGCGCGGCCCGAGGATAGCGGTCGCGGCTTGGCCCATGTGCCCCGCGCGCTGATGGCGGCGCTCGGGATCGGCGAGGGCGACGTGATCGAGATACTCGGCAAGCAGAATACGCCCGCGCGAGCGGTCGGCCCCTATCCAGAGGACGAGGGCCTCGACATTCTCCGACTCGACGGTCTGCAGCGCGCGAACGCCGGCGTCGGCTCGGGTGATTTCGTCGAAGTGCGCAAGGCCGAGTCGAAGCCGGCAACGCGAGTCGTCTTCGCCCCAGCACAACAGAACCTCCGCCTCCAGGGCTCGACCAACGCGCTCAAGCGCACCTTTCTCGGCCGACCGATCTGCCAGGGCGATATCGTCGCGACCGCCGGGCATCAGCGCGTCGGCGACATGCCGCCCAACGTCCAGCAGTTCATGAACGCGCCGGCATATGCGTTGCAGGAGATCCGTCTCGCGGTGATCGCCGCCAGCCCCAAGGGCGTGGTGCACATCGACGAGAATACCGAGATCGAACTGCGCTCCGAATATGAGGAGCCGCAGGCCGCGCGCCGTGCCGACGTCACCTATGACGATATCGGCGGTATGGCGCAGACGATCGACCAGCTGCGCGAGATGGTCGAGCTGCCGTTGCGCTATCCCGAACTGTTCCAGCGCCTTGGCGTCGACCCGCCCAAGGGCGTGTTGCTGCATGGCCCCCCCGGTACCGGCAAGACGCGGCTCGCGCGCGCGGTCGCCAACGAATCCGACGCGCAGTTCTTCCTGATCAACGGTCCCGAGATCATGGGCTCGGCCTATGGCGAGTCCGAATCGCGTCTCCGCGAAGTGTTCGAGGAGGCCGCAAAGGCAGCACCCTCGATCGTGTTCATCGACGAGATCGACTCAATCGCGCCCAAGCGTGGGCAGGTATCGGGCGAGGCGGAGAAACGCCTCGTCGCACAGCTGCTGACGTTGATGGACGGTCTGGAGTCACGCGCCAATCTCGTCGTGATCGCCGCCACCAACCGCCCCGAGGCGATCGACGAGGCGCTCCGGCGTCCCGGCCGGTTCGACCGCGAGATCGTCGTCGGCGTGCCGGACGAGCGCGGCCGGCGCGAAATCCTGGGTATCCACGCGCGCGGCATGCCGCTCGGTGATCGTGTCGACCTGGATGAGTTGGCCCGCACCACCTACGGCTTTGTCGGCGCCGATCTGGCCGCACTCGCGCGCGAGGCGGCGATCGAAGCGGTGCGGCGGATCATGCCTAAGCTCAATCTCGAGGAACGGACTATTCCGCCCGAAGTGCTCGACGAATTGTCGGTCACGCGCGAGGATTTCCTCGGCGCCCTGAAGCGCGTCCAGCCATCGGCGATGCGCGAAGTCATGGTGCAGGCGCCGACCGTGCGCTGGGCCGATGTCGGCGGGCTTGACGACGCGCAGATGCGGCTGAAGGAAGGCGTCGAGCTCCCGCTCAAGAACCCCGACGCGTTCCGCCGTCTCGGCATCCGTCCAGCCAAGGGCTTCCTGCTCTACGGCCCACCCGGCACCGGCAAGACCTTGCTGGCGAAGGCGGTCGCGCGCGAGGCGGAGGCGAACTTCATCGCCACCAAATCGTCCGACCTGCTGAGCAAATGGTATGGCGAGAGCGAGCAGCAGATCACCCGCCTGTTCCAGCGCGCGCGCCAGGTCGCGCCGTGCGTGATCTTCATCGACGAACTCGATTCGCTGGTGCCCGCGCGGGGCAGCGGTTCGAGCGAGCCGCAGGTGACCGAGCGCGTCGTCAACACGATCCTCGCCGAGATGGACGGATTGGAGGAGCTGCAATCGGTCGTCGTGATCGGCGCGACCAACCGCCCGAACCTGATCGACCCGGCGTTGCTGCGCCCGGGAAGGTTCGACGAGCTCGTGTACGTCGGCGTCCCCGACAAACCCGGCCGCCGCCGCATCCTCGGCATCCAGACCGAAAAGATGCCGCTCGCGTCCGACGTCGACCTCGACCGCCTGGCGGACCGCACCGACCGCTTCACCGGCGCCGACCTGGAGGACGTCGTCCGCCGCGCCGGCTTGGTCGCACTACGGAGGTCGATCGACTCCCTC
>JAYVRZ010000428.1:0-4252 GCA_043775965.1 Sphingomonas sp.
CAGGTCGGCCTGCGCGCGCCGACCTATCATTACCGCAACCGCCGCAGCGGCGACGTGATCGAACTCGATCTCCGCGAGCTGGCGGACGTGTCGGCGCACCCGTATCGGCTGCAATGCGAACAGTTCAAGCTGGCCCGGCTGCTGACCGCCGCGCTCGACGCGCTGCCCAATGGCGAAACGCGCTTCCAGAACCGCGTCCTCGCTTATGATCAGGATGTGAACGGCGTCACGGTGTCGATCGAGACGCCGATGGCGATCGAGACGGTCCGCGCCGACTATCTGATCGCGGCGGATGGCGCGAATTCGACGGTGCGCAAATGGACCGGCACGAGCTTCGACGGCTTCACCTATCCCGAACGCTTCCTCACGCTGTCGACGCGCTATCCGATCGAGCGGCATTTCGACGGGCTGGCTGGCGTCAACTACGTGTCGGATCGCGACGAATGGTGCGTGCTGCTCCGCGTGCCCGATTTCTGGCGGGTATTGGTGCCGACCAACATTGCCGCACAGGATGCGGATTTGCTGTCCGACGCGAAAAAGAACGCGGTGTTCAGCGGGTTGGTCGGCGACGGCACCAGGGTCGAGACGTCGCACCGCACGCTGTACCGCGTGCACCAGCGCGTGGCGGGCGGCTTCCACCACGGCCGCGTGCTGCTGGCCGGCGACGCCGCGCATCTCAACAATCCGCTCGGCGGGTTCGGCATGAACTCTGGCATCCACGACGTGTGGAACCTGACCAGCCGGTTGCGCGACATCATCCTCGACGACGCCGACGCGGACTCTTCGCTGGCGCAATATGATCGCCAGCGTCGAACGATCGCGAACAGCTTCGTCCAGGCACAGACGATCGCGAACAAGAAGATGATGGAATCGAATGGCGATGGCCGCAGCGAGCAGGAAATACGGCTGGCGGCGCTGGTGAGCGATCCCGAACAGCGGCGCGCGTACCTGCTGCGCCAGTCGATGTATGAGAGCTTGCGGGAAGAAGCGGCGATCGTTTGAGGGGGGATCCTTCTCTCCCGCCACCACCCCGGCGAAGGCCGGGGCCCGATTGGGGGACCTTGCTGACTAAGCGCAGAGCCTTGTTATTGCCACCTCACCAATTGGGCCCCGACCTTCGCCGGGGTGGTGTTACTTGGGAAGGGGCCGTTGCCATTTCAGCTACCCCGTTCTCCCGCGAAGGCGGGAGTCCAGGGTTACAGGGCGTTACGCTGGTGGCTCCTGGGCCCCCGCTTTCGCGGGAAAACAAGAATTGAGTCGACGACTTCGGTCAAGGAACCTCCGCGCTCACCCTCCCAATCTCAGCCCTCCGCGATCTCCGCGATCGTCGAACGATACCCCTCATGCGTCGCAGCCTGCCCGGCCTCATGCGCATCCTTGCGCATCAGATAGAACAGGCGCTCGAGGAAATCCTGTCGCCAGGCCTCGCGCGTCTCGAGTGCAGCCTGGTCGAGTTCCAGCGTCTCGATCCCCGCCGCCAGGTCGATGCCGTGCTTGGCCGCGACCCGCTCGACCGAGTCCAGCCGATCGTGAACGACGGAGATTTCGTTCGCCAGCACCATGATCATCGACATCGCCTGGTCCATGCCCGGCGCCTCGTAGAACACCGGCCGCTTGCCCTTGGCGTCCTTGACGACGTGCGGGCGTTCCTTGGTTTCGGTCGTCATGCTGCCATTGCCTTTGCGAGGGGTTTGCGGGCGATCAGGACTTCCCAGCCGCCGCCGGGGGCGAATTCGCCCGCAGTGAAGTCGCGCTCGGCGACTGCGCTCGCGGACTCTTCGCTGTAGCCGCCACCCTGCGCGGCGAACTCCATCACTGCCATCGGTGCGGTATCGAAGCGTACTTCCGACCGGTCGAACCCGGCCTTTTCGGCGAGCGCGACCTGGTCGGTATCACGCATGGCGCCCCAGAACGGTTCGTTGTTGTACCAGGTCTCGTTGTCGAGGATGAACTGCGTGAACGGGTCCATCAGGTCGAACGGCGGCAGATCGGCGTGGATCATGTAGCCACCCGGCGACAGCAGGCGCGCGCATTCGTCGAAGATCCGCGGCATCGCCTTGCCGCTCGTCTCGTGCAGCAGGATGTGGCTGACGATCAGGTCGAAATGCCCGTCTGGAAAGCGCGTCTCCTCCGCATTCATCTGCGCGAAGTTGACGTTCAGCCCGACCCCTGCGGCGCGCGCATGTGCGTAGCGGATCTGCGGGGCGGCGACGTCGATCCCCCAGATCTCGGCATCGGGGAACAGCTCTGCGTAGGGCAAGGTCGAATGGCCGACGGTGCAGCCCATGTCGAGGATCCGCTTCGGCGAGAACCCCTTGAGGTTGCGCCTGACGTAATTGCAGACCGATCGACCCATGTCGTCGTTCATCGGCCCGGTATAACCCATCGCATAAAGATACACGCCGCGATCGTAGAGCACCCCGACCGACACGTCGTCGGGCGCCACCTCGGTCGCATAGCCGCCCGGCATGCAGTGGATGTCGAGCGCGGTGATGTAGCGCGGCGTCTCGAACGTCTCGGGAATGTCGAGCACCGCGCTCGACCCGGCCGACAGCGCCTTGGCCTTCTCGATCAGCTCGGGCAACTCGCGCTCGACGCTGATGTTGGTCGCTTCCCACAGCAATTCCTGCGCGGTGCGGTTGGCCGAGGCGTAGTGCTGGAAATACAGGTCGTCGACCATCGCGGTGCGGATGTCGCGGCGGTCGGCGGGCGCGCGGCCGTGCTCGCGCTCGAACGCTTTCGAGACGCGGCCGCCGTAGACGGGGCCGAGACCGGGCAGCAGCTTGGCCTGGATGAATCCCTTGAAGCTCTTGGTGAACTCCTGCCGCGCCGCCTCGTCATGCGTGACGGTCGGCAGCATGGGATGCAGCGCCTGCTGAAAGGTGTTGAGCATGTACTAGAACTCCAATGCTGGCTGGCGCCAATTCTGCGGGATTAGCGCGGCACGGGAAAGGGCGATCAGGCGGACTATCCGCCTGATGGTCACAGTCCCAGCGCGCCGGGGTTCATCACCCCTTTCGGGTCCAGCCCGGCCTTGATCGCGAGCAGCAACGCCAGCGCCTGCGGATCGAGCCGCTCGCGGTAGGGATAGGCGCGGCCGATCTGGAAATGCGCGGCGCCAAACTGCTGGTAGAGCGCGATGATTTCGGCCTTCAGTCGATGGGTATAGCCGCGCGCCTCGGCGTTGTCGGCATAGGGTTTCAGGCTGGCGACATGCTCGGGCGCGAGCGTATGGCGGTGATAGTCGGTGCGATCGTCGGGCCAGTAGAGCGCGACCTCGTAGAGAAAGCCGCTCGATCCCGCCGGACTGAACATCGTGCCGGACCAGATACCGAGGCGATCCATCTCGGCTTTGCGCGTCTCGTACAGCGCCTTGAGCGCCGCGTGGAACGACACGACCTTGTCGTGCTGCAATACGCCGTGGATCGGCACCCAGCGCTCGCCGCTGGGACCGAGTATGTTGGTCAGTGGCGCGAACGGCAGCGAGCGGACGAAGCTCGGCACGCTGTTGGCGATCTCGCGACCATGAGGCGCGATCACGGCGCGCAATTTCGTCGCGCGGGCAGCAGCATCGGTCGCATCGACGCCCTCGACGATGAAGTGGCACATATATTCGCCGGCCTGCATCGCCTTGTCGCCGGCCAGCGCCATGCGGATCAGCTGCGTCACGCCGATGAAAGCGTTGGGGGCCTTGGCGAACAGTTCGCGTGCGATCTTGAGCTTGGCGCCGACACCATCCTGCCGCGCGATCTGCCCCTGCGACAGCGCGAGATCGAGCCCGAAATGCGAATCGTCGAGGCCCTCGCGCTGCGCCTTGCTGACGCCGGCATGGCATGCAGCGAAGCTGTCGAACGCGAAGCTGACCGCTTCGGAATACGGACGGATTGCGATCAGCGGCAGGCGGATTGTCGCCTTGATTCCCAGCGCGCCGCAATCGCCGGTGAACAGCCCGGTCAGGTCGGGGCCGTAATAGCGTGTGGCCTGCGAGGTGCCGGTCCTGAGCAGTTCCCCCGACGCGAGCACCACGTCGAGTGACAGCACCGATTGCGCCGATATGCCGTAGGCGCCACTGCCGTGGCTCAGGGTATTCTGGCTGATGCCGCCGCCGACGGTGGCGACAAGTCCCGAAAAGGGTCCCCAGAACGGCGTACGCAGGCCGTGTACCGCCAGCGCGTCCTTGAGTTTCGCCCAGGTCACGCCCGCGCCGACCGTGACGACGGCGTTCTCGGCATCGACCTCGATGCTGTCCAGC
>JAYVRZ010000429.1:0-14028 GCA_043775965.1 Sphingomonas sp.
CGCGCGCTCCAGCTCCTGATCGAACAGGGCACCCTCCCCGCCGACCACACCGTCCCGGTCCTCGTGCTGAGCGATGACGACAACTCGATCGAGGCAAGCCTCGCCGAAAACTTCCAGCGCGTGCCGATGAATCCGGCCGACGAATGCACCGCGTTCAACTTCCTGATCCAGAAGGGCATGACCGCCGAGGACGTCGCCAAGCGTCAGGGCGTGACCACCCGGTTCATCGAGCAGCGCGTGCGCCTTGCCGAGCTGGCCCCTCCCGTGTTCGAGGCGCTCGCAGCCGGCGAGATCACGCTCGGCGTCGCGCAGGCTTACGCCGTCACCACAGACGTAGACCGCCAGACGCGCGTGTTCGCCCAGATGAAGACGTCCTACTACGGCGACAATCCCGACAACATCCGTCGCGCCATCCTCAACGGCACCGTCAAGGCGAACGACGCGAAGGCCCGCTTTGTCGGTCGCGAAGCCTATGTCGCCGCAGGCGGCCGCATCGAGGGCGACCTCTTCGCCACGGAGGGCGACGAGAACTGGATCGACGTCGACCTGATCGAGACGCTCGCCGCCTCGAAGCTCGAAGCGGCCGCTGCCGAACTGGCGCAAGCCGAGGGCCTCGCGTTCGTCACGCCGATCGCCGCGACGCACGTCCCCTACGACCTGGAGCGCCAGCTTCATGAGTATCATGCGCCCGCTCGCGCCCTCACCGAGGACGAAACCACGCGTGTCCAGGTCCTGTCGACCGAGAACGACGCACTGGTCAACCAGCTCGAGCAGGAACTGCCCGACGGCAGCACCGAGGCCGAGGCGGCGAACGCGCGCATCGAGGCGATCGAGCGCGAACTGGAGACGATCGAGGACGCCCGTCACGAGATCGATCCGGCGTTGAAAGCGCAGATCGGCACGTTCGTCTATATCGGCGGTGACGGCGAGCCCCGCGTCCACACCCGCCTCTTCAGCGAGAAGCCGGTCGTGGATCCGAACGCACCGCCCAAGGAGTCGGGCGGCGCAGCCGGGGACAACGATGCCGGCGACGGCGAACAGGGTGCGAAGCTCAGCGCCACGCTGATCGACGAACTGGCGACGCAGCGCCGGCAGATCCTCGTCGCTCATATCGCCAGCGACCCGGCGATGGCACTCGACCTGACCATCTTCCTGATGGCGCAGAACGTGGTGTTCGAGCAGGCGCACATCCCCAACCACTCGACACTGAAGTCGAGCGCCGCGGGTTTCCCGATCTTCGGGTTCCGCGACGAGGGATCGATGGCGTCGCAGACGATCGACGACCAGCGCCAGAAGCTCGACACGAGCTGGGCAGGACTGCCGACCATGACCGCGCGCTTCGACGCCTTCCGGGCGCTCGATGACGAGGCACGGGGCGAGTGGGTCGCATTCTCGATAGCACGTACGCTCGAGCCGACCCTCAACGTCGCCGAGGGCTATCGCAGCAACGGCTTCCACGACCACCTCGGTCGCCTCCTCGACATTCAGGTCGAGAATTGGTGGCGCCCGACGGCCGAAAACTTCTTCGGCCGGGTCAAGAAGACCGTCATGCTCGACGCGCTCGAGGAGATCGGAGGCCCGATCCTGCGCGGCCGCTACAAGGACGCCAAGAAGGGCGACCTTGCCAGCACCTGTGCCTCGCTGTGCAACGGCCAGGGCATCGTCGAGGCCGAGATCCGCGAGAAGGCGAGCGCCTGGTTGCCCGAGGCGATGCGTTTCGACGCGATCGAGAAGGCGGCACGCACGCCGCTGCGCTCCAGCTTCGCTGACGTCGAGACCACCATCGATCTGGACGAGGACGAGGATACCGACCTCGACACCGGTGACGACGCAGTGATCGATCACGAGGAAGAGGAGGATCTCAGCCAAGCGGCCTGACGCCGGCTTGCACATTTCGAGGCACCTGGGGGCGGCACTTTCGCGCAAGTGTCGCCCCTCTTTTTATGACCCGGCACCGTCTCCTGACAGAGGAGAGGACGCTCACGCGGGTTTTGCCTCACACCTCAATCAGGAGACTGATCGTGGCACAGATCACCGACAAGCCCTCGCCTGCCGAACTCATCACCAACACCATCATCGACAAACTCGAATCCGGGGTGCGGCCCTGGGTCAAGCCGTGGCGCCCTGGCCTTGGCGGCCGTCCGCTGCGCGCGACCGGCGACCCTTACAAGGGCATCAACTGCTTCTGGCTGTGGCTGTGTGCCGAGGGCGCGGGCTACAACTCGCGCACCTGGATGACCTACAAACAGGCGCAGGCGCTTGGCGGCCAGGTCCGCGAGGGCGAGCGGTCGCAGATCGCGATCTTCTACAAATCCTACAGCAAGACCGTCGAGTCCGTCGTCACCGGCGACACGACCGACGAGATGCGCCGGGTGCTGCGCTCCTACGCCGTGTTCAACTGCGACCAGATCGACGGCCTGTCGCCGGACTTCTACCCGAGCCCGGTCAGCATCGTTCCGCCCGCTGACCAGCTTCCCGAGCGCGCGCAGCGTTTCATTGATGCGTTGCCCGTGAAGGTCGAGCAACGCGGCGATCGCGCCTATTATGATCGTATCGCCGATCGCATCACCATGCCGCCCGTCGAGCTATTCTCGACGCGCGCCTACTTTGCTGCGACGCTTTGCCACGAGGCAGGCCACGCCTCCGGCCACCCGGACCGGCTCAACCGCGAGTTCGGAAAGCGCTTCGGCGACGACGCCTATGCGTTCGAGGAGCTTTGCGCCGAGATGACCTCAGCGCTCCTCGGTGCCGATCTCGGTCTGCCGACCTCGCACATGGATGACCACGCCGCCTATATCGGCTCGTGGTTGAAGGTGCTGCGCAAGGATAGTCGCGCGATCATGACCGCCGCGGCGAAAGCCGAAGCCGCAGCCGGCTATCTGCTCCGCGCGACCGGGCTCGACGCTTCGGCCGAGATCGAGGAACAGATCCGTGAAGCGGCATGACCGATCCGGCCGCCCTCCCCGACCTCGGCGCCTACCGGCGCTTCGTTGTGGCATTCAGTGGCGGCAAGGACAACCTTGCCGGCCTGCTCCACCTCCTAAGCCTCGGCGTGCCGCCACACGCGATCGAGCTGCATCACCATGACGTCGACGGCCACGGCCCGACCTTCATGGATTGGCCCTGCACGCCGGGATACGTGCGCGCGATCGCCGACCATTTCGGGATCGCGCTCTACGTCTCGTGGCGCGAGGGCGGCTTCGCGCGCGAGCTGGCGCGGGACAACGCGCCGACCGCACCGATCGCGTTCGAGACGCCGACCGGCATCGGCCGTGCCGGAGGCAACGGCCCTGCCGGCACACGCGGGCTTTTCCCCCAGACGTCTCCCGATCTTCGGGTGCGCTGGTGCAGCCCCGCGCTGAAGATCGACGTCCTCGCGGCCGCGATCCGGAATCAACCGCGCTTCCTCGAGGGCCGCACGCTGGTCATCACCGGCGAGCGCGCCGAGGAAAGTCCCTCGCGGGCGCGCTACGCGACGCTCGAGCCGCATCGGACCTCTACCCTCGTGCGTGCGGTCGATCATTGGCGCCCGGTACATGACTGGACCGAACGCCTGATCTGGGACGCAATCGCGCAAGCGCGGATTCGTCCCCACCCGGCCTACGTCCTGGGATGGGGCCGCCTGTCATGCCGCGCCTGCATCTTCGGATCACGCGACCAATGGGCGACGCTCCGTCTCGTTTTCCCTGCCGCTTTCCAACGGGTCGCGGCTCGCGAAGCCGCGAGCGGGAAGACGATCCATCGCTCGTTCACCGTCACGCAGCTCGCTGATAGCGGCATTGCGTTTCCGGCTGCGACGCTGCATCCCGACGAATTGGCGCAAGCCGATGATCCGGTCTGGCGTCTCTCGATCCTGGCGGATCGCTGGACGCTCCCTGCCGGCGCCTTCGGCGACCACGCAGGTCCGCCATGAACGCCGCCACGCGCGTCGATCTCATGCGCCTGCTCGGCCTCACGCGGGAGGACCCGCTGTGGGAAGCCGAGAAATCGGGGTGGCGCTGCTTCGTCATGGGTAACAACCGTTGCCATTACCGCCGTGAGAGCAAGCTTCGCACGGCTTGGCAGTTCGGCTATGACGCGGCCTCTCGCTCGGCCGATCCTGCAGGCGGAATGCTCTGACCTAGGCACCATCCACGGAGGAGAGGGAGCCTTCGGCCTTTTGAGCGCGCGTGTGCGCTCAGGAGGATCGGTCATGTTCTACGACACCCATTACCGCCACAACGAGGCGCTATCCCCCGATGCGCTCGGCACCCTGCCCGCTGCGCTCCATGACCTGAACGCGGGCGTCGACGACTGCCGGCGAGCCGGCAAGCCGATCGACCGCGATGCGTCGATCCTGCTGCTGATCCGCAACCTGGCGTCCGTTGCCGAACGTGGTGCGCCCAGCACCAACGACCTGCGCTTGCGCTGTGCGGAAGACCGCAGCAGCGTCATCGCCGGATCTGCGCTGCTAGACATCGCCGGCAACACCGTCGCCGGCGATGCCGCAGCGAAACGGACCTTCCATCGACAGGCTCGCCTCGCGCTCGCTTCGCTTGCCGAGGCGATCGGCCTCGAGGCGCATGACATCCGCGTCGACACCGACATGGGCGGCATTGCCGACGATGGCACGACCGAGTTGCGCCACGCCGATCTATCGATCCGGGTGCGACCGCACAGCTTCCTCCCCGACAGCGAGATCACCTTCAACCGCTGCCGGGGCGGCGAACACGCCGGCCCCGTTCAGCGCGCGCCGATCGCCGAGCTGCTGGACGCACGGGCGTTCCAGCGTCGGCTTACCGCGACGGTTGGCGACGTTGGCGCTGCGCGCCTCGCCGCTGCCGCCTGATCCTCACAGCACCGGAGACGTATCATGGGTTGGCTCTTCATGCGCGATTTGGGCGGCTACGTCACCCCGCGCTCCTATCTCGACAACCAGTTCACCTACCAGCGCGACACGCATCGCTTGACCGTGCTGGCATCCGGCATGGTCGGATCGACCTATTACGCCGCGTGCGAGCGTCTCGCCGACGACGCCGAGCGGATCGTGTTCGGCATCGTCTGCCTCACCAAGACCAGCACCGGCGCGCGCGACGGCTGCACGTTCGGCTACAAGGACATGGATGAAACGGTCGGGCCGAACGAGAGCGAGTGCCCCGCCGCGATCCTCGACGAGCTGACCGAGACCGACAGCGAATATGCCCTGGCATGGCGCGCGCGGTGTCGCGCCAATCTGCTCGCGAAGAAGCTCGACCGCGCCAAGCCGACCCCGAAGCCCGGGCAGACCATCATCTTCGATGAGCCCATGCGCTTCAGCGACGGCAGCGACCGCAGCCGCTTCGAGGTGGTCGCCAATCCCAAGGGCAAGACGCCGCTGTTCCGTGACCCGGAAAGCCGCGCGATCTGCCGTATCCCGGCATTTCGCAAGCGCGCCTACCGCATAGTTCATGCCGCGATCGTCGTGCGGGACGCGGCCAGTGGCTGACCGCCCACCCGTCATCGCCGCCTGGGGTGCCGGCGTCGATTCGACCGCCATGATCGTCGAACTGGCGACACGCGGCGAGCCCGTCGACATGGTTCTCTTCGCCGATCCCGGCGCCGAAAAGTCGGCGACCTATGCGTTCATCCCCGTGTTCCGGGCCTGGATGGCAGACCGCGGCATTCCGTCCGAGATCGTCCGCTACCAGCCCCGCAACTTCAAACACTGGCCGCCTTACGCCGGCATTGCCGAGAACATGCTGACCAACGCCACCCTGCCCTCCGTAGTCTTTGGTGGGGGATCGTGCAGCCAAAAATGGAAGGCGGCCCCGCAAGATGCCTGGGCCGCCCAATGGGAACCCGCGCGCCGCTGCTGGGACGCAGGCGGCCGCGTCGTCAAGCTGATCGGCTACGACGCCTCGGGACGCGACACGCAGCGTTATCATCACGCGGTCGGGTGCGAGGATCCTCGCTACGCCTACCGCTACCCCTTGCGGGAATGGGAATGGTCGCGTGCCGACTGCGAGGCGCGCATCGCGCGCGCCGGCTTGCCCGTCCCGCCCAAGTCGAGTTGCTACTTCTGCGGCAGCATCAAGCCCGACGAGGTGCTGGAGCTTTCAACCGAGGAGCTGCGCATCATCGTATTGATGGAGGCGCGAGCCAAGCCCCGCCTCCGCAATGTCGAGGGCCTGTGGCGCAAGCCGGTGCTTGGCCGTCGCGGTGCGACGCCGCGTCCCGGCAGCATCACCGAGTTCATCCGCGAACGCGGCCTTCTCTCACCGGCCGAAGTCGACCGCATCACCGCGACCGCGCCCTTGGCGCTGCTCGAATTTCAGGCGGCACAGGCAGCACTTCCGCCCGAGCAACGCGCCCCGATGGGGCGCTGGCTTGCCGACTTTCATCGCGCGTCCGACGCGCTCGCCGGGGACCGTCACCATGCCTAACCCGATCATCAAGCAATTCGTCGTCGAAGGATCGACGGCATTTCCAGTCGCGATGCTTAACACGGATCAATGCTGGCCCGCGCGCGCCGCTGACGCGGCAGCGATCGCCGACCACGCCGGCGACGCCGATGCGCGCCGCAAGATCATCCTCGCCACGGCCGCGAAATATGCGCCCAATCGCCAAGGCTGGATTGCTGCTGGCTGTCGCGTGATCGACTGAAAACAGTCTCCCGGAGGGGAGGCATCCTTTGGACTGATGAGCCTTGGGCTCATGCTCGAGAAAGGATCATCATCATGCACAGCGTCGCCGTTTACCTCGTTCAGCGACTCTTTGGCGGTCCCGAGGAAGGTGGCTGGTACTACGATTCCGGCGAACTCTGCACCGACCCGACGCTAACCGCCTTCGGCGTCACCTTTGCCCGGGGTCACGAGGACCGCGCCCAGACAATGGCGCTGGAGGTTCAGGCGCATCTCGATCGCGACTGGAACATCGGAGATCACGCGCGCGAGATCAGCAGCGTCCTCTCCGCTGGTCGCTTCGAGGCCCGCGTCCACGATGGCTGGCCCCCTCTCGCCTTTCCGGCCCAGCGTCCCCGCTACGAATGACCCGAACCATTCGGGTCTCCCATTTTGCCAACCTTCAGGAGTCCGGTCCCATGAAGACCTTCACCGACCCCTTTCGAATACCCTGCCCATTACCGTGCGGAAATCACGGCCGAGGCGGAAGATGTCGTCAGCGCCTGCCCTTCCGCTTGTCGATGCGTCGCATACGACCGACGGGTGGAAGAGCCTCGATACGGAGCATCCCACTTATGTCAGCGCGTGTCGCCGAAGGTGCGGCCGTCGATCCTTGGCGCTTTGTCCCGGATGGCGGCGAGTCTTGCGTCCTCCCCGTCCCGGGCCTGTTCGTGCAAGTGGCGGCGTGTGCGGGCTGTTCCGCGACCCGGAGTGAGGATCTGGTCGACCAGCTCCGCATCATGGTCGATGCGATCGGCGCTGATGGAGTATTGAGGATCACCCCAGCGGCGATGGTCCGCCTGTGCGCAACGGGGCAGGCACTTCTCGACGACATCGCCAGGTTCGGGTTGAGCCCCACTTCAACCGTAGCAGCAAGCGTGGTCACGTCTTCACCCGACGACACCTGACGCCCGACAGCCATCCGCCAGAGAGATGCGGCACATGGGCGGCCGCGAGACCCCCGCAACCGCAAAAATCCGGGCCGAGTTGCCGCTTTGCGGCTGCCCGCACCACCCCGGTTTTTGCGGTTTCCCTCCGCTGCGCTTGCGGTGCGGGGGCCTCTTATTCGGCCGCCCAGGAGGTGCGCATCCGGCGGATAGGCCGCCGGCCTCGATCAGATGAAGGGCTTGACCCCATGACCACTTCCCTTGCTGCCGCACTTTCCGCTCTGGAGCTTGGACACCTCGAACCCCGCGCCGAAGACATCTCTAGCATGTGCCCGCCTTCGACCGATGCACTGGAACAGACCACCACCGCCATCTGGAGCGACCTGTTCGCAACCCTCCAGAATACGTCGCTCGAGCGCGACATTGAGGAGATGGGCTGGGGTCTGGTCAACCTCTTCCACCGGGCCGCGGCGAAGAAGCACGCGACCATCGACCGTCTCACCGACGAGATCAGGCTCCTCCTGGCCGAACAGGACGGTTCGGAGATCAACACCGCCAACCTCGAGGACAAGATCGACTTCGCCAAGAAGATCGAGGAGGCCGCCACCTGCTACGAACACATGCGCGACACGGCCGCAGCACACTATATCCGCGAGACCGGCCGTTCCTGGATCCCGTCGACCGGCAACCGCATTTCGCTCGGGGTGACATCGGCAATCGTTGACGGACGCGCCTTCCTGCAGGCTCGCCGCGAGCGCGTCCGCGACGCCAACACGGCACAGGGCACCCCAATCGTGTTTGCCGGGGGACGGCTAACCTTCCGGACCGACGAGGACATGAAGGCGTTTGGCGACAACCTGCTGCGCACCCTCAATGCGGTTCGGGAGCGCGTCGGCGACATGTATCTCGTCCATGGCGGCGACATGAAGGGGATCGAGCGCATCGCGGCATCGTGGGCCGAACAGAACGGCATCCAGCAAGTCCGCTTCGGTCTCGATCGCAAGCTCGGTGATCGTGCCGGCTTCCGTCGCAACGAGCAGATGCTCTCGCTGAAGCCCCGCTACGTCATCGCCTTCCAGGGCAACGGCGTGACCGAGCGTCTGGCGATCGACGCCAAGAAGGCCGGCATCCGCGTGGTCGATCGCCGCGGACCGCTCGGAACCCCTCCCGCTGCACAGAACGCTCAGCGCGGCCGCAAGGTCGCCTGAGCTTCGGCTTTGCCGCTGGCTTACCGCCAGCGGCCTCGCCTCTTGCGGCTTTGCCGCAGGAGATCATTCTCACCCATAGCAACGATGGAGTAACTCGATGCCTCGCCCCAACCCATTCCAGACGGCTGCGCATTGCTGGCGCTTCGCGCTGCGCCGCGCAGCCGCCGATGGCGACACCTATCATGTCGTCATGACGGACAATCCCGCCGCTCCGCGTGCGGTCATGTCCGACCGCGGCCTGTTCGCATCCGAAGATCTGACGCCCGAGGACATCGAGGCATCATGCGATCCGTTCGTGCTCGGCGCCGAACGTGAACGTCGCAGCCTCACCGCCACTACGCTACACCTCAAGCAACAGGAGGAATAATCGTGGATCAGCCATCACCAGCACGCCGTCCTGCCATTCGCGCGGTATCGTTCGATGACGTCGGTGCCGCGCTGGCCCGCTTGATCCCGATCGCACTCCCCGTCACCCGAGCGGCCGAAACTGGCGCGTCAGCAAAAGTCGCGGATTTCCTCTTGGCCTGGTGGAACGGCGATGATGCCGGCCACTTCCCGATCCTCCATTTGTGCAATCTCGATGCGGTGATCGCCGAGGATATGCTGATTATCATGGCCTATCTGGCCGAGAACGCGACCGTGTACGCTGACCAGTGGGGCTACCGCGACACGATGGGCGAGATCTGGAAACGATACAGGGACGTTTAGCGTCCCCGCCCTGCAGGGCGGGTCGTGCTCTATTTCGCCAAGGCTCAACCGAGCCACCTTCGGTGTCTCGTCCTTTCGGTAACGATCGCATGACGCGGGCGCTGCCGCCGCCCGATTTTGGACGCAGAGCGGTTCCGTGAGGCGAGGCCCGGAGCCCCCCGAGCGTCTGCCTCGGTTGAGGAGCGTGGATGTCACACCACCATGACGGTCGGCGTGACGCCCTGGCCGCGCCCGGGCGAAAGCCTTTGTCGGCATCACGACCGCGGCGCTCTGGTCTCAGTCGCCCAGCGAGGTGGACCGCGCGGGACCACCTTCCGGCATGTCGACAGGGGCACGGCGCGCGCGCCTGAGCGGAAAGTCGGTGCCAAGGTCCACGCCGCGACCGTCATCCGGATGAGGGAGCCTGCGTAGCGATCGGCGCATGGCAACGGCAGGCAGGGTGTCGTGCCGTCTGTGGCGACGAAGCGAGGCACCGACATTGCCGGCAGATCGATGCGACAAGCTGGTCCTGCACACGGTTCTTTGTCCGTTGCCCGCCAGTGGGGGTCCATCCCCTCTCTTTCCTGAACGACCTAATCCGGCCGTCCACCCTCCCCAACCCGCGATCTATCGGACCGAGTTGCCGCTTCGCGGCTGCCCGCACCACTCCTCTGATCGGGGTTCCCCGTACGCGTCTGCGCGCTTTCGGTGGGGAGGGCGTCCTGGCCGTCTTTTTTGGTGTTCAGTCGAGGGGACGGACCCCCGGCGAACAAACAAAAGGAACCTCGAAATGCAGAACCTCGTCATCCTCGCCGGCAACGTCGGCGCCACCCCCGAAGTCCGCGCCACCCAGGGCGGGACCAAGATCACCCAGTTCAGCCTCGCCACCTCGCGCCCCAAGCGCGACAGCGACGGCAAGATCCTCAAGGACGCCGACGGTCGCCGGGTCGAGGACACCGAATGGCACCGCATCACCTGCTTCAACGGCGTCGGCAAGACCGTCGCCCAGTACGTCGACAAGGGCCAGAAGGTCATGGTCCGGGGCCGCATCCACTACACCCGCTGGACGGACAATGAGAACATCGAGCGCTACGGCGTCGAGATCATCGCCGACGAAGTGACCTTCCTCAGCCGGGGTCGGCAGCAGCAGGGCGCCACGCAGGATCACGGCGGTCTGGATGACGACGACGTACCCTTTTGAATCGAGGCAAGGACGGCCCGGAGCTTACGCTCCGGGCCTCTTCTCACGTTCGCCGCTAGGCCATGCGTCGTAGCGGCTCGGGCTTCCTGTGATCGGGCAGCGTGTTGCGCAAGTGCGTGTGGATCGTCTCACGACTGAAGGGCTTGCGGAGGAACGTCGCTTTGGTTGGCATCGAACCCGGGCCAGGCTCGGCATTGCCACTGACGATCACAATCTCGATCCACGGCCAATGCATGGCAACATGTCGGGCCAGTGCGAAACCGTCAGTATCGCCCGGCATCTCCACATCCGATAACAAGAGCGTCACCTCTTCGGCATGGTCCATCAGCAGCAGCTTTGCCGCGTCCCCTGTCGACGCTTCGTAGAACCGAAAACCGGCCGCATTGAGAATATCGCAGGCATCCATCAGGATCAGCGCATTGTCATCGACCACAAGGGCATAAGGGACCGTCGAGAGAGTCAAACAGGTTTAACAAACAAAGACTCGATCGAGTTTCGGATTAATTCACATGTATTTAGTTCGTCGGCGTCTCCCGGCTGCGCCGGGATCGTCGCTCTATTCCGCTTCGCTCCACCGAGCCCTTGTCAGGTCTCGGCCCATTCGGGTGACGATCAACTGACGGTCGCGCACGCGCGCAGGAAACGTCTTTCCAAAAAGCGGAAACGTCTTTCCACCCCTGACCGGGCAGGTCGTCGTTCCAGCCATACGAACTCTCTCATCGTTCGGGTGGACGCAGAGTGCGGATGCGAGAGGCGAAGCGACCAACATCCCCTGGCGAGGTGAACGTCTCCGGCGACCCAGCGCTGAACCGCTACGCTCTGGCCAGCGAGCTTCACCCCGCTCTTTGAGGCGCAATCCTTGGGACGGCTCGGGGCCTTATACGATCAACCCGCAAGGGGTCCGGGCGCTTCGCTACGGCTTTCTTGCGCGGGCGCAACAAAGTGATCGCGGCCCCTCCCCGTCCCTGTCGGGCGCCTGTCGAGCGGGATGAACCCCGCCGGCTTCACAGGAGCCTCGGACATGTTCAACGATATCTGGATCGCCCGCAAAAACGCCATGGGCCTCGCAAAAACCCTGATGGTGGCAACGATGGTCATCGCCGTCGGCACCCAATACGCCGTCATCACCGCAGAGGATCACGACAGCTCGCTCACGATCGTCAACGAATACGACCCTTACGCCTGAGCTTCCCGAGGGGCTTCGGTCCCCCTCCCCTCCCCGCTCGCAAACCTGAAGGAGCCGGAGCGGGCATCAAACCCGCCCCGGCCCCGCTGCGCAAGCACGGCAGCGCCGCTGGACGAGCGGCTCTTGCGTCCTCCTGCCCACCGCCTGGGTGTGGGACCCGACTTCAGACGGTATCGCTTCCGGACGCGGCGGATTAGCTCCAGGCCGTCCGGACAGGCGGGAGCTCGTCAAACACCTTCATCAGCCGCGGGTCGCGTAGCAGCGTCACCCATTCGCGGCCATAGGTTCGCGATGCCAGATAGAATGTAGACCCTTCGCACTCGACCATCCGGCAGCGCTCCAGCTTGTCGACGAGCGAATAGTCAGAGCCGTGGCGTGCCACGATGTCTTCCAGCTCGGCCCGCATCAGGGTCCCGCATTTGCAGCAGCGACTTCGGACCAACGCCTTCATCCGGAGCATATCGCCGGCGCTGTCCATCCAGAGGGGCCACAGGGCAACGATATTGGCAGCCGTTTCCATGTTCGAACGATACGCCGCGATCGGCGCGGTCGTCCAGCATCAGCCTCGACCAGAGATCTCTTCCGGGTCAACGATCCGTGCGGCATTTCGGGCTCCTACGTCCTGGCCCGGGCGCCCTCTCCCGCAAGCCCGCCAGCGGGCTTCTCCACTGCGTTGCGACCCTACGGGTGCGCGAGCGAGCTATGCCCCGGCCGTCGTGTCGCCTGTCGAAAGGCCCCGATCGTCGGGGTCAATGGCAGGAGACCATCATGGCCGAGCAAACGCCTCAATCAGAAACCGCCACGGGTGACGCTGGCGGGATCGCGCGTCTCAACGACTGGCTGCGAGCGCATCTCACCGCCCCTGGGCACAATCGCGTCGTGATGACGAGCGGGATCGCAGCCCTGATCGGCGACGTCAGCCTCTTCCGAAATTTCCGCAAGCAAGCCGAGCTGCTCCGCGCGGTTCGCGACTTCGACGCCTTCGACGAGGCTATCGATCCCTACGGCGAGCATGACCTCGGCCGGTTTCGGTTCGAAGGCACCGACTGCTACTGGAAGATCGACTATTACAATCACGACCTGACCGCAGGCTCGGAGGATGCAGCCGATCCCTTCAAAACCACGCGCGTCCTCACGATCATGCGTGTCGACGAACGATGACGCATCGCCCCGGCGCTCCGGTGCCGGGGCACTCCTCGGCTTCCTTAGGGAGAGGATCATGAACGTCGAGACCTGTCCCTGACGCCACGCCGTCCGATCAGCGCAACCAAACCGTGTGCCGCTAACGCGATGTCGACTGCGCTCGCGGCAGCGGCCGTGCTGAAGGCGGCGTCCTGTTTGAAGGGAACGAGCGCCTCGACGACCGCAACCTTACCGGTGGTCTCCAAAGTGACGAACTGGGCGCCGCCATCCTCGCATTCCGGCTTGTCCGGCTTCGATGCGTGGCACGACGTCACTGGGGTGACCAGTTCGGGTCATACCCCTGCCCCTCTGGATATCAGAAAAGTTCTTTCGTCGACGCCTTTTTATCGTGACGACCGGCCGAGGCCAGCGTCAAGGATGCGCGGTTCCCCCGATTTTGTCGCGGCCTTCGCTTCGCTACGACCCCGACAAAATCGGCACCCCCCCCGCCCCGCTTGCGCGGCCGCTGCGCGGTCCTGTGACCCCGTCCCCGCCCGATCGTCAGCCTGCCTCTGTTTCAACTTTAAGACGGAGGTTCACATGCGCACTCAGACTGCACGCTTTCAGGCTTGGCTCGCGGATTTGGGAAGCATCCAAGCGGAGATCGCTGCAAGCGGGATGCTTGCCCTTGCTTCCCGGCCCACTCGCAAGCGGACCCGCGCCCTCAAGCCGCTCTGGAGTGACTGGCTGCGGGCTATACTGCCCTGAGGACTCATCATGCAATCCACCGCTCGCGCTTACCGTTCGTCGTCGGAAACTGGCGGCGTTTGCGTCTGACGTTGTGACCGAAGTGGATCGGCCAGAAACCTGCCCACGTGGCGATGCCTCTTACCGAGCGTAAAGCATTCGTGTCGGTTGCTAGTTGGTAGCAATCTGCTAGCGACCTGCGACCAAGTTGAGTGGCGTAAGGCCTGTGTCGCTATGGTTGGGATCGGCCTGTCAGCTTTTTAAGCCTGACAACCACGACGCAGAGCGACCCTTAGCGGAAAACTGGTAGCGACCCAGTAGCAACTCGGTAGCCGCCTGGTAGCCGCCTGGT
>JAYVRZ010000430.1:0-10302 GCA_043775965.1 Sphingomonas sp.
GTCGCGACCACCGAACTGACCCGGCACATCGATTACGACATCGATACGTCGATGGGCACGGTCCGCTTCCGCAACCCGGTGCTCAGCCGCGACGGCAGCCTGAACCCGATCTTCATCGTCGCGGATTACGAGGTCGAGGGCGGCCGGTCGGCAAAGCTCGCCGCCGCCGCGCGCGTCGCCACCAAGCTGGTGGGCGGCCGCGTCGAGGTCGGCGCCGCGGTGATCCGCGACGAGACCGTCGGCAAGGCCACCGTCATCGGCGCCGATATCAAGGCGCGCGTGTTTGCCGACACCGAACTGCGCGGCGAGATCGCCAAGGGCGGCCGGGCCGGGCTGGGCGAAGGCCTCGCCTATCTTGCGGAGATCGATCACCACGGCGCGAAGCTCGACCTGCTGGCCTATGCGCGCCAACAGGACGCGATGTTCGGCGTCGGCCAACAGAACCTGGTCGAGGCGGGGACGCGCAAGTTCGGGCTCGACGGCCGCGTGCGACTGTCCGATCGGCTCAGCGTGACCGGTGTCCTGTGGCATCAGCAGCAGCTCGAGAGTGCGGGCACGCGCACTGCCGGCGATGTCCGCCTGGAATATCGCCGCGACACCGGGACGATCTTCGTCGGCGGGCAATATGCGTCCGACCGCGGCCTCGACGGCAAGGACCGCGACAGCCGCCTGCTGACCGTCGGCGGCAGCCAAATGTTGTTCGGCGACAAGCTGACCGTCACTGGCCAGACCCAGTTCGCCCCCGGCGGCGACAGCGACAGCGTCGACTTCCCGGTCCGCCACCAGATCCAGCTCTCCTACAGGATCAAACCCGGCATCCGCCTGATCGGCGGCTACGAGATTGCCAACGGCACCGATTACGTCGCGCATACCAAGCAGTTTGGCATTGACGTTGCGCCCTGGACCGGCGCCAAGCTGATGAGCACGCTCAACCAACAGGCGATCGGCGAGAACGGCCAGCGTACCTATGCGCAATACGGGCTCAACCAGTCGGTGCCGCTCGGCAAGAACTGGACGATCGACGGCACGCTGGACGCGAGTAACACGTTGAAGGGGAAGATCCCCGACGGCGCGGTCGTCAACGCGTTTCAGCCGGTCACGTCGGGCGGCTATGTCGGGCAGGACCAGACCAATGGCGACTATGCGGCGGCGACGCTCGGCGCGACGTATCGCCAGGCGCTCTGGTCGCTGAACGGTCGCCTGGAATATCGCAACGCCGACAGCGGCGATCGCTGGGGGATCACGACCAACTTCCTGCGCACGCTGGGGCAGGGCAAGACGCTCGCGTCGAGCATCAAGGCGTACACGATCAAGGACCGGGCAGGCGCGGTCGCCACCTATGCCACCGCCGACATCGCGCTCGCCTTCCGCCCGCTCGACAGCCGCTGGTCGCTGCTCGAGCGTCTCGAGCTGTGCTACGAAGGTGCGGACGCCGGGTTCTCGGACTCCAACGCGCTCGGCGTGCCGGCGTATGGCGGGGGGGATCAGGTTACGACGCGAATCATCAACAACCTCGTGGTGAATTACCGCACCGGGCCGGAAGGGCTTGGCCACGGCACCGAGGCGTCGCTGTACTATGGCGCGAAATACGTCGCCGGGCGGTTCGCCGACGACACCTATGACGGCTATATCGACGTCACCGGCTTCGAACTGCGCAAGGATATCGGCACGCGGATCGACGTGGGTGTCGCCGGCTCGGTGCAGCACGCCTGGGCACGCGGCGCATGGTCGTGGAGCGGCGGACCGTCGGTCGGCGTGTCGCCTGCGCAGAACATGTGGGTGAGCGCAGGCTACAACGTGTCCGGCTACCGCGACCGCGATTTCGAGGACGACCGCTACACGCGGCAGGGACCGTACGTGACGATGCGGCTGAAGTTCGACCAGGCCTCGCTCGGCGGCGCGACGCGCGCGCTGTTCGGCGGGCGACGGTGACGATCGTACATAAAAACAGGGAGAGAGATCCATGCCGATGCCGAGACAGGCCCCAGCCATGACGCCGCCATGCGATTTCGCCGATCACGGCCCCTGCGTCGAGGACCTCGCGCGCGAATTCGCCAAGCAAGACGCGGCGACCAGCGAGGCGCTGATCGAGTCGCTGGCGACCCAGGCGATCCGCCAGTGGCGCCTCGACGACGCGACCTTCTGGCAAAGGGTGAAGTTCCAGGCACGGATGATCCGCGCACAGATGGGATCGGCTGCGTCGGTCAGGAAGCACTGACCGCGAAGTCTCGCTGCTGGAGCCGCTTTCGCGAGGGAACCGCTTCGTACGAACGTCACGCGTCGACTGCTTGGGACTACTTCTCGTCGGTGGTCAGCTTCACCTTGTTGGGGAGCTTCTTGCCCTTGGTCCGGCGCGAGGGGAGCTGGACCGGGTTCTTCTTCTTCCACTGCGCAAACGTCATCGGCCCCTCGGGCGTGTCGATGATCGTGTCGTCGATCGAACTCATGACATGTCTCCGCGACGCCAACGCCCGGCAGGCGAAAGGGGAACCCTGGGAGGGGATGTTTCAGTGTCTGGAAAGATATGGTGCGGCCAAGAAGACTCGAACTTCCACGGGCTTTCGCCCACAACGACCTCAACGTTGCGCGTCTACCAGTTCCGCCATGGCCGCCCATGAAACATCGCCGGGCGAACCCGGCATCTGGTAGGCGAGCGCCACTAGCAAGGCTTTGAACGCTGTGCAACGGCCTTTGCGATAAAGTCGCCATCCGGTACCGCAAACGATGGCCGCGACATTCCCTTCGACCGATCAGCATGGCGATACACCGCCGGACGCGCGGCGCGGCACCCGCGCCGAAACGCGGCGTATCCTCGCGCTTGCCTGGCCGGTGATGCTGACCAGTCTCAACTGGACGATCCTGCATGTCACCGACGTGATCGTCGTCGGCCTGGTCGGCGCACACGAGGTGGCGGCGCTGGGCGCGAGTCGCTCGCTCACCTTCATCGCGATCGTCACCGGGCTTGCGTGGCTGTCGGGCGTCCTCGTCCACACCGCGCGCGCCGATGGGGCGGGGGACCTGCCGCGGACCGGGCAGGTGCTGCGCGAGGGCCTTGTGCTCGGCCTGTTGCTGGGGCTGGTAGTCGGCGCGATCATGTTCGCGTTCGCCGACCCGATGCTGGCCGGCATCGGCGTCGCGCCAGCGCTGGTCGAGCCCGCCGGCCGGGTCGTCCGGGTGATGGCATTCACCTACCCGCCTCAGCTTATGATCGTCGCCGCGAGCTTCTTCCTCGAGGGCGTCAGCCGACCGCGCCGCGTCGCTGTGGTCAATCTGTCGATTTTGCCACTGAACGCGGTGCTCGCCTGGGCGATGTCGGGCGGTCACCTGGGGCTGCCCGCGATGGGCGCGGTCGGTGCCGCCACCGCCACGGCGATCGCCTCGGGCCTGGGTGCTGTCGGCATGGTGACCGCTGCGCTGACGCTGCCCCGCGCCAGGGAGCGGGGTGTCCGGCGGATCGACCTGCCGGCGTGGCGCGGCGTTCCGGCTGGCATCGGCGCGCTCGCGATATTCGGGATCGTCCCCGCCATCGCGTCGGGCCTGGAGCTTGCCGGCTTCTCGATCCTGATCGCGCTCTCGACCCAGTTCGGGGACGATGTCGCACACGCGTTCCAGATCGTCTTTTCGGTGCATAACGTCATGTTCGGGCTGGCACTGGGGCTAGGCTCGGCGTGTGGAGTGCGGGTCGGCAATGCAGTGGGCGAGGGCGATCCGAAGGCGGGCATCGCGCGCGCGCTGATCGCGACCGGGTTGGCGATGCTGGCACTCGGATTGTGCGGCATCGTCCTGATCGTCGCGCGCTCCCCGATCGTAAGCGCGTTCCCCGCCGATGTCGCGACTCACGGCGCTGCGCTGGCGATGCTGCCGATCTGGGCGCCGTTCATACTGTTCGACGGCGCGCAGGTCGTGCTGCTCTATGCGCTGCGCTCGCTCGGCGACCAGGTCGTCGCGGGCGTCAACAGCATCGTCGCGTATTTCGTCGTCACCGGCGGGGCAGGGTGGTGGATGGTGCACCACGGCGTCGGCCCGATGGCGCTCGTCTATGCGTCCGGGCTCGGTATGATCACCGCAGCGCTGCTGCATGGGGGGCGGTTCTGGCTCGTCGCCCGGCGGTTGCGCGCCTGATTGGGGGGAGACGACACGCGTTGCGTGTTCGCCCCTTCCGTCACCTTCGGCGACACCTCCCCCTGGCGGGGGAGGTTGCAGCGTTACGGCGTCGCTTCGCCGGCAAAACTCAGTTCGAGCCGCTTGGAATTTGCGGGAACATTCAGCGTGGCCGAATTGAAATCGATCGCCCCACCCGGTGCCAGCGTCCGCTGCTGCGGCGTGATCGTCCAGCTGTAGACCAAGCGTCCCTGTGCGTCGCGGAGTTCGGCGCGGATGTCGGGCACGCGCTGGCGCTGGTCGGACGGGTTGGTCACCTGGCCGCTGACCGCGAACAACTCGGAGCCGTTCTCCAGCTCGCGCCGCTCGATCGGGTTGTCACGCAGCCGTAGCGGCGTCTCGTCCGTGCCGAGCCCGAGACCCAGCTTGGCTGCCACGCCGGGCGCGCCGAGATAGACGATGGCACCGACCGCGATCAGCATCAGCAGGCCCGCGAGCACCGCCGCGATCGTCCACCGCCGCGTCATGTTGCGACGCGGGCGGAAGGGTGGCTGCTCACCCATCGAATCCGTACGCGCGATCGGATCGGTCAGCGAAGCGAACGCCGGCGACGCGGAGGGAGGCGTGGCGAAATGCGACGGGAAGGCCGGTTCCGCACCGATCGGCGCCGCGGCAAACGGTGCGAACTGCTCGGTGGGCTCGGCGATTGGGTCACGGGCCGAGTCACGGGCCAAGGGTGCGAGCGGCGGTGGCGCAGGCGCGAGCGGTGCTGCCGGCAGCGCGTCTGCGACAGCGGCAAGCGGCGCCGCGGCCTGGAACCAGCTATGTCGGCAATTGGCGCAGCGTACGGTGCGTCCCTCGGCGCCGATCGCGCTGTCGGGTACCAGGTAGCGCGTGCTGCACTCGGGACATTGGAGGATCATGGATACGCTTCACCAGCGGCCGCTGGAGCGCGACCGGTCTTGCCGACGAATAAGCACGCGGCCCGCATCGGTGGCAAGCTTGAAGCGGCGCGCGCTTTCATGCGAAAGCGGTCGCAAGGGCACAAGCGGGCGAGAGCGGGCGCAACCACGTCATGGCGAATATCGTCCAATTCGAGAATGTCGGGCTTCGCTACGGCATCGGTTCGGAAGCCGGGCCGGAGACGCTGTCGGACCTCAGCTTCACGCTGCGCAGCGGTGCGTTCTATTTCCTGACGGGCGCGAGCGGGGCGGGCAAGACGTCGCTGCTGAAGCTGCTCTATCTCGCACAACGCCCGACGCGCGGCGTCATCCGGCTGTTCGGTGAGGACGCGGTGGTGCTGTCGCGAGACCGGTTGCCGGGCTTTCGGCGGCGGATCGGCGTGGTGTTCCAGGATTTCCGGCTCGTGCCCCATCTCTCGACCTGGGATAACATCGCGCTGCCGTTGCGCGTCGCGGGCATGCCCGAGGCGGATATCCGGCAACCGGTACGCGAGATGCTCGCCTGGGTCGGGCTCGGCGATCGTGCCGATGCGCGGCCCGCGACGCTGTCGGGCGGCGAGCAGCAGCGGGTCGCGATCGCGCGTGCGGTGATCGCCCGGCCCGAGATACTGGTCGCGGACGAGCCGACCGGCAACGTCGATCCGGACATGGCCGAGCGACTGCTGCATCTGTTCGAGTCGCTAAACAAGCTGGGCACGACCGTCGTCGTCGCGACGCACGACTTCCACCTGCTGGGACGGATACCGGGCGCGCAGATGATGCGGCTCGATCGCGGGCGGTTGCTCGATCCCACCGGCGCGCTCCGCTATCCGCCGACGCGGCCCGATTCATGACGTTTTCCGGGGCGCGAACCTCGGCCGAACGCCGCGTGCTCGACGAAGCGGGCGGGCTTCGCGCGATGACGTGGGTGATGGCCATCATGCTGTTCCTGACGATGCTCGCCGCCGCGCTGGGGCTGGCGACAGCGGGGTCGGCGCGGCTGCTCGACCGGCAACTCGCGGGGCGGCTGACGGTGCAGGTCGTCGACGGCGATCCGGTCCACCGCGACGTTGCCGCCGCGCGCGTGCTGGCGGCCCTGCGGTCGATGCCGGCGGTGTCGAAGGCGGTTCCGGTCGATCGCGCCGAACTCGCGACGTTGTTGGAGCCGTGGCTCGGCGCCGACGGGGCAGATGCGCAATTGCCCGTGCCGGCGATAATCGATGTCGACCTGGCAGATCGCGACGATGCCGCGGCGACGCGCGTGTCGGCGGACATCCGTCACCTCGGCCCGACGGTGCGGGTCGATCGCCATGAAAGCTGGATGTCGCCGGTCAACGACGTGATGCGTGCACTGACAGTGCTGGCGCTTGCGCTGGTGCTGCTGATGGCGAGCGCGACCGCCGCGGTCGTCGTGCTGGCGGCGCGCGCGGGGTTGGAGACCCACCGCGCGACGATCGGCGTGATGCACATGCTCGGCTCGACCGACCTGCAGGTCGCCCGGCTGTTCCAGCGGCGCATCGTGATCGACGCGACGATCGGCGGCGTCGTCGGCGGTGTCGCCGCGCTGCTGGTGGTCGCGTTCATCGGCAGCCGCCTGCACGGGCTCGGGTCAGAACTGCTCGCGGGCGTGACGCTTGGCGGCATGGACTGGGTCCTGCTCGTGCTGCTGCCGTTCGGCTTCGTCGTCCTGGCGATGCTGGCGGCACGCGCGACGATCGTCCGCGCATTGAGGCACATCCTGTGATCGTCCGGCTGATCGGCGTGATGGGGCTGGCCTGGGCATTCGGTTTCGCGCTGTTCATGCTGTTGCTGCCTGGGCCGCTCGACGGCGTCACCACCGATGCGATCGTCGTGCCGACGGGTGGGGCAGGGCGGATCGACCGCGGGCTCGTGCTGTTGCGCGATCGCCAGGCCAGGCGGATGCTGGTGACCGGCGTCGCGCCGGGGGTGCGGCCGATCGACCTTGCGCTTGAATACCGCACCTCGCCCAAGCTGTTCGCCTGTTGCGTCGATCTCGGTGCCGACGCGGTGGATACGCGATCGAACGCGGAGGAGACCGCGCGGTGGGTGCGGGTGCACAAATACCGTTCGGTGCGGTTGGTGACGTCGGACTGGCACCTCGCACGGGCGCGGATGGAACTGGCGGCGGCGCTGGGGAAGAATGTCGCGATCCTCGGCGATGGCGTCCGCGGCACCCCGCGCCTCGGGACTTTGGTCAACGAATATAACAAGTTGATCCTTCGCCGGATCGCGTTGTGGATTGGATTTGGCGGATGATCGTTCGACTGCGGAACTGGGCGTTCATGCTCGTCTTCTATACGATCTCGGTGCCGATCGTCGTGACCGTGCCGATCTCGGCGCTGTTCGGATCGCGCGCGGTGATCGTCCATTCGACGATCTGGACGCGCTTTCATCGCTGGTGTGCGCGGGTGATCCTGGGCGTGCACATCCGGATCGAGGGGACGCGGCCGACCGAGCCGGCCTTCTATGCGTGCAAGCACCAGGCGATGTTCGAGACGCTCGAGCTGCAGGGGATGCTGGACGGTCCGGCGATCGTGCTGAAGCGCGAGCTCGCCGATATTCCCGCCTGGGGTTGGGCGGCGCGGCGCTACGGCGCGATCGTCGTCGACCGCGAGGCGTCGGCCAAGGCGATGCGGAGCATGATGCGCGAGGCGACCGCGGCCAAGGCCACCGGGCGCTCGATCCTGATCTTTCCCGAGGGGACGCGCGTCGATCCGGGCGAGCATCCGCCGCTCAAGCCCGGGTTTGCGGGTCTCTATCGCGCGCTGAAGATGCCGACGGTGCCGATCGCGTGCGACAGTGGCCTGGTCTGGCCGAAGCGTGGATTGAAGCGACCGGGGGTGATCACGTTCCGCTTCGGCGAGGTGGTCCCGCCCGGCTTGCCGCGCGAAGAGGCGGAGCGGCGGGTCCATGCGGCAATGAACGCGCTGGACTGAGCCCCGCCCGTTTCACGTGGAACGGGCGGGGCTCAGCGATGCGTGCGGCCGAAGTCCTGGACGTCGTCGTCCTGGCCCTGCTCGACGATGCTTCGCCGGATAGCCCGCGTCCGCGTGAACAGGTCGAACAGCGCATCGCCGTCGCCCCAGCGGATCGCACGCTGGAGATGGCTTAGATCCTCGGAAAAGCGCTGGAGCATTTCCAGTACCGCCTCGCGGTTGTTGAGGAAGATGTCGCGCCACATCGTCGGGTCGGACGCGGCGATCCGCGTGAAGTCGCGAAACCCGCCGGCGGAGTATTTGATGACTTCGGACTGGGTTACTTCTTCCATGTCGCCCGCGGTGCCGACGATCGTGTAGGCGATCAGATGCGGCAGGTGGCTGGTGACGGCGAGGACGCGGTCGTGATGCTCGGGCGCCATCGTCTCGACCTGCGCGCCGAGACGCCGCCAGAATTCCGAAACACGCTCGACCGCGACCGGGTCCGCGCCGTCGGGTGGCGTGACGATGCACCAGCGGTGTTGGAACAGCGTCGCGAACCCGGCATCGGGACCGGAGCGTTCGGTGCCCGCCACCGGGTGCGCGGGGATCACCGTGGCGCCCGGCAACGCCTCGGTCAGCGCGCGGACGATCTCGGCCTTGCAGCTGCCGACATCGCTGACGACCGCATCGGCGGGGAGTTCGGCGACGAACTCGCGCGCGACATCGCCCATGATGCCGACCGGCACGCACAGGATCACCAGGTCGGCGTCGATCACCGCAGCGCCCGCGGTATCGGCGATGTCGTCGCAGAACTGCAACCGGTCCGCAGCCTCGCGCACGCTCGGATCGGCGTCGTAGCCGGTGACGCGGACGGTCGGCATCGACGCCTGCACCGCGCGCGCCACCGACGAGCCGATCAGCCCCAGCCCGATGATCGTGACGCGCGCGAACGGCAGCATCAGGCCCGCTCGACCAGGCTGCGCAACGCCGCGATCACACCGCGTGTTTCGTCCTCGGTGCCGATCGTGATGCGCAGCGCGTTGGGCAGGCCCTGGCCGGGCAGCCAGCGGACGATATAGCCCGCCTCCATCAGCCCGTGATACGCTGCGTCGGCGGTCAGCTTGCCTTCGAACAGGATGAGCACGAAGTTCGCCTTGGACGGCACGCAGCGCAGGCCCGCATTGCCCATCTGCTCGACCTGCTCGACCAGCCAGCCGCGCCATTGGTCGTTGTGCGCGCGGGTTGCATCGACGAATCCGGTGTCGGCGAGCGCGGCAACCGCGGCGGCCTGGCCCGCCGTCGTCACGTTGAACGGCGCGCGGATGCGGTGCATCGCGTCGATGATCGGCGCGCAGGCATAGCCCCATCCGATCCGCTCGGCCGCCAGACCGTGAATCTTCGAGAAGGTCCGCGTGACCAGCACGTTCGCCTCGGTCATCGCGAGTGCCAGGCCCGCATCGTCCTCCTCTGGCGACAGATATTCGGCATAGGCCTGGTCGAGCACCAGCAGCACCGACTTCGGCAAACCGGCATGCAGTCGTGCGACCTCCGCGCGGGGCGTGAAGGTGCCGGTGGGGTTGTTCGGGTTGGCGACGAACACGACACGGGTGCGCTCGGTGACCGCAGCCAGGATCGCGTCGACATCGGTGGCATAGTCGCGGTCGTCGACGATGATGGGTTCGGCCCCGACGCGGCGCGTCGCGATCTCGTAGACCGCAAAACCGTAGCGGACATGGATGATCTCGTCGCCCGGCCCGGCGTAGGCGCCGGCGACCAGATGCAGGATCTCGTCCGAGCCGGTGCCGTAGATGACGCGCGCGGGATCGAGGTCGTAATGCGCGGCCAGTGCTTCGCGCAGGTTTGCGGCGCTGGCGTCGGGATAGCGTTCCAGCGTGCGGTCGGCGGCATCGAACGCGGCCTTAGCGGCGGGGCTGGTACCGAGCGGGTTCTCGTTCGACGAGAGCTTGATGACCTTGCGGCCATCGTCGGTCGTCGAGCGACCGGGCGTGTAGGGCGCGATCCCCATGATCCAGGGCTTTGGCGCGGGTGCGGGCATGATGTTGGTCATGGTCGCGGGGCATAGCGGTCGGGGTGGCGCAGTGGCAATTAATTGTGCGTGCGTGGGCGAGCGGATCGTCGAACTTCACGATCCTCCCCCGGCTGGGGGAGGTGGCGCGAAGCGACGGAGGGGAGGGTGACGCAACGCCGGTTATCACTCCATAATCGACTCCACCATGCTACGCCTGGTCATTCCCGCGGAGGCGGGGACCCATAAGCCCGGATGTGAGCCGGTATGGGTTCCCGCCTCCGCGGGAATGACG
>JAYVRZ010000431.1:0-5705 GCA_043775965.1 Sphingomonas sp.
GGCGTATCCATGTCAGGCGCCGCACCGTTCACAATCTTCGGCGACATGAACCAGCAGGGCGCTCTCTCTGGCAAATGCTCGAGCAGTCAGAATGGTCGCGGCGGCCTGTTCTTCGTCGTCGAGGATGCGAGCCTGCACGATTCGGTAAGCGCCCTCCTTCAGGGCGACAGCGCGCCGCTGACGCTGCCCGTCCCCAAGGCCAAGGTGAGAAGGTCGCGTGCGACGCACCCCCAGTCGAGCACCGGCAACCGTTAGCCAAGGCGGAGCGAACAAGTGGGAAGGAAGCGGCCGCGCGTCTGCTGCCGAGTCGCTTACCTCAATACCATTGCGCCACACCCTGGTGGCGCGAACAGGTGCCCGACCGGTGGGCGGACTTGCTGTAGGTGCCGTCCTTGCACTTCGCGGTTGCGCCGTCCGGGCCGCCCGCGTGCGTGTTCTGGTCCGCAGGAGCGGCCGGATGCGCCGCCGGTGCCGGCTGATGCACGACAGGCGCGGACGTCCGGGCCTGGGGCGCTGGCGCTGGCAAGGCCATGGGTTTCGCCGCACCCTTGCAGGCAGCCTTGTTGGCGTTCCCCGCTTTCGAGCAATCATAGTTGCGGGCGGCCGGCGTCGCCGCTGCAACCGGCGCCGGCTTGAGCGCCGGCTTTGCAGCGGTAGCCACTGTCTTGCACGCCGCCTTGTTGGCGTTCCCGGCCTTGGAGCAATCGTAGGTGCGCGCTGCGCGCGTCGCGGCAGCTACCGGCTTTGGGGCTGGCTTCGGAGCGGGCGCAGCCGCAGTCTTGCAGGCAGCCTTGTTCGCGTTACCGGCCTTCGAACAATCATAGGTCCGCGGCTTGGCCTCAGCGCCGGCGGGCGTGGCGGACAGCGCGAGCGATCCGAGGAGAATCGTAGCTACACCGAGAAGGACGCGGTTCATGTGATACTCTCCTGAAAACCAGCTCCGAGAGTGCAGCTTTTTTCGGGCCCAGGCAATCGCCGCAGTGACGCCTTCTGCATCGGCTCGACCAATTCGATTCCCTTGCATGTTAATCGAGGTTCGCCCGACGTTATAGTCACTCCGAGCCACCTGCCTATTCTGATATAGCTCGCCCATCGCTAAGGAGGTGTACAGCGCTTGTCCCTTGGTCAACACCCGGCCCAGCCCGTACATGCAGCGCCCGGACATCATGCCCGAGGTTTCGAGGAAATGTCACGTCGCCACCTCCGCCGAACACGCGAGCAAACCAGCATCCCTTTCGCCGAGCCGCTGTCCCGATCGTCTCGTGAAAAGCGTTCACGACCCGCGAAAACCGATCACAGAAGTGACATTTTGCGAATATCGGTCACGTAAAAGGCGGCGCGATTATCAAGGCGACACCCCGATTTGTCGCTGCCACGCACCGGGGACGCGCACATTCCCCTATCGGCGGACCGCACGACAACGAGCACGCACCATCAGTCTTTGTCGCGAACCCTGGCAAATGCCCGATCGGTCGCCATGAACCGCGCGAGCATGGGGGCGACGAGCCTTTCCGGCGTCACCGGTACCTGCCCGGCCTGCGCGCCGAGAGCGGCGGCATAACGGACCAGATCGCGGTGGACCGGACCCGGAAGCTCGAGGGTGATCCGAACCGGCCTGTCTTCCACCAGCGGTCCGAGTTTCAGAGCAGCCATCAGCGTCCTCCCGGTGCGATCGGCGACAGTACCAGGTCGTGCGTGACGACGACGCGTAACGGATAGCCCGACCGGATGGTGAGCGTGGGCTGGACGTTCAGCTGCCGGCGGACGATCTGCTGACCGGCCTGGTTGATCGTGTCAGACGTGCCCTCGCGGATGGCGCGCGCCAGATCGTCATTGCCGTTCGAGCCGGCCTGCGCGCCGATCCCGAGCGCGGTCGAGAGGAGTGCCGCTTTCGCGATCCCACCCCAGTGATAGTTGGTCCCGTCCTGCAGGCCCGCAAATCCGGATGCGTCGGCACCGGGCAGGCGATCGAGGGCGAGCGACCGGCCATCCGGCAGGATCAAGCGGTCCCAGGCGAGCAACACTCTGTTCTGCCCGAACGAAACTTGCGAATCATACTCGCCGACCAGCTTCGACCCTTGAGGAATCAACAGGATTCGTCCGGTCAGGCTGTCATAGACATTCTCGGTGACCTGGGCGGTGATCTGCCCGGGAATATCTGAGCGGATGCCAGTGATCAGCGCTGCCGCGATGACGCTGCCCGCCTGGAGAATATAGGGCGAGGCCGGCTGCTCTAGCCGGTTTGAGCTCGTCGCGGGACGAACCGTCCCCGTTTTCATGAACGCGCGTTTAGCCGCCTGGTCATTCTGGGCGGCGTCTTCGGCCGATGCCGAAGACGCCGTCGGGGTTCCGCCGGCGCCCGGCCGGTCGTTGCCCATGGCGCCGAGCAGACCGGGCGACGCCGTTACCGCGCCGGAGCCCGTGGCGCTCGCCACCGCGGTCCCGAGGAACAATTTGCTCGTGCGCGCGGCATCGTGCTCCTGTCGTATGCGCTGGCGGGCCGCCTGGGCAGCGGTCGCCGCGGGGCTTGTCGCCCGGCCGGCCGGTACTGTGCCGGCACCCGGACCGATCGGTGGTGCCGCCACATCGGCGCCGCGCTGCTGCGCCGAGACGATCGGACGGCCAAGGTCGCCCGGCAGCGGTGGTCCCAGCTTCGGCACCTGGCCATAATCCTTCGGCGCGCTCGCCACGCTGTCGGCGGTCGAGCGGCTGTCGGTATTGTAGAGTTCCTCTGCCGCCTGCCGGCGCGCCGGCTGCAGCGCGTAGAATAGCGACCCGCCGATGCCGATGCTGGCGAGCAGGGCCAGCACCACCAGCGCCTTGCGGGACAGTCGCATCACCCGGGGCGGATCGCCGCGAAGGCGAAGGTCCGGAAGTACCGGCGCGGCTTCCTCGGGCTCGCTCATCACCGCCCCTTCCCGGCACGCCGGGCGTCGCTTCGCACGATGCGCACCCTGGTCTCGCTCTTCTTCGTGCCCATCCGAAGCTCGGCGGCGGCGAAGAGACGGTCGACGATCATATAGCGGTCGCGCACCCGATAGTTGACGAGTTCGCCCTGACCGGCCTCGCCGACCACGAACAGGGGCGGCATCTCGCCCTGTGCGACGCCTGCGGGAAACTCGATGAACACCTGATGCCCGTCGTCGAACGCGCGCAGCGGTCGCCAAGGCGGCGTGTCGCCTTCCACGGCGTAGCGGAAGTTGAGAGCCGCGAGATCGACGCCCGCCGCAACCGGTGCCGCGTTCGCCGCAGCGGCGTTCTCCCCGCGCAACGCGATCAGCCGGTCCTGCGGATAATTCCACGAGACCGACGCCATGTAGGTTTGCGGCGTCGCGCGCAGCTCGAGATGATAGGTGCGGCGATCGGTGTTGATGACCAGGTTGGTGTTCAGATCGGATCGGGTCGGTTTGACCAGGATGTGCACGCGTTGCGTCAGACCGCTCCCGCTTGTCGTGTCCCCGATGATCCAACGGACCGTGTCGCCGGCGGCGACCGGCCCGGCACCGACCAGCTGCTCGCCTTCCTGAAGCGCGATATCTGTCACCTGCCCCGGGGCAGCATAGAGCTGGTAGAGCGCGCCATCGGCCCAAGGATATTGCTGGATGGCATTGATGAACCCGTCGCGTAGCGGCTGAACCCGGGCGGCGGCATTGGCTGTGCCCACGCGCATCTTGGGGTCGGGCTCATCATGCCGCGGCACCGTCCCCCCTACCGGTTTCAGCTGTCCTGGAAGCGGCAGCGGCGTCGGTACAGCGATCACCTCGACGGGCGTGGGAGGATCGGACGCCTGCATCGCCGGCGAAGCACTGTCGTAGCTTATGGCGGGAGGCTTTGCCGATGCGTGTGCGCATCCAGCGAGCGCGGATGCGGGGATCAGCAAAGCCGGAATGGCTGATTTACAGAAATACGAGGATGTCATTGGCCCAACTCCTTCGACCAGTTGATGGCGTTGACGAACAGGCCAAGCGGATTTTTCCGAAGGGCATCGGGCGTACGCGGCGGCTGTATGACGATGGTCAGGATGGCCGACCAGCGCTCTGTACCGGCGAGACTCCCGTCCTGATAATGGCGCTCGGTCCAGGCGACGCGAAAACTGTCAGGCGATGCCCGGATGACGCTCGAGACGTCGACCGCGACCTGCACTTTGCCGATCTGCGCGAACGGATCATTGGTGCGGGCATAGTCATTGAGCGCCAGCGCGCCCTTGTCGGTGGTGAAGTCGTAAGCCCTCAGCCAGTTCTCGCGCACCACGATCGGATCGGCGGCAATGCCCCGGACCTCCTCGATGAACCGGGCGAGATGGAACGCGACCTGGGGATCGGTCGGCCGGTATCCGGCGGTGGCGGGAGAGACGGCCTGCGCCTCGCCAAGCTTGTTCACCTCGACGACCCAGGGAACGATCGTCCCGCGCGCACCCTGCCAGACGAGACCGCCGGCAAGGCCGCCCGACAGTGCCAGCGTTCCGAAAAAGGCGAGCCGCCAGTTCTTGGCCTGCACGCGGGCAGACCCGATCCGGTCGTCCCAGGCCTGGGCCGCGCGCTGATAGGGCGTCTCCGGCTCGGGCGCCTTGCCGTACCGGATATTTGGACGTCGAAACATGAGATCAGTCCTTCTCGCTGACATCGACCGAAGAGCCGGCGCCCCCGCCATCGCCGGAGCGAAGGGTATGGGCGGCAACGGTCGCTGCATGGGTTACAGCCTGGCGGCGCTTCATGGCCGCGGCCCAGGCAGGCTGGCCGTCTTTCCCGGAAGCATTCCCACCGGATGGTGAGCCAGTGCCTGCGGTCGGGCTCGGTTTCATGGCTGCTGCGGCGCGACGCAGCGGCGACATGGCCGCGCCGGCTGCCGCCTGGCCGACCCCGCCGAGGCCCCCCGCGACACTGGCCATGCCGGTCTTTCCGGCGGAACCGACGCTATAGGCGCTGGCGGCACTACGGGCGGCGCGAGAACCTGCGGCGGCAATGCCGCTCACAGCACCGCCGGCGGCACCTGCGACCATCCCGGCGGCCGCTGCACCGCCTGCGACGATGCCGCCGGCGGCCAGAGCCGTACCGGCTGCGGCGCCTGCCCCAAGTTGGGGCCCGCCGGAGACGATGCCATTGGCGATACCAGGCCCGAAGATGCCGAGCCCGAGCAGGGTCAGCGAGGCCAGCACGATCGTCATCGCGTCCTCGATCGTAGGCTGGGCGCTCCCGATCGCGGTGGTGAACTGATCGAACAGGGTGGAGCCGATGCCGATGATCACGGCGAGAACCAGCACCTTGATACCCGACGATACGACATTGCCGAGCACCCGCTCGGCCATGAACGCGGTCTTGCCGAACAGGCCGAACGGAATCAGCACGAACCCGCAGAGCGTCGCGAGCTTGAACTCGATCAGGGTGATGAACAGCTGAATCGCGAGCACGAAAAAGGCAAGCAGGACGACGACCCAGGCGAATAGCAGGACGACGATCTGGATGAAATTCTCGAAGAAACTGACATAGCCCATCAGCCCCGAGATGGAGTCGAGGATCGGCCTGCCCGCATCGAGCCCGACCTGCGCCACGCGCCCGGGCTGGAGCAGTTCCGCGGCGGTGAAGCTGGTTCCGCTGGCCTTGAGGCCAAGGCCGGCGAAGCTGTTGAAGACGATCTTCGCCAGCGCGTTCCAGTTGCCGATGATATAGGCGAAGATACCGACAAACAGCGTCTTCTTGATCAGCCGG
>JAYVRZ010000432.1:0-4796 GCA_043775965.1 Sphingomonas sp.
TGCCGAGATGCTCGCCGCGATCGAGGAAGCCGAACGGGATGACCGGGTTCGTGTCATCGTTACCCGATCGGAGGGACGAAGTTTCAGCGTCGGCGCCGATGCGTCGAATCTCGATGGCTATGCGGGAAGGGGACTCCGTCAGACCTTCGACGACGACTTTTCGAGAAAGATGGGCATGCACACCGGACCAGCGGGGGCTCTCGAGGATCTGGGCATCGGGCGCTGGGTCCTGGCAGTAGCGCGTGTCGAAAAGCCGTGGGTGTGTGCGTTGCAAGGGGTTGCGGCGGGGGGCGGATTTGCCTTGGCGATGCTGCACCATTTCAGGATCGCGAGCGATAAGGCGCGCTTTACCTCGGCATTCTCCAAGCTTGGCCTTGGCCCCGAGCTTGGGCTTTCATCGACGTTGCCCGCCGTTTGCGGGCGACAGGCCGCAATGGATATTCTTTTGAGTTCGCGAATGATCGACGCGGACGAGGCGGGTCGGCTCGGCATCGTCGATCGAGTCGTGCCGCACGACGATCTCGCGGAAAAAACGCTGCAGTTCGCGGGCGAACTTTCGTTGATAGCGCCGCTGGCCGTGCGCGCCGTGCTGCGCAACCTTTCCCGGCAATGGTTTTCCGATCTGCGAGAGGCGCTCGAAGTGGAATGGCGAGACCAGTCGGTGCTGTTCTCGTCGCGCGATTTCGCGGAAGGCGTCGCCGCCTTTGCGGGGCGTAGAGGAACGGTATTTCAAGGATGCTGACCGCTTCGTGAGTGGCTGCGACCAGCGCCAGCAATCTGCCAGGGCACAACGTCGCCGCATTTTCGTCACGAAGTTTCGGTCGCTGGCGACGCGCTTTCCAACATTAGCTTGACTATCAGGATCCGAATCATTCAAACAGCCAGTCAGTTGAGAGTGGAGTTAGAGATGGATTTTTCGCTGGAGCCGCAACACAAGGCATTCCTCGAAGAATTACGCGCCTATATGAAGGCGCTGCGGGCAAGTGGCGATATCGACCTCGATGCGGTCGCGAGCGAGTATCAATCCGACCTGAAGTCGCTTGGCCCGCTGGGACTCTCGTTCATTCGCCGCCTCGGCCACGATGGCTGGCTGGGTGTGGGCACACCAAAAGAATACGGCGGGCAGGGGCGTTCACTGGTTGAGCAGTGGCTGTTCATGGAAGAGCTGAAATACAATTCGCTGCCTGCGGGGCAGCTATTGATCCAGTCGATTATCCCCGCGTTGCTGTTCCTGGCGTCGCCAGAAGTGCGCGCCCGCTTCCTCCCGCTGTGCCTGAGCGGCGAGATCATGGTGGCGATCGGCTATTCGGAACCAGGCGCAGGCACCGACCTGGCGGCGCTTCAGACGCGTGCCAGTCGGGTAGACGGCGGCTATCGCGTCAACGGTCAAAAGATTTGGACGACCAACGCGCAGAGTTCGACCCATCTCTGGCTTGCTGCCCGGACGGGAGCACCGGATAGTCGGCATAAGGGGATCTCGCTTTTCATTCTACCGCTCGACACGCCGGGCATCTCACTTCAGCCGATCATCACCCAGTCGGGCGAACGTACCAATCATGTGTTTTTTGACGATGTCTTCGTTGCTGAAGAAAACCTGGTCGGCACCGAAAATGGGGGATGGAGCCTGATCATGGCCCAGCTCAATTTCGAGCGCATGTACTGCGTGTCCGAAATGATGCATGAATTCCATCACGTCTTGCAGTGGTGGAATACACACCAGCCGGAAGACGATGCCGAGCGGCAGGCGCAGCTCCGCGAACTCGCCCGCATGGCGGCTGATGCCGAAGTGGCGCGGCTCATGGCGATGCGCACCGCATGGCTCGTCGCGCAGGGGTTCGTCCCTGCGGTCGAAGCCAGCATCCTCAAATTTACGCTGACGGGAACCCACCAACGCAATTCGGTCGATGCGCTTCGCCTGATGGGGCCAGCAGGTCAATTGGCGGTGGGGCAGCCTGGTGTGCCTGCACACGGCTTTTCCGGCCGCGCCTATCTCGGAACGCCAGCTTACACTTTTGGTGCGGGCGCAAACGAACTTCAACGCGACATGGTCGCCGATCGCGGCCTTGGCATGTCGCGCGGCCGCTAAGGGGGCAAGAGTATGCATTTCGAGTTTGACGGCGAGCAGGTCATGGTGCGCGATTCCGCTCGCCGGTTCCTGGCCGGGCAAGCCACGGTCGATCTGAAGATCGCCGCCGACGAGGGACCGGACGGGTTTGATCGCAAGGTCTGGAGCGATATTGCCGAACTTGGCTGGCTGTCCTTCGCGGCGGCGCGCGATCCGGCGGAGATCACTTATCTGGGCATACTGGCGGACGAGATCGGGCGCGCCTCCTTTGCTTCGCCGTTCCAGGGTTGTGTCCGCGCCTCGATCCTGCTCGCGCGGGCCGGTGCGCCGCAGGCTGTGCTCGATTCAATCGGCGCTGGCGGGCGCATTGCCGGCATAGTCCGCTCAGATACCGCCGCGGGCCGCTTTGCCCTGAAAGACGGATTGCTGACCGGTGAAGCCGCCTTGGTCGAATGGGGCAATAGCCTGGATCTTCTGGTCGTTCCGATTGCCGCAGGCGAGAAGGTTTGCGTCGTGGTTGTTGACTTGGCCAAGAACGGCGTGGCGAGATCGTCTGTCGAAACCTTCGACAACGCCCGAGCGGCCTCAATTTCCTGCCAAGGCGTGGCAATCGGAGACCAGGATATTTTCGAATTACCTGCGGCTCGTTTTCGCGAGGCGTTGGCGATTTCCGACCTTTTGTTGGCGAGCGAGGCCGTGGGCGGCGCCTTTGGCGCACTCGACCTAACGGTTGCCTATGTAAAGGAACGACATCAGTTCGGACATCCCATCGCGGCGTTTCAAGCCGTACGACACGGGCTGGCGGATGTTCGGGGATTGGCCGAAGGCGCGTGGCTTGCCGTGTGGGATGGACTTTCGACCGCAGCCAGTGGGGGCGCGGTCGAGGGGAAGGCGGCCGTCGCATCGTGGGCGGCCAAACGCGCGTTTCAGGACGCTGCGCTTAAGGGTTCGCAATATCATGGCGGCATGGGCCATGTCGTCGAAAGCCATATGCAATTCTTCTATCGCCGTGCCGGAACCTTTCATGGACGGATGCCGTCGGAATGGTCTATTCTCGGGAAGATTGCGGACAGCTACGTGACCCCGAATTTGACCCCGCGCGAAACCGGCGTGGTCGGATGAGCGAAAGGCTGGGCACGCCGCTTGCGGGGGTCAAGGTTCTCGACCTTTCGGCGCTCGGACCCGGGCCTTATGCGGCGCGAATGCTCGCCGATCATGGCGCGGACGTGCTCAGCGTCGAATCTCCGGTCACCGACACGAACGACGTTGAGCGGCTTTATGGCCGTGGCAAGAAGTCTATCGTCATTGACCTAAAGGCACATGGGGCCGTCGATTTGGTAGCCGATCTGGTCGGAAACTTCGACGTTGTGATCGAAAGCATGCGTCCGGGAAAGATGGAATCGCTCGGACTTGGACCCGACACCCTGTTGGCCCGTTATCCTCGACTTATTTATCTTAGGATCACCTGCTTCGGTCAGACGGGTCCCTTGGCGCAGGCCGCCGGTCACGATATCAACGCAATCGCAATCGGCGGAGCGCTAACGCTGTGCGGTGGCGATGCCCCCGATCCCCCTCCCACGCTCCTCGGCGATTTTGCCTCCGGCTCGCTGATGGGCGTCATCGGCGTCCTTTTAGCGCTTTATGAGCGCGAGAAGTCAGGGCGCGGCCAGGTAATCGACGCATCGATGAGCGATGGCGCGGCGTTGCTTGCCGGTGCGCTTCTGCCCATGTTCGACAAAGGTATCTGGAACAAGCAGCGCGGGACGAACGTGCTCGACGGCGGCGCACCTTTCTACAAGACGTACAAATGCGCCGACGGCAAGTGGATGGCGGTTGGCGCCTATGAGCCGAAATTCTTTGCCGGCCTTGTCGCGGTGCTCGGGCTGGAAGCCCAGGTTCCTCTGAAAGCCCAGTTTGAAAACGCACGTGCGCAAGAGTTCGAGGCATTGTTCCGCGCGCGCTTCATGACCAAAAAGCGCGCCGATTGGGAAGTTCTCTTCGACGCCGCCGATGTCTGCGTGTCGCCGGTGGTGGAACTGGATGAGTTGGCCGATCACCCGCATCATCGCGCACGACACTCGGTGTATCAAGATCGGACAGGGCTGCATTCGGGAATTGCACCCCGTTTGTCACGGGCGGACCAGACCCCGTCCGCTGCAGTACCCGTGAGGGGAGAGCATGGGCTCGAGACTTTGCGTGCGGCAGGCTTTTCGGCCGAGCGCATCGGTGCTGCGGTCGATAACGGGATCGTCCTAGCGACGGGCGCGGGCGCAGCTTAGCAATTCCGCGTAGACCCTGCGAGAGGAGCATGCCCGCGATGGAGCACTCGCTTTCCGAGGACCAGCGCATCTTTAGCGATTCGGTTGCAGGCTATCTGCGTGATCGCTACGACGACGCGGAGCGGAGGCGTATCGTCGGGTCCAAGGACGGGTGGAGCCGCGAGCATTGGCACGCTTTTGCTCATGATCTCGGGCTGTTGGGCGTAGGCGTTCCGGAGCGGCTTGGCGGCTTCGGAGGCAAGGTCGAGCAAGCGATCGTGATGAGGCACTTCGGCGGCGCGCTGGTGGTCGAGCCGTTTCTTTCGACCGTCGTCATGGCTTGCGATATGCTGGCGCATCCAGCCGGACCGTCGCATGCGGACCTCATCGGGCAGATCATTGAGGGCGAGGCGATAATCGCGATCGCTCACGGGGAGCCGAACAGTCGTTACAATCCTGCGCACGTCGGGACG
>JAYVRZ010000433.1:0-8312 GCA_043775965.1 Sphingomonas sp.
GCGCGATCACCTCGCGCAGCGGCGGCAGTTCCGTCACTGGATCGCTCACGAGGCGGCGGCGGTCTGCGCGCGGCGGTCGGCCGCTTCGCCCGCCATCGCGATCGCCGCGATCATCGCGCCGGGTTCGGCCAGGTTCTTGCCCGCGATCGCAAACGCGGTGCCGTGATCGGGCGAGGTCCGCACGATCGGCAACCCCAGCGTCATGTTGACGCCATCGTCGAAATGGAGCGTCTTGATCGGCACCAGCGCCTGGTCGTGATAGCAGCACATCGCCACGTCATACGTCGCGCGCGCCCGCGGATGGAACATCGTGTCCGCCGCGAACGGTCCGGTCGCATCGATGCCTTCCTCGCGCAGCATCGCAATCGCGGGAGCAAGGATCTCGATCTCCTCGCGGCCCAGCGCACCCTGTTCGCCGGCATGGGGATTGAGCCCGGCAAAGGCGAGCCGCGGATTCTCGATCCCGAAATTGCGCAGCAGGCCCCGAGCCGTGGCGCGCGCCTTGGCAACGACCAGCTCGATCGAAAGCGCCGCGGACACCGCGTTCAACGGAATATGCGTCGTCATCGGCACGACCTTCAGCGAAGGTCCGGCCAGCATCATCACCGCGTTGTCACCCGCCACGCCGTAGCGCTCCGCGACGAACTCGGTCTGCCCCGGATGCGTGAAGCCGATCGCGTACAGCTGCGACTTCGACACCGGCCCGGTCACCAGCGCGCGCGCCGCGCCGTTTCGAACGAGGCCGACCGCGAGCTCCAGCGAATGCAGCGCACAGCGCGCACCGTCCGCATCGGGCTCGCCAGGCACGATCGCACCGGCATCGCCGACCGTCAGCACCGGCAACGCATCGCCGAACGCAGCCTCGGCTTCGCCCAGGTCGGCGATCCGCGCGATCGGGCCATTCCACACCCGTTCGATCGCGCGCGCGTCACCCACCGCCACGAACGATGGCAGGCCGTACGCATCGCGCGCCTCCCAAGCCTTCGCGATGATCTCGGGACCGATCCCGGCAGGATCGCCCATCGATACGGCTAGGGGCCGGGCCGGGGTGCGGGTCACGCGCGGATCAACGATAGTCGACGACCGCGTCGCGCCGCAGATCGCGCAGCTTCTGCTGCGCGCGCAGGTTGACGCGCTGCTGTTCGAGCTGGCCCTGGATCTGTTCCGAATTCGGCAAAGACCCGGCCTGCGCATAGTCGCGACCGCACAGTACCAGCGCGCGCACGCCCTGTTCCGCGGAGCCGAACGGCGGGCTCGACTGACCCACCTGCAGCTTCAGCATGATTTCCTGCAGCTGCGGCGGCAGGTCGCGGATGCGGACCGTGTCGTTGTCGACCACGTCCGCGCCGATCCCCGCCGCCACCTTCTCGACCGTGCCGCAGCCGCGCAAGTCCTGCGTCGCCTTGGCAAAAGCCTGCGCCCGAACCGCGGCCTGTGCCTGGTTCGTATTCGGCGGGAACCGCAACGTCAGCTGCTTCAAGCTGAGCTTAGCATCGCGCGGATCGGCGGTCAGCACCTGGCGCTTGTCGGTCAGATATAGGATCGAATAGCCGCCCTCGACCTCGATCGGCCCCGCGACCTGTCCGACCTGCATCGTGGTCGCCGCCTCGGACAGCGGACCCGGTAGCGTCGCCGCCCGGATCCAGCCGAGATCGCCACCGACGGCACGCGTCGACGCTTCGGAGAATTGTCGCGCATAATATTCGAACGGCTGCGCGCCCTTCTGGATTTCCTGCAGGATCTGCTTGGCGTTCGCATAGACCTGCTGGCTGTTGGCCGGCGTCGCCGCGAGATAGATTTCCTTCAGGTTGAACTCGTCGGTGCCCTTCGCCGCCTGGAGGCGATCGATGATCGACTTCACCTCCTCGTCGCCGACGTTGACGAACGGCTCGACGCGACGACGCAGATAGCGCTGCCAGGCGAGCTCGCCCTCGATCTGGCGCTTCAGCGAGCGGTCGGACGAGCCGGACTCGCGCAGGAACGCCCGCATCGCCACCGGCGTCCGGTTGAAGCGCTTGGCCACCGCCTCGTAGCTCTGCGTCAACTCGGCGGGCGTGATCGTGATGTCGGCGGTCTTGGCCTCCTGGATCTGCAGCGTCTCGTCGATCAGCTGGCGCAGGACCTGCAGCTTCAGCCGCTCGCGATCCTCGGGCGAAAGCTTCGCCTCGTTGGCCATCGCCACCAGCGCCACGCGTTGGTCGACGTCGGTACCCGTAATCACCGTGTCGTTGACGATCGCGGTCGGCTTGCGGATGTTGGGATCGAGCTTGCCGAAGATCTGCAGGTTGGTCGGGATGTCGAGCCCGGTATTGTCGGGAACGCTCTGGTCCTGGACCGTCCGACCCGCACCGGCGCCTGTAGGAGGAGCCTGGGCCGGAGTATCCTGCGCCGGAGCGTTGGCCGCCGCAGCCGCCGCAGGGGCAGTCTTCGCAGGAGCCGCCTTGCGCGGCGCGGTCTGGGCAATCGCAGTCGCCGTCAGCGCGGCCACAACCACCGCCCCGATCACACGGCCACCAAGCGCGGCCAGTCGAACATCATGCTTCAAGTGTCGGTATCCCATCATCGCGCCCCGCACACCACTGGTGGTAAAAGCCGGCATTTTCATGACGGCGCGTATCCAGCGCGGCGTGCCTTACAATAGCTGAACCCGGGCTTAGCGGCCGAGGTTGGTGAAGGCCAGCGTCAACAGGAAGCTGTTGCCCTTCCGCGCGTCGCCGGTGTCGTTGTACGTCCGCCGCCACGTCGCGCCAAGCCGCAGGCAATCGTCTTCATACTGCACGCCAAGCCGGTGGCGGATCGGGCTGAACCCGTCGCTCACCGACAGCGGATCCTCCGACGCGTTGGTCAGGTCGACCACGGCCGAGCCGAACGCCGACCAGAATCGCGCGAACTGCACGCGGCCCGCCACGCGCACTTCCTCGCGGTCGCGCAGATCCTCGATCGCCGCGTCGATGTTGCGGTTCAGCTTGAGGTAGCCGACCAGCACATAGGTCGCCCGCGATCCGATCGTCGCGTCCAGTTCGTTGCGACGGATCGCGAAACTGTCCTTGTCGAGGCGGTAGCGGTGGACGATCGAAACGAAGTCGCGGAACCGCAGCTCGCTGCGCCCGACGATGTCGGAGAATCGATCGCTCAGCCCGGTGCCGTCCGGCAGGATCGTCGGCCGCGTACCCAGGCGATAGCTCTGCCCGACATTGGTGGTGAAGCTGATCCCCGGCAGGTCGAGCGCCCATTCGCCGCCATAGGTGACGCGTGACGAATCCTCGAACCGGTCGTAGCCGGCGAAACGGTTCAGCGCGAACAGGTTGGTATCGTCGAGATCCACCGCGCGCGAATCCTCGTTCGGCAGCGAGAGGTTGGCGATCTTCGGTGCCGCGACGAACTGCACGCGCGGAGTAAAGCGCTGCGTACCGCCCAGGAACGAGCCGATGAACGGCCACTTCACGTCGACGGCGACGGCACCGATCGCGCGCTGGTGGAATCCCTCGAGCCCGCGATAGCTCAGGTTCGTCGTCGCCAGCGTGTCGTTGGTATTGTACAGGTCGCCGCGCGCGAACGCCGTGAAGGTGACCTCCTGGCCCCAGTTGGTCAGTCGGCGCAGGTCCCATTGCAGGCTCGCGAACGCACGCTGCGTGTCCTGGCCGTCGGTGCGCGTCAGCGCGAGCGTGTTCAGCTGCAACTGGAACCGGCCACCGACCAGCCCGTCGTCGAATCGCTTGCGATAATCGATCTCGGGCAGCGCGATCGGCTGCTGCCCCTGGCTGTCGTCGACGCGCAGCGTTTGCGCATACCAGGCGCTCAGCGAGAAATAACTGCTGTCGTCGATCCGCTCCAGGCTGGCGGTGCTGCGCAGCCGGTCGTCGCGCGAGATGTCGTAGCGGCGCAGGAATGTCCGATCGGTCGTCAGCCGCAGCGAGCCGCTGAGGCTCCAGTTCGGCGACAGCTGGTAGCGTGCCGTTCCGTCGATATAACCGCGGAATGCCATCTCGGTATCGGTCGAGGCGGCGGTCGTCAGATCGTCGCTGCGGCGGCTTTCGGTGGCATAGGCGCGGACCCGAAATGCGCCCTTGGTGCTCAGCGCCGAATAATCCACCTGCAGCATCGGCAGCACGCTGCTGTAGATGTGTGGCGTGATGACCAGCCCCTGGTTGGGGGCGAGCTTCCAGTAATAGGGGACGCTGACTTCGAGGCCGTTGACCCGGCTATAGCCGCCGTTGGGCGAGAGCAGCCCGCTGTCGCTGCCGCCACCGACCGGGTTCGAGAATTTGGGCAGCGGCAGGCTCGGCAGGCCGAACAGGTGCAGCCGCGCGCCCGAATAATAGATGCGCTTGCGCTCGGGACGATAGGTGACCCGTACCGCGGTGATCTTCCACGTCGGTTCCTTCGGACAGCCGGCCGCGTTCGTGACGCCGCACGGCGTATACGCCGCGGTGCGCAGGTTGACGGTCCCGTCGACATCGCGCGTGCCTTGCTTGGCCGCCAGTCGTCCGCCCTGTTCGAGCACGACGAGCATGTTGTCGACCACGCCGTCCTTCAGCGAATCGGTCAGGTTGATCTCGTCGCCATAGGCGATGTCACCTTCGGGATTGGTGACCGCGATGTTGCCGGTCGCCAGCACCTTGCCGGTCTTGCGGTTCCACACGACCTTGTCGGCACGCAGCCGGTCGCCCTGGCGGAACATGCGGACTTCGCCGGTCGCGGTGACGATGTCGGTGTTGGTGTCGTATTCCAGCGCGCTGGCGCTGAACTGCACCTGATCGTCGGCGGGTGTCGCCGCGGATGCATTGGCGACGGGCGCGTCCTGCACCGGTGGCGCCACGGCAGGCGTCTGGAAATCCTGGGCATGGGCGGGCAATGCCGCCAGCACCACGAGCGAAAGGGCGCAACCCGCCAGCAGGTCGATACGCAACACGATCCGAACCAACCCCTTTGGCACTCGACGGCAATTTGCCGCCCCAATCGCCCGCCTATCGCATCACCGGGGCCTTGCTGCAATCGCCGTGGTTTGCGCGGGATATCCGGCCGGCACAGCGCGCTGCCGTTTTGCACGACATCCGCACCCGCCACCTTGCTTTGCGAGGCCCGCGGCATCAGCTTAGGAGGCTATCCGTACTTCCCGACACCCCGAGGTTCTTCTCCATGCAGATCGTTTTCGCTCCCACCGCCGCCGCCGACGCCTCGATCCTCGCCGTCCCGGTCGAGAAGGACGGCGTAGCGCGGATCGGCTGGGGCGGGATCGGTGGCGATGTCGCGGCGGTCGCCGCCACTGCCGCCGGTGCCGCGCGGTTTGCAGGAGAGGCCGGCTCGGTAGTCGAGCTGTTCGTGCCTGTGAACGGCGCAGTCCGCCATGTCCTGCTCGTCGGTACCGGTGCCGGCAGCGAGACCGACTGGGAGAAGGCCGGCGGCGCGATCACGGCACGCCTGCTGACCTCGGGCGCTACGTCGGTCACCGTCGACCTGTCCGCCGCCGCCACGGCACCCACCCCGAAGGCCACCGCGCACTTCGCCGCCGCCGCCGCCCAGCGCGCGTGGCGCTACGACACCTACCGTACCAAGCTCGCCGAGAAGTCGAAGCCGACGCTGACGGAGATCACGATCGCCGGCGCGCCGGATGATACCGATGCGGCCTGGGCGGAGCAGGCGGCCGTCACCGGCGGTCTGGACCTCACTCGCTGGCTGGTCACCTCGCCGCCGAACATCGTCTATCCCGAGAGCTTCGTTGAGAAGGTCACGAAGGACGTCGAGGGGCTCGGGCTCGAGATCACCGTGCTCGACGAGGCGCAGATGACCGAACTCGGCATGGGGTCGCTGCTGGGTGTCAGCCAGGGCTCGCGGCGTGAAGCGCGCATCCTCGCGCTCAAGTGGAACGGCGCAGACGCCGACGCGCCGACGCTGGCTTTGGTCGGCAAGGGCGTGACGTTCGATTCGGGCGGCATCTCGATCAAGCCGGGCGCGGGCATGGAAGACATGAAGTGGGACATGGGCGGGGCAGGCGCCGTCGCCGGCGCGATGAAGGCGATCGCCGGGCGCAAGGCCAAGGCGAACGTCGTCGGCGTGATGGGCTTGGTCGAGAACATGCCCGACGGCGCCGCACTGCGCCCGAGCGACGTGATCACCTCGATGTCGGGCCAGACGATCGAAGTGCTCAACACCGATGCCGAGGGGCGTCTCGTGCTGTGCGATTGCGTCACCTGGGTCCAGCAGGCGCACAAGCCGACCACGATCGTCGATCTCGCCACGCTGACCGGCGCGATGATCGTCGCGCTCGGCACCGAGAATGGCGGCATCTTCGCCAATGACGACGCGCTCGCCGACCAGCTGATCGCGGCGGGCAAGACGACCGGCGATACGCTGTGGCGCTTCCCGCTGTCGCCCGCCTACGACAAGCTGATCGATTCGCCGATCGCCGACATGAAGAACGTCGGGCCCCGCGGTGCCGGCTCGATTACCGCGGCGCAGTTCATCAAGCGCTTCGTCGATGAGGGCGTGAAATGGGCGCATCTCGACATCGCCGGCATGGTATGGTCCGACAAGCCCGGCACCAACCACGACAAGGGCGCGACCGGCTACGGCGTGCGGTTGCTCGACAAGTTCGTCGCCGATAATTTCGAAGGCTGAGGCCGGACGAAAGCTGAAACCCGAAAGAAGAACTGTTCCCCCGCGGACGCGGGGGCCCAGCTAAGTACCGACACCGATCGTGACCCTGGACCCCCGCCTTCGCGGGGGAACAGCGGGGAGTAAGAATGCAGGTCGATTTCTACCATCTCACCAGCCCCCTCGACCGCGTCCTCCCGCGGATCGCCGAGCGCGTCGTCCAAACCGGCGGCCGCCTCCTGATCGTCGCCGAACCCGAAGCGCAACGCGTCGCGCTCGATCGCCTGCTCTGGTCCTACTCTCCCGAGAGCTTCCTCCCCCACGCGCAAGCGGGCGGGCCCGAAGATGCAACTCAACCTATTTTGATCGCACCGGAAATTACCGAAACGGAAGCGCCAAACGCGGCCCGGAACGTCGCCGTGGTGGACGGACGTTGGCGTGATGGTATCCTGACCTTCGACCGCGGCTTCCACCTCTTCGACGACGATGCGATCCAGGAAGCGCGCCTGGCGTGGAAGGCGCTCGCCGACCGCGACGGCGTCGAACGCCGTTACTGGAAACAGAACGATTCCGGGCGTTGGGAGCAGGCAGCGTGAGCAAGGCGGAGCAGGCCGCCTAGTTGCATTCGGACCGTCCCGGCTCTAGGGCGGCGCCACTTTTCCAAAGCTTTAATACAGGAGCCCGTGACCATCATGGCCGCGAACCGTACCTTTTCGATCATCAAACCCGATGCAACCCGCCGCAACCTGACCGGTGCGGTCACCAAGATGCTCGAGGAAGCCGGCCTGCGCGTCGTCGCTTCGAAGCGCATCCAGATGACCCGCGAGCAGGCCGAAGGCTTCTACGCGGTCCACAAGGAGCGTCCGTTCTTCGGCGAGCTGGTCTCGTTCATGATCTCGGGCCCGGTCGTCGTCCAGGTTCTCGAAGGCGAGAACGCGATGCAGCGCAACCGCGACATCATGGGCGCCACCAACCCCGCCAACGCAGAGCCCGGCACGATCCGCAAGGAACTCGCCGAGTCGATCGAAGCCAACTCGGTCCACGGGTCGGATTCCGACGAGAACGCCGAGATCGAGATTGCGTACTTCTTCAAGCCCGAAGAGATCGTCGGCTGATGACCTGGCGGCTGCGAAGGGCTGGGCCGAGCGATGCGCCCGCGCTGTCGCTCGTCGCATCCGCCACGTTTCTCGATACCTATGCGAGTGTGCTGACCGGCGCCGACATCGTTGCCCACTGCACGACCAAGAACAGCATCGCGGTGTTCGAGGCGTGGCTTTCTGATCCCCGGACGATCGTCACCCTCGCCGAATATGAGCCAGGCCACGCGCCGATCGGCTATACGGTGATTACCGCGCCGGATTTCCCAATCGAGACGTCCGAGACGGACACCGAACTCCGCCGCATCTATCTGATGAAGCAAGCGCAAGGGTCCGGCCTCGGCGCCGCCCTGATGGCTCGCGCTTTGCAAGACGCCGCAGCCCAAGGCGACAAGCGCATTCTGCTGGGCGTTTGGGACCAGAACACCCGCGCCCGAGCCTTCTACGAGCGCCAAGGCTTCAAGGTCATCGGCACTCGCCAGTTCATGGTCGGCACCAGCCTCCACGAAGACCCGGTCTACGCTCGGACGGTTTGAGCAGCTCGGAAAAAAAGACGGCAACTTCCTTCTTGTTCTCCCGCGAAGGCGGGAGCCCAGTCTGGGTCCCCGCCTTCGCGGGGAA
>JAYVRZ010000434.1:0-14475 GCA_043775965.1 Sphingomonas sp.
CGATCGTCGAAACGACGCCGTCCGAGCCGACGCTGTCGACCGGGACCGGCTCCACCAGCGCGATCTCGCCGGGCAGGCCGGCGAACGCATCGCCGAGCAGTCCCGCCATCGTGGCCAGCCCGGCGAGATTGCGCGTGCCGCTGTTCACGGCCGCCCAGGCCTCGACCTGCGCCAGCATCCGCGCCGCGCTTACCGCCTCGACGGCATCGCGCTCGATTTTCGAAAGTCCCCTCATCCCGCGACCCTAGCGATGCCGGGCGCGCGTGGGAACAGCGTCAGAAACTGTAGACCAGCGACGCGCGGCTGGTCGTATCCGTCGAGACCGAGCCGAGCGGCGGTTCGCTTTCATACTGGACGTTGTACGACAGCGCAGCGGACAGCGGCCCGATCAGCTTGGCGGTGACCGAGGTCGTGCCGCTCAGCGTGCTGTTGTAACGCTGGACATAGGCGGATGCGACTTGGCTGACCGACAATCCACGGAGGATGCGGATACTGAAATTCGCCGTCCCGCGTGCGGCGATGCTGCTCTGCTCGGTGTCGTCGGTGAACTCGGTATACCGATACGCCGGCCCGAGTTCGAGGTCGAGCTTGGTGCCCGCGGTCTTGATCACGCTGTAGCCGGCACCGACCGACGTCGAATAGCGGTTGTAATAGCCGAGGAACCGATCGCCTTCATACTGCGCGACGCCGTAGATATAGGCACGGTCGTCGATCTTGTAGTTCGGCTCGTACGACGCGAGATAATGCTCGCGCGTCGTGATGTTGAGATTGGACTGATAGTCGGCCTGAGCGTGCAGCTTCTGGCGCCAGCGCAGGCCTTCGCGATTGAGGTCGAGCACCGCGGTGCCGCCCGCCGTGTCCGAATTGCCGGTCGTCAGATACCCGCCGATCTCCGCCTTGCCGCTCCAGAGATCGAGAAAACTGGCTTGGCGGATGACCTGCGTGCGCTGTTCGGCGCGGTCGGCCTTCCACTTCTCGGCGATCGCCAATACCGCGTCGCCGCTCAGCGGATCGGCGGCGCGCGCGTATTTGGCGATCGTGTTGACGTCTGCCTCGTTGCCCGCCTCCAGCGCTGCATCGAGCATCGCGCGGATCGTCTCCGGAATCATCACCGAGGTCGGATCGGGCGCGTTGGCGAGCAACAGCGGAGCGAGGACAAGACAGGTTAAGCGGCGCACGGTGGATTCCGTAACGGCAGCGCAGCGCAATGGGAACTGCGCAGCAGGACGATTATGCGCCGAGATGTGGCGCGAAGGCGGCGAGCACCTGTTCGTAGAGCGCCTTCTTGAAAGGCACGATCAGCCGGGGCAGGTCGGCTGGGTCGCTCCAGCGCCACGCGCGGAATTCCTGATGCTCGGTGGCAATGTCGATATCGGCGTCGGTGCCGAGGAACCGGTAGAGGAACCAGCGCTGCGTCTGGCCGCGCCACTTGCCCTTCCACACCTTGCCGAGCAGTTCGGGGGGCAGGTCGTAGACGAACTCGCCGGGGGCTTCCGCGATCAGTTCGACCTTGTCCGGCATGACCCCGGTTTCCTCGCCGAGCTCGCGCAGCGCGGCGGCTTCGGCGTCCTCGCCTGGATCGATCCCACCCTGCGGCATCTGCCACGCCTCCAGCGGCGAATCATCGCGCTGGCCGACGAAGATCCGGCCGTCCGCGTTCATGAGCATGATGCCGGCGCACGGACGGTAGGGTAGGGTCGAAACGTCGGTCAAAATAGTCTCCGCAACGCAGGTGCTTGGGGCTCGGCGAGTGCGCTCCTACCTACGGAGCATGATCCATGTCGTCCACCATCCCGACTATGTCACGCCCGCGCCTGCGCGCTCGACCTATCGCTGGAACAAGAACGGGCTGATCCGCGACCTGCTGCTTGAAAAGGGCGGTGCGGTGGCGTGGCACCGCGCGGAAACGACGCCAACCGCGTGGCTGGAGGCGGTACACGACGAGGATTATGTCGCCGAGGTGCTTCGCGCGGACGTACCGAGAGAGAAGGAGCGGCGGATCGGCTTCCCGGTGACGCCGTCGGTCGCGTCGCGCGCGGCGATCGTGCCGCATGGGACGTGGCTCGCGGCGTGCCTCGCGCTCGAACACGGGTTTGCGGCGAATACCGCAGGCGGCAGTCATCACGCGCTGGCGAACACCGGCGCGGGGTTCTGCGTGTTCAACGATCTCGCGGTGGCGGCGGCGCGGTTGATCGACGAGCGCCGCGTTACGCGGGTGCTGATCGTCGATTGCGACGTGCACCAGGGCGATGGAACCGCGGCGCTGCTCGCGGGTCGACCGGAGATCGCGACCTATTCGATCCACGCCGAGAAGAATTTTCCGGTGCGGAAAGCGCGGTCGACGCTCGATGTGCCCTTACCGGACAAGGTCGGCGACGAAGCGTATCTGGCGACGCTGGAGCAGACCCTCGTGCCGTTGCTCGACGACTTTCTGCCCGACCTGATCCTGTACCAGGCGGGGGTAGATCCTTTCGATGGCGACAGGTTGGGGCGATTGTCGCTGACGCTGGACGGGCTGGCGCGGCGCGAGCGGTTGGTCGCGGGACTGGCGATCGCGCGCGGTGTACCGCTCGCGAGCACGGTCGGTGGCGGATACGGCGACGATGCGCTGGCGATAGCCGAACGCCACGTCGCCGCGATCATGACGCTCGGCGAAACTTTTGCCGCCGCGGCTGACGCCGGGTCGGAGGTTGCTGCGTTGGGTGGGCGATGACGAAACCGACTCTGCTCTGGCTCCGCCAGGACCTCCGCCTCCACGACCACCCCGCGCTGATCGCCGCCACACACGAGGGTCCAGTGATCCCTGTTTACGTCCTCGACGACGACGCACCGGGGGCGTGGAAGATCGGTGGCGCCCAACGCTGGTGGCTGCATCACACGCTGGAATCCTACGGGGCGTCGCTGAAGGCCAAGGACTCGCGGCTGGTCCTGCGGCGCGGCGATGCGGTGGCGGCGCTCAAAGCGCTGATGGCGGAGACCGGCGCCGAGCGGATCCACGCGATCCGGCATTACGAGCCTTGGTGGCGCAAGGCGGAGGAGGCGCTGGGCGATTGGCTGTGCCTCCACGAGGGCAATCATCTTGCCCGCATCGAGGATGTGAAGACCGGCTCGGGCGGGCAGTTCCGGATGTATTCGTCGTTCTGGAAGGCGCTCAACCAGATGATGCCGCCGCCCAAGCCCGAGCCGGCACCGCAAACCATCCCCGCACCGCGATCCTGGCCGAAGAGCGACAAGATTACCGACTGGAACCTGCTCCCGACCAAGCCGGACTGGTCGAAGGGGTTCGCCGACTGGACGCCGGGCGAGGCGCAAGCGCTGAAGAATGCCAAAGCGATGGCGCCGATCGTCGAAGCTTACGACGTCGATCGCAACATGCCGTCGATCGAGGGCACCTCGCGCCTGTCGCCGCACCTCCATTTCGGCGAGATCTCGCCGCGCGCGGTGTGGCATGCGGTCGATGGCCACGGCGATGCGACGACCTTCCGCAAGGAGGTCGCGTGGCGCGATTTCACCGATGGCGTCGTGCTGGCGATGCCCGACTACGCCGATGCGAACGGCCGACCGAAGTTCGATGCGCTGCCGTGGCGGACGGGCAAGGCGGCCGATGCCGATCTGAAGGCGTGGCAGACGGGCATGACCGGCTATCCGATCGTCGATGCTGGAATGCGTCAGCTCTGGGCGACGGGCTGGATGCACAACCGCGTGCGGATGATCACCGCGAGCTTCCTCGTGAAGCATCTGCTGATCGACTGGCGCGAGGGCGAGCGCTGGTTCTGGGACTGCCTCGTCGATGCCGATTACGGGAACAACGCGGTCAACTGGCAGTGGGTGGCCGGCACTGGGGTCGATTCGAACATGTTCGGGCGGATCATGGCGCCGCTGACGCAATCGGAAAAGTTCGATGCGGGCGACTATATCCGGCACTGGGTGCCCGAATTGGCGAGCGTGTCCGGCGAGGCGATCCACGACCCCGACGAGTCCGGCTGCCGTCCGCGTGCCTACCCGGCCAAGATCGTCGGCCACCGCGAAGGCCGCGAACGCGCGCTCGAAGCCGGACGTCACGCGCGCTAGTCCCTTTTCACCGCGACGGCGCTGTTGCATGGAGCGCCGCGATGACCGCGGTTCCAGCCTTCGACGACGTGCCTGCACAACCAGCAACGACGCTTGCGCGGGTGGTCGCACCGATCTTCCACCGGCTGCTCGACCGGATCGATGAAGGACTGGAAAGCGGCGGGATCGAGGCGAGCTTGCCCGACGGAACACGGCGGCTGATCGGGGGACGCGTGCCCGGACCGTTGCCGATCGTGATCGTGCACCGCTGGCGCGCCTTGGTGCGGCTGGCGACGGCAGGGTCGGTCGGCTGGTACGAAGGCTGGGCCGCAGGCGACTGGTCGAGTCCCGATCCGGTGCCGCTGTTCGACCTGTTCATGCGCAACCGCGTGTCGCTCGGGACGGCGGCGCGTTCCGGCGGCCTTGCCCGCGTGTCGGCACGCGCATGGCACTGGATGCGCCGCAACCACCGAAGCGGCTCGCGCCGCAACATCGCCGCGCATTACGACCTCGGCAACGACTTCTACGAACTCTGGCTCGATTCAGGCCTGACCTATTCCAGCGCGCTCTTCGCCGAGCCGGTTATGGACGCGGAGCCGCTCGAACAGGCGCAGGCAACCAAGCTGCAAGCGATCCTCGACCGAACCGCGACCAGGCCCGGCGACCGCATCCTGGAGATAGGGTGCGGCTGGGGATCGTTCGCCGAACTCGCGGCGCGCGCCGGCGTCGCCGTCCACGGCCTGACGCTGTCGATCGAGCAGAAGCGGCAGGTCGAGGCGCGGATGGCGCGCGCGGGGCTGCCCGGCGTGACGGTGGCGTTGACCGACTATCGAGACGTGACAGGAACCTACGACGCGGTCGCGAGCATCGAGATGGTCGAAGCGGTCGGCGAAGAATATTGGCCGGCCTATCTCGACGCCATCGCGCGCGCGCTCAAGCCGGGCGGGCGGGCGGCGCTCCAGTTCATCTCGATCGACGACGCGATCTTCGATGCCTATTCGACCAGCGTCGATTTCATCCAGCGCTACGTGTTCCCCGGCGGATTGCTGTTGTCCGAGCCACGGTTTCGCGCGCTGGCCGAGGCGCGGGGGCTGGCCTGGGAGGACCGTGTCGGCTTCGGGCTGCACTATGCGGAGACGTGCCGCCGGTGGCGCACGGCATTCGATACCGCGGTCGCGCAAGGTCGTCTGCCGGTCCGGCTGGATGCGCGGTTCGTGGCGCTGTGGCGCTATTACCTGATGTACTGCGAAGGCGGGTTCCGCGGCGGGGGGATCGACGTCGCGCAGGTTACTTTGGTGAAGCGGTAGCGCCTGTCACGCGGACGCCGTCATCCACGCGCAGGCGGGGATCCATATTGGCAAGCATCAGTGAATGAGCCGCTGGGCCAGCCAGTCTGGGTTCCCGCCTCCGCGGAATGACGGGGTAGTGGCTTAGCCGACCCGCTCGAAATGCCCCGCCTGGAACCCGTCGATCGCCAGCGCGACGATGCGGTCCGCCACGACGGACGGTTCCTTGACCGAGTTCGGGTCCTCACCCGGATAGGCGCGCGCGCGCATCTTGGTCCGCGTCGCGCCCGGATCGACGATCGCCGTGCGGATCGCGCTAATCTCTGCCATCTCGTCCCCATAGGCATCGAGCAGCGTCTCGAACGCCGCCTTCGACGCCCCGTAGAGCCCCCAATACGCCCGCGGCTTGCGGGCGACGCTGGAGGTCACGCCGATCACTCGCGCCGACTTTGCCTTCTTCAACATCGCATCGAACGCCGCGATCAACGCCGCCTGAGCGCTGACGTTGAGCGTCAGGACCTGCGCCATTTCCTTCGGATCGATCGACGGCACCGACGACAGCGACCCGAGCATCCCGGCGTTGAGCACGAGGATATCGAGCGCATGCCAGCGGTCGCCGATCGCCGTCGCCAGCCGTGCGATCGCCTCGCTCTCGGCCAGGTCGAGCGGCGCGATCGTTGCCGAGCCGCCGGCCGCGTGGATCGCCGCCTCGACCTCTTCGAGGCCCCCTGCGGTACGCGCGGTCAGCACGACATGCGCGCCCTTTGCGGCCAATGCGATCGCGGTCGCGGCGCCGATGCCGCGGCTGGCACCGGTGACCAGCGCGAGCCGGCCGTCGAGAGGCTTGTCGGTCATGTCGGCTCCGGGATGATCAGATAACGCGTTCGGCGAGCATCGCGAACTGGTCGACCTCGGAGCCTTCGTCATGGTCGGTCAGCGTGGTCGGGTAATCGCCGGTGAAGCACGCATCGCAATATTTCGGGCGGACATCCGCGCGCTTCGCCTCGCCGAGCGCCTTGTAGAGGCCGTCGATCGAGATGAAGTTGAGGCTGTCGGCATGGATGAAGCCAGTCATGCCGCCGAGATCGAGCTTGGCCGCGAGCAGCTTGGTCCGCTCGGGTGTGTCGACGCCGTAGAAACACGAATGCCGCGTCGGCGGGCTGGCGATCCGCATATGGACTTCGGCCGCACCCGCCTCGCGCATCATCTGGACGATCTTCAGCGAGGTCGTGCCGCGGACGATCGAATCGTCGACCAGGATGACCCGCTTGCCCTTGATCAGCGCGCGATTGGCGTTGTGCTTCAGCTTCACGCCGAGATGGCGGACCTTGTCGCCCGGGGAGATGAACGTCCGCCCGACATAATGCGAGCGGATGATGCCGAGCTCGAACGGAATGCCCGACTGCTGCGCATAGCCGATCGCCGCCGGCGTGCCCGAATCGGGGACCGGAATGACGAGATCGGCATCGACCGGTGATTCGATCGCGAGCTGAGCGCCGATCGCTTTGCGCACCGAATAGATCGAATGATCGTCGACGATAGAATCGGGACGCGAGAAATACACCCACTCGAAGATGCATGGCCGCGCCGCCATCGGCGCGAACGGGCGGATCGAGCGGATCTCCGACCCCTGGACGATGACCAGTTCGCCCGGCTCGACCGCGCGGACGAAGGTGGCGCCAACGACATCGAGCGCGACCGTTTCGGAGGCGAAGATCACCGCGTCGTCGAGCTTGCCCATCACCAGTGGGCGGATGCCGAGCGGATCGCGGCAGGCGATCATGCCCTCGGGCGTCATCACGATCAGCGAATAGGCGCCCTCGATCTGCTTCAGCGCATCGATGAAGCGGTCGAGCAGCGTGCGATAGTTGGAGGTCGCGACGAGATGGATGATCGTCTCGGTATCGCTGGTCGACTGGAAGATCGAGCCGCGCCGGACGAGCTCGCGCCGCAGCCGCATCGCGTTGGAAATATTGCCGTTATGCGCGATCGCGAAGCCGCCGGTCGACAGTTCGGCATAGAGCGGCTGGACGTTGCGCAAAGCCGTCTCGCCGGTCGTCGAATAGCGGACATGGCCGCAGGCGACGGTGCCGGGCAGCGCGCGGATCACGTCGTCGCGGTCGAAGTTTCCCGCGACATGACCCATCGCGCGGTGCGTGTGGAAATGCGCGCCGTCGAAGGTCGTGATCCCGGCGGCTTCCTGCCCGCGGTGCTGCAAAGCATGGAGGCCCAGCGCGACCAGGGCGGCCGCACCTTCGGTGGCGGAAACGCCGAAAACACCACACTCCTCGCGAAGTTTGTCGTCGTCGTAGGGATTTGTCGTCAGCATGGCGGGTCTCACGTCCAGCGGAGGCCGCCCTATACGAGCGGTTCCAGCGTTTGTCGCCTGTTTGTAATAACCTTGCGCGCATCGTTCGAAAGCCGCCGTCGCATCGCTCCTGGTTTGCGGTATATCCGCGGCATGACACACAGCCGCGACACGGGCCTGACGCTCGATCCGAAATTCGATTCCGCAGGCCTTCTGACCGCGGTCGTCACCGACCGGGTCTCTGGCGACGTTCTGATGGTCGCGCACATGAACGCCGAGGCACTGGCGCAGACGCAGGCGACGGGCGAGGCGCATTTCTGGTCGCGAAGTCGCGCAAAGCTCTGGAAGAAGGGTGAGACATCGGGGAACGTGCTGCGCGTCGCGGAACTGCGGATCGACTGCGACCAGGACGCGGTTTGGGTGATCGCCGACGCCGCGGGGCCGGCCTGCCATACCGGGGAGCGCACGTGTTTCTTTCGCCGGATCGAAGGCGATGGGTTGGTTCCGGCCGAATGAGATGCGTCCTGCTGCTCGCCTTCGTCCTGGGTGGATGCGGGCAGGCTCCTGGCAACGCAGTCGCAGATAGCGCCGGAGTCCGGCTGGAGGCCGCTGCGGAAACCGCGGGGATCGTGCCCAATCCGAACGCCACGCTGCAGGGATCGTGGTCGCGCGATACCGACCGGGTTTGCGTCGTAGGCACCGGCCGGACGGCGCGAATGGGCGTCAGCGTCGATTATGGCGAAGACCAAGGATGCGCGGCGTCGGGCCAGGTCGAGCGGGCAGGGGACGTGCTGAAGGTCGCCTTCGGAACGTGCAAGTTCGAAGCGCGGTTCGACGGAGCCAGGATCAGCTTCCCGGCGGACATGCCAGAGGCATGCGAATCGCTCTGCACCGGCCGCGCGACGCTCGCGGCCATAACGGTCGACCGGCTGAGTGAATCCCGGTCGGAAGCCTCGACTCTGCGATCGCCGAAGGGAAAGCTACTATGCAACGATTGACGTTGACGTAAACGAGAGTTATTTCGTTGTGGATGGCGACACGAGCATCTCCGCAACCCTCCGCTACGCCTGAATCGTACGCGGTGATCGAACCGCGCGACGACCGCGAGAGCTTCACCATATCGGACCTGTCGGCCGAGTTCGACGTCACCGCGCGTGCGCTCCGCTTCTACGAGGACGAGGGGCTGATCGCGCCCGAGCGTCGCGGGACTCAGCGCATCTACTCACACCGCGATCGCGCCCGGCTCGCCTGGATCCTGCGCGGCAAGCGCGTCGGGTTCAGTCTCGGCGAAATCCGCGAGATGATCGACCTGTACGATGTTGGCGATGGCCGCCGCGTGCAACGCCAGGTCGTGATCGAACGCAGCGAGGCGCGGATCGCGCTGCTGATGGAGCAGAAGCGCGACATCGACGCCGCGATCGACGAACTCACCAGTTTCTTGACCATCCTCGAGGCCAGTCGCGCCCAGGACAAAGGATAATCCATGCCCCAGTACACGCCCCCCGTCCGCGACACGCGCTTCGTCCTCGACCACGTCGTCGGTCTCGATCGCTATTCTAATCTCAGCGGCTTCGATGCGGCCTCGCCCGATGTGGTCGAAGCCGTGCTCGAGGAGGGCGGCAAGTTCGTCGCCGAAGTGCTGTTCCCGCTCAACCTGTCGGGCGACCAGCAGGGCTGCACGCGTCATGCCGATGGTTCGGTGACGACGCCGGACGGCTTCAAGGAGGCGTATAAGCAGTATGTCGAGAGCGGCTGGGCGACGCTCGGCAACCAGCCCGAATATGGTGGCCAGGGCATGCCGCACGTCGTGTCGACCGCGTTCCAGGAATACATGATCTCGTCGAACATGGCGTTCGCGATGTATCCCGGCCTCACGCACGGCGCGATCGCCGCGCTGATCGCCAAGGGTTCGGACGCGCAGAAGGCGATGTACGTCCCCAAGATGGTGTCGGGCGAATGGGGCGGCACGATGAACCTGACCGAGCCACAGTGCGGCACCGATCTCGGTCTGATCCGCACCAAGGCCGAGCCGCAGGCGGATGGCTCCTACGCGATCACCGGCACGAAGATCTTCATCTCGAGCGGCGAGCATGACCTAACCGAGAACATCATCCACCTCGTGCTGGCGAAGACCCCCGGCGCGCCGGACAGTTCGAAGGGTATTTCGCTGTTCGTGGTGCCCAAGGTCCTGGTCAACGAGGATGGCTCACTCGGCGCGCGCAACGGCGTCACCTGTGGCTCGATCGAGCACAAGATGGGCATCCACGCCAACTCGACCTGCGTCATGAACTACGATTCGGCGACCGGCTGGCTCGTCGGCGAGGAGATGAAGGGCCTCGCCGCGATGTTCATCATGATGAACGCGGCGCGCCTCGGCGTGGGGCTGCAGGGCCTCGGCGTGGCTGAGGTCGCGTACCAGAACGCGGTCCAGTACGCGCACGACCGTCGCCAGGGTCGCGCGCTGACCGGGCCGAAGGAGCCGCAGGAAAAGGCCGACACGCTGTTCGTCCATCCCGACATCCGCCGCATGCTGATGGAGGGCAAGTCGCTGACCGAGGGTCTGCGTGCGCTGATCCTGTGGACCGCGCTCCAGGCCGATCTCGAGCACAACGCCGCCACCGAGGAAGAGCGCCAACTCGCCGGCGACCTGATCAGCCTGCTGACCCCGGTCATCAAGGGCTATGGTACCGACATGGGCTACGCGATCGCGACCAACGCGCAGCAGGTGTACGGCGGCCACGGTTACATCGCCGAATGGGGCATGGAGCAGTATGTCCGCGATGCCCGGATCGCGATGATCTACGAAGGCACCAACGGCGTCCAGGCGATGGACCTGGTCGGGCGGAAACTTGCACAGAATGGCGGGCGCGGGATCCAGGCGTTCTTCAAGCTGGTAGCGGACGACGTCGCGGCGGCGAAGAATGACCCGACGACCGCGTCGTTCGCAGAGGCGCTGGAGAAGGCGAACGGCCAGCTCCAGGCGGCGACGATGTGGTTCATGGCCAACGGCATGAAGAACCCCGAGAATGTCGGTGCGGGCGCGGTCAGCTACATGCACCTGATGGGCATCGTCGCGGTCGGCACGATGTGGCTGCGGATGGCCGTGGCTGCTGCTAAGCTGAAGGCGGCAGGCGAGGGCGAGACCGCGTTCCTTGATGCCAAGCTGGTCACCGCACGTTTCTACGCCGAGCGTATCCTGCCGGACGCGGGCGCACTGCGCCGCAAGATCGAGGGCGGCGCGGAGTCGCTGATGGCGCTGCCGCCCGAGATGTTCATGGCCGCTTGAGGTTGGGGAGAGGGCGGGCTGAAGGTCCGCCCTACCTGTCTGGCATAGGTATCCTCACCTGTTTCCGTTCGTCCCGAGTAGCGATCGAGCTTGTCGATAGCGTGTATCGAAGGACCGGTTACCCCAGGCGTGTATACCTCGATACCAGCCCTCGATTTGCACTGCGGACTACTCGGCACGGACGGGGGTGGAGTTATGCGGTAGGTTGCCCCGCTCTACGCGTACGCCTTCCCGGCGACGGCCGCGGACCAGTGGGGGAGCCGTGGCCTTCGCCAGTGAGGGACCTGCTCTACGGCATAGGCACTGATCTATTTGGTAAGAGATGGCGTCGAACTTGGGCTCGTCGTCGGTGGAGTGGATGCCGTAGCCGGTTTCCGTCGAACCCCGTTCAACTCGACCACGGGCGGCGCAACCGGAGCGCCCGTCGCGACCGGCGCCGCGGTCATGGTCGCTTGCACACGCATGCACTGGGTCGGGTCGGCACGCTTGAACTGGCGGCAATTCCACAAGGATTTCTCATACCCGCCCGCCCGATCGCGCAGATAACTGAAGCTCAGCGTCGCGGTCTGGTCCGCCGAAAGCGGCACTGCGGTCGCGGTCTTGGTCCGATCGCTCCAGGCCATGTAGCGGCAGAAGGCACGATCACCACACGCCTGCGCGGCGAGCTTGGGCAGGATGTTCGGTGCCTGCCCGCGGGGAAGCGTGACGAACACCGTATTGGGATCGGTCGGCAAGGGCTGCGTCGCCGCCGCCCCGTCGATGCCATCGGCGACCGCCACATCCTCCGCGAACCCCATTGCGATCGACGCCTCCGCCAACGCAGCATTCGTCTCGGCGAGCGCGGCGCCCGTCTTGTGCGCGTCGGACAGGTCGGCGAGCTGAGCGATCACCGGCTCGACCGTCTCGGGATGGCGGCCGAATGCCGGCGGCGTACCCCACCACCCCGACCAGCGGAAGAACAGGTGCGTATTGACCGCGGTGATCTTGTCGAGGCTCGACTGCCAATACGGCACCACCCAGTCGGTATGATAATGCGTGGCATAGCCGACCTTGGCGAATACCGCCCCGCCGAGCGCAGCCGCGGCGACTTCGCGCGCGCGGCGCCAAGCGTCATCGGTCGGGTGCCACCGCTTCAGGGCGCCGTCGCAGCTGAAGCTGAACTGGCACCCGGTCGAACGGTCCTGCCCCTCGAACACCACGCCGCACACGGTCTTTGGGAAGGCCGGATGCCGCAGCCGGTTGAGCACGACCTGCGCGACCGCGCGTTCACCGAGCGTATCGTCGCCCGCTTCGTACAGGATACCCGCCGCCATGCAGTCGGTAGCGCGCGCCAGATCCTCCGGACCACCCGCAAAGCGGAACGGCCGCGCGGCCGGGTTGGGATCGGTCGAGAACGGCACGGTCGCATTGAACGCACGCGCCTCGTCCGGGCTGAGATCGACGAATTTCATCGGTTCGACCTTGGGGACTTCGGCTTGCGGCACGACCCGACCTGTCGGGAGCTTCACCCGCTTTGGCGCCTGCACGATCACGGGCGCATTGGCGACAACCAGCGCAGGCCCAATGATCGCCAGCGCGGAAATGCCGACGAGGATGACGCGCAGCACCTGGGTGCCGCGCGCGGAAAGAGGTGGCGTCACTGTTCGGGCAGGAAGTCCGGGACCGACAGATAGCGTTCGCCAGTGTCGTAGTTGAATCCGAGGACGCGCACGTCGTCAGGCAGATCGGGCAGCTTCTGCAGGATCGCCGCGAGCGTCGCACCCGAGCTGATGCCAACCAGCATGCCTTCCTCGGTCGCCGATCGCCGCGCCATGTCCTTGGCGACCGCGGCGTCGACCTCGATCACGCCGTCGAGCGCCTGGGTGTGGAGGTTGACCGGGATGAATCCTGCACCGATGCCCTGGATCGGGTGAGGCCCCGGCTGGCCGCCCGCGATGACCGGCGATGCGGCCGGCTCGACCGCATAGACCTTGAGCGACGGCCATTCCTTCTTCAGCGCCTCGGCGACGCCGGTGATGTGGCCACCGGTGCCGACGCCGGTGATGATCACGTCGATCGGCGTATCACGGAAGTCGGCGAGGATTTCCTGTGCGGTCGTCGCGACATGCACGGCGATATTTGCAGGGTTTTCGAACTGCTGCGGCATCCAGGAGCCTGGCGTCTGCTCGACCAGTTCCTTCGCACGCTCGATCGCGCCCTTCATACCCTTTTCGCGCGGCGTCAGGTCGAACGTCGCGCCGTACGCCAGCATCAGGCGGCGGCGTTCGATCGACATGCTCTCGGGCATGACGAGGACGATCTTGTAGCCCTTCACCGCAGCGACCAGAGCGAGGCCGATTCCAGTGTTGCCGCTGGTCGGTTCGATGATCGTGCCGCCAGGCTTGAGATGCCCATCCTTCTCCGCCGCCTCGACCATGGCGAGCGCGATCCGATCCTTGATCGACCCGCCGGGGTTCGAGCGTTCGGACTTCACCCAGACTTCGGACTCGGGGAACAGCTTCGACAGGCGGACGTGCGGCGTATTGCCGATCGTGTCGAGGATCGAGTTGGCCTTCATGGCTTGGCGTCTCCGTGCTGAGGTTCGGTCTCAAGTATCTCGGGGGGATCAAAGGTCTTGGCGCGTCCGAGTTCCGGGAACAGCCGCGCCCAGCCGATCGTGATCGCAATAGCACCGACACCGCCGAACACCACCGCACCGACCGGGCCGAGCAGCGACGCCATCACCCCGCTCTCGAATTCGCCGAGTTCGTTCGAGGCCGAAATCGTCAACTGCGACACCGCGCTGACCCGGCCGCGCATTTCGTCGGGCGTGTGAAGCTGGATCAGCGACTGGCGGACATAGACCGAGATCATGTCCGCGCCGCCGGCGACGATCAGCGCGATCAGGCTGAGGATGAAAGCCGGGTGGACCGGGAACCCGGCGATCGTGCCGGGCTTTAAGCCAAGCAGGTCAACGATCGGCGTGGCGACGCCGAAGGTGAGGATCGCCAGACCGAACACCACGACCGCGACCAGCATCTTCACGCCGACGTTGGTGCTCATCGGCCTTACCGAGAACCATACCGCGGTAATCGCCGCGCCGATGCCCATGCCGGCGGCGAGCACACCGAGCCCCTGCGAACCAACATGCAGGATGTCGCGCGAATACACCGGCAACAGCGACGTCGCGCCCGCCAGCAGCACCGCGAACAGATCGAGCGTGATCGTCGCGAGCACCAGTCGGTTGCGCCGGACATAGGTAAAGCCCTCGATGATCCGGGCGAGCGGACGGTGATCGGGCTGCGAAGCCGGCTGCGGCACGGGTCCGATCAGGAACATGAAAAACAGCGCGACCATGAACAGCAACGTCGCCACGCCGTACGCGACTTCCGGATGGATCGCGTAGAGCAGTCCGCCGACACTGGGCCCTGCGATCGTGCCGACCTGCCACGCGATCGAACTCACCGCGATCGCGGTCGGGAGGACCGCGCGGGGGACGAGGTTGGGGGCCAGTGCGGAATAGGCCGGGCCTGAGAACGCCCGCGCCACGCCGAACGCGACCGCGG
>JAYVRZ010000435.1:0-10361 GCA_043775965.1 Sphingomonas sp.
CCTATACGCCGACGGTGCTGTCGGATGGGCGCATCTCGCTCCGCGTCCGCCCCGAGGTGTCGCAGCTCGATTATTCGAACGCGGTCACGCTCAGTGGCACGCGCGTTCCGGGCATCACCACGCGGCGCACCGAGACGACGGTCGAACTCGGCTCCGGCCAGAGCATGATGATCAGCGGCCTGCTGTCGAACAGCCACAACAACTCGTACGACAAGACGCCCGGGCTCGCTGCGCTGCCGATCATCGGCGCGCTGTTCCGCTCCAACGCGTTCTCGCGCAACGAGACCGAGCTGGTCATCGTCGTCACGCCGTACCTCGTGAAGCCGGTCAACAACGCCAGCGACATCGCATTGCCGACCGACGGCGCGCGGTCGCCGACCGATCTCGACCGCGTGCTGCTCGGCACGTTGAGCGCGAGCGGTGGCGGCAAGCGGCCGGTGCCGACGGTCGCCCCGCCGACGTACGCGCAGCCATCGGTCGGTGCCGCTGCGCCGGCCATGCCCGTCCCGCGCGGCGACGTCCGCCGCAACGAGAACGATGCGCAAGTCGCCGCGACCAAGGCATCCAAGGCAAAGAAGGGCGTCGTCCCCGCCCCCGGTTTCTCGAATTGAGCCCGCGCCGATACTGCCGGGCCGGCGCCCAACGCACCAAGGATTTCCGATGATCGACAGATTGATCCTAGCGTCCCTCGTTCCCGCATTGCTGCTCGGCGGTTGCATGGGAACCGAGAATCGCGGCCTCGAATCGGTCCACCAGCCGGTCGTCAGCCGATCGGACTATACGCTCGATCTCGGCGTGTCCGGCGGTGCGCTCGCGCGCGGCGAGCAACAGCGGCTGGCCGGCTGGATGAGCGCCATGCGGCTTGCTTATGGTGACCGTGTCGCGATCGACGATCCTGCCGGCGAAGGCCCGCGCGTCCGTGACGATGTCGCCGCGGTGGTCTCGAACTATGGCTTGCTGCTGAGCGACGATGCGCCGGTTACCCCTGCCCCGGTGACGCCGGGATCGATCCGCGTGGTGGTCAGCCGGATGCGCGCCGACGTGCCGCATTGTCCCGATTGGTCGCGCGATTCGAGCAACGAGTTCGAATCGAACGCCTCGTCCAACTATGGCTGCGCAACCAACCGCAACCTCGCCGCGATGATCGCCAACCCCGCCGATCTCGTCCGCGGCGCGCCGGGCACCGAGACCACCGATGCGGCGGTCTCGTTCAAGGCGATCGACACCTATCGCAAGAAGGCGCCGAGCGGCGCCGGCGGCTTGTCCGCGGCCGGCACGGGAGGCAAGTGATGAACGCACCCTGGAAGCCCGCCGGGATCGGCAGCCGCGAACCCTTCACCGCCTATGTCTGCGACGAGATCACCGCCGAGGCACTGAGGCCGATCGCGAGCGAACTCGGCTGGTCGGTCGAGAAGATCCACAAGGGCGGCCTGCGCAATGCGATCCAGTCGCTGTCGGTGTCTGCCTCCCCGCAGATCCTGTTCGTCGATCTCGCCGAATCGGGGGATCCGCTGAACGACATCAACGCGCTCGCCGAAGTGTGCGAGCCGGGCACCGTGGTGATCGCCGCGGGGCAGGTGAACGACGTTCGGCTGTACCGCGACCTGGTGTCCAGCGGGATCCAGGATTACCTGCTGAAGCCACTGCATCCCGACATGCTGCGCGAGGCGTTCGGCCACGCGCAGACGCTGCTCAACGCCCCCAAGCATGTCGAGGTCTCGACCGACCGGCCGCATTGCTCGGTCGCAGTGATCGGCACGCGCGGCGGCGTCGGCGCCTCGACGATCGCGACCTCGCTCGCATGGCTGCTGGCGGAGAAGGAAAAGCGCGCGACCGCGTTGCTCGACCTCGACGTGCATTTCGGGACGGGGGCGCTCAGCCTCGATCTCGAGCCGGGCCGCGGCCTGACCGACGCGATCGAAAATCCCAGCAGGATCGACGGGCTGTTCATCGAACGCGCGATGGTGAAGGCGTCCGAGAACCTGGCCGTGTTGAGCGCGGAGGCGCCGATCAACGCACCGATGATCACCGACGGCAGCGCGTTCTACCAGTTGCAGGAGGAGATGCGGTCGGCGTTCGAATGCACCGTCGTCGATCTGCCGCGCGCGATGCTGATCCAGCACCCGCATTTGATGAGCGACGTGCGGCTGACCGTGATCGTCACCGAACTGACGCTGGCGGCGGCGCGCGACACGATCCGGATCCTGTCATGGATGAAATCGAACGCACCGCAGACCACCGTGTTCGTTCTCGCCAACCGGATGCACGCGGGCGGCCAGCTCGAGATCAACCGCAAGGACTTCGAAGGCTCGATCGAGCGGAAGATCGATTACATCGTGCCGTTCGACCAGAAGCTCGCAGCGCAGGCGGCCAAGCTCGGCAAGCCGATCGTCGAAGTGGGCAAGACCTCGAAAACCATCGCCGCGATCCTGGCACTGGCGACCGAACTCGCCAGTGCCGTGCCGGATGCGGTGGCGGACGGCGCAAAGGCGAAGAGCAAGTCGCTGATGGGCAAGTTCGGCGAGTTGAAGGGGCTGATCCCCAAGCGTGCGCCAAAGGCAAAGGCGAAGTGATCACCGTCGCGATGCTTGGCGGGGCGATGGACGGGGCGCTCGGCGGGGCGATGGGCGGGGGGCGTTAGGACGTCATGGACATGCTGCCGTTCCTGTTCGTGTTCCTCGGCTCCGTCGTGGTGCTGGCCATGATCGCGTTCGCGTTCGCGGGGCCGTCCGCCGGCCGCGCGCAGACGCGCCGGATCGCATCGCTCCGCGAACGCCACGGCGACGCGCTGGTCGTCGCCGAAGCGCAGATGCGGCGGATCGCGACCAACCGCGATACCAAGATGGACCTGGCGTTCACGCGCATCCTGCCCAACCCGGTGCAGCTCGCCAAGCGGCTGGCGATGACCGGCAAGGACTGGACCGTCGGCCAATACGGCATGGCGACCGCGGGCATCACGCTGGTTGTGGCGATGCTGCTGCTGTTTAGGGGCATGCCGATCCTGCTCGCGCTGTTCGTCGGGCTGTTCCTCGGCGTCGGCCTGCCGCACTTTATTGTTGGCCGGACGATCAAGCGGCGGATCGGCAAGTTCACCGCGAAATTTCCCGATGCGATCGACCTGCTGGTGCGCGGTCTGCGCTCCGGCCTGCCGATCAGCGAGACGATCGGGGTGGTCGGCCACGAAGTCGAGGGACCGGTCGGCGAGGAATTTCGCGCAGTCAGCGACAAGATGAAGATCGGGCGGACGATGGACGCCGCGCTGCAGGAGACCGCGGACCGGCTCGGCACCGCCGAATTCCAGTTCTTCGTGATCACCATTGCGATCCAGCGCGAGACCGGCGGCAACCTGGCGGAGACGCTGGCGAACCTGTCCAACGTGCTGCGCATGCGCGGCCAGATGAAGCTGAAGATCAAGGCGATGTCGTCGGAATCCAAGGCGTCCGCCTATATCATCGGCGCGCTGCCGTTCATCGTGTTCGGGATGATCTGGGTGATCAACGGCAAGTACATGCAGAATTTCTTCATCGACGAGCGGCTGATGGCGATCGGCATGGGCGGCATGGTGTGGATGGCGATCGGCGCCTTCATCATGTCCAAGATGATCAGTTTCGAGATTTAGGGATACGATGATGGGCGCGACCGCCGGACCTACCCTGCTCGGTTTCGACGTACTGTGGGTCGCGACGATCCTGTCGGGCATCGCCGCGTTCGCGGTACTGGTCGCAATCTACGCGGTGACGACGGTCCACGATCCGATGACCAAGCGCGTCAAGGCGCTGAACGATCGCCGCGAACAGCTCAAGGCAGGCATCACAGCCTCCACCAAGCGGCGCGCCAAGCTGGTCCAGCGGAACGACACCGCGGACCGGATGCGCGGCATATTGTCGTCGATGAAGGTGTTGCAGGACAGCCAGGTCAAGGCGGTCCAGCTCAAGCTGATGCAGGCCGGCATCCGTTCGAAGGAATGGGCGCCGGCGGTCATCTTCGGCCGGCTGGTGCTGCCGATCGTGCTGGGCGGCATGATGCTGTACTGGGTATACGGCACGGACGGTTTCGCGACCTGGGGGCCGCTGAAGAAATACGGGCTCGTCGCGATGACGTTCATCCTGAGCTACAAGGCGCCGGACCTGTACCTCGACAACAAGATCAAGAAGCGCTCGGATGCGATCCGCAAGGGGCTTCCCGATGCGCTCGACCTGCTGGTGATCTGCGCGGAGGCGGGCCTGACCGTCGATGCGGCGTTCCACCGCGTCGCCCGCGAACTGGGGCGCGCCTATCCCGAACTGGGCGAGGAATTCACGCTGACCGGCATCGAGCTGGGTTTCCTGACCGACCGGCGCAGCGCGTTCGAGAATCTGGCGATGCGCGTGAAGCTGGACGCGGTGAAGGGCGTCGTCACGACGATGATCCAGACCGAGAAATACGGCACGCCGCTGGCATCTGCACTGCGCGTGCTGTCGGGCGAGTTCCGCAACGAGCGGATGATGCGAGCCGAGGAGAAGGCAGCGCGATTGCCGGCGATCATGACGATCCCGCTGATCCTGTTCATCCTGCCCGTGTTGTTCGTCGTCATCCTCGGGCCGGCCGCGTGTTCGATCTCCGATGCGCTGTTGAAGACCTGAAGCAACCGCGAGGCGGGACGATCGTTGAGCTCCCGTAACAGGAGGGTTTTACGATGCCGTTGTTTTCCACACCTACGCAGTTCGCAGCGCTGGCGCTGATTTTCGTCGCGGGCTGGCTGTTCGGGCTGGCGAGCCATCCGGGCGGCAAGAAGTGGAAGGCGCGGTATCTCGCCGAGCGGGACGCGCACGGCGTGGTGAAGAAGGATGCCGATATTCGGGCGACGGCGGCGGAGAAGCGGGCGGTCGAGGCCGAGCGGGAGAATGCCCGGTTGGTGAAGGCGGCCGAGGTGGCGCCTGTTGCTCGTGTTGCTCCGGTGGCGACGACTGCGGCGCCGGTGGAGAGCCGCACGGTAGTAGCGCCGGTTGCGCATCCGAGTGCTTCGTATGCAGCGCGGCCGGCGTATGTGCCGGATGGGACGAAGCGCGGTTGGTTCGATTTCGAGCAGCGTCGGTAGGGTTTGCTGGCGGGGTTAGATCGCTCCCCCTCCTTCCTTGTTCTCCCGCGAAGGCGGGAGCCCAGTCTGGGTCCCCGCCTTCGCGGGGAAACAATATTGGTTTACGATCGCTCACCCAACGAGCAACCACCCCGGCGTAGGCCGGGGCCCAGTTGGAACGTCCTGAGTAACCTTGGAAAACCCTTGTCTACTCAGCTTCCCCAATTGGGCCCCGGCCTTCGCCGGGGTGGTGCTGGTTGGGGTGGGTGTTACTTCTTTTCCAGCGCGGCCTGCGCTGCGGCGAGCCGGGCGATCGGGACGCGGTAGGGGCTGGCCGAGACGTAATCGAGGCCGACCTTTTCGCAGAACGCGATGCTGGCCGGATCGCCGCCGTGCTTGCCGCAGATGCCGAGCTTGATGCCCGCCCGCGTTTTCCGGCCACGCTCGGCGGCGATTTCGATCAGCTCGCCGACGCCTTCGACGTCGATGCTGACGAACGGGTCCTTCGCGTAGATGCCCTGCTCGACATAGGCGCCGAGGAAGCGCGAGGCGTCGTCGCGGCTGACGCCCAAAGTGGTCTGCGTCAGGTCGTTGGTGCCGAACGAGAAGAACTCGCCGACTTCCGCGATTTCGCCAGCCCGGAGTGCTGCGCGAGGGAGTTCGATCATAGTGCCGACGAGATACTCGATCGTCCGGCCCTTTTCGGCGAACACCGCCTGGGCGGCCTTGTCTACCACGGCCTTCATCAGTTCCAGCTCGCGGCGGGTGGCGACCAGCGGGATCATGACCTCGGGGATCGGCGCGGCGCCGGACTTCTCGGCGACATCGACCGCCGCCTCGAAGATCGCGCGGGCCTGCATCTCGTAGATCTCGGGGTACGTCACGCCGAGACGGCAGCCACGATGGCCGAGCATCGGGTTGAACTCGTGCAGTTCCGCCGCGCGGCGCTTGAGCGTGTCGATGTCGACGCCCGCCGCGGCCGCAACCTCGGCGAACTCGGATTCCTCGTGCGGAAGGAACTCGTGGAGCGGCGGATCGAGCAGGCGGATCGTCACCGGCAAGCCGGCCATGACCTCGAGGATCTCGGTGAAATCCTTGCGCTGTTCGGGGAGCAGCTTTTCGAGCGCGACGCGGCGCCCCTTCTCGTCGCTCGCCAGGATCATCTGGCGGACGTTGGTGATACGGCTGCTCTCGAAGAACATGTGCTCGGTGCGGCACAGGCCGACACCCTCGGCGCCGAACTCGCGCGCGACGCGGCAATCTTCCGGAGTCTCCGCGTTGGCGCGCACCTTCAAGCGGCGAACCTCGTCGGCCCACACCATCAGCGTCGCGAAATCGCCCGACAGTTCGGGCTGCACGGTCGCGACGGCGCCGATCATCACTTCGCCGGTCGTGCCGTCGATCGTGAGCAGGTCGCCCTCGCGCACTTCACGACCGCCGCAGCGCATGATCTTCGCCTTGGCGTCGATCGACAGCGTGCCGGCGCCCGAGACGCAGGGGCGCCCCATGCCGCGTGCGACGACCGCCGCGTGGCTCGTCATCCCGCCGCGCGCGGTCAGGATGCCCTTGGCCGCGTGCATGCCGTGGATGTCGTCGGGCGAGGTCTCGGTGCGGACGAGGATCACGGCCACACCGTCGGCGGCCTTCTTCTCGGCGGCATCGGCGTCGAACACGACCGCGCCCGACGCGGCACCCGGCGACGCGGGGAGCCCCTTGGTCAGCACGTCGCGCGTCGCCTTGGGATCGAGCGTCGGGTGGAGCAGCTGGTCGAGCGCCATCGGCTCGATCCGCAGGATCGCCTCCTCGCGGGTGATGAGGCCCTCGTTCGCCATGTCGACCGCGATCTTCAATGCGGCCTTGGCGGTGCGCTTGCCCGAGCGGGTCTGGAGCATCCAGAGCTTGGTCTTCTCAACCGTGAACTCGATGTCCTGCATGTCGCGATAATGGTTTTCGAGCGTGTCGAACACGTCGGCGAGCTGATGATACACCTCGGGCATCGCCTCTTCCATCGAGGCGGGCTTGGCGCCGGCGTCTTCGCGCGCGGTCTTGGTGAGATACTGCGGCGTGCGGATGCCGGCGACGACGTCCTCGCCCTGCGCATTGATCAGGAATTCGCCGTAATAGGCGCGGTCGCCCTTCGACGGGTCACGCGTGAAGGCGACGCCGGTGGCGGACGTCTCGCCCATGTTGCCGAACACCATCGCCTGGATGTTGACCGCGGTGCCCCAGCCGCCGGGGATGTCGTTGAGGCGGCGATACACTTTCGCACGCTCGGACTGCCATGAGCCGAACACCGCGCCGACCGCGCCCCAGAGCTGGTCGTGGACGTCCTGCGGGAAGGGCTTGCCCCAGAGCTTTTCGACGAGCGCCTTATACTCGGCGACGAGCTTCCGCAGGTCGTCGGCGGAGAGTTCGGTGTCGAGCGTGAAGCCCTGGTCTTCCTTGGCGATCTCTAGCGCTTCCTCGAATGCGCCGTGATCGAGCTCGAGGACGACGTCGGCGTACATCTGGATGAAGCGGCGATAGCTGTCCCACGCGAACCGCGCGTCCTCGGACGTGGCGGCGAGGCCCTCGACCGTCTCGTCGTTGAGGCCCAGGTTGAGGACGGTGTCCATCATCCCCGGCATCGACGCGCGGGCGCCGGAGCGGACCGAGACGAGCAGCGGGTCGGCGGGGTCGCCGAAGGTCTTGCCCGTCACGCCCTCGATATGCGCGAGGCCGGTGGCGACTTCGTCGCGCAACGCCTGCGGGAACTGGCCACCCTCGTCATAATAGACCGCGCAGAAATCGGTCGAGATCGTGAAGCCCGGCGGCACCGGCAGGCCGATCGACGCCATCTCGGCGAGGTTCGCGCCCTTGCCGCCGAGCAGGTTCTTGTCGCCCTTGCCGCCATCCGAAACACCGCCGCCGAAGCGATACACATATTGGGTCATCTCGGGTCCTCTAAGTGCTTGTTTTCATGGTGAAGGCAAAAAGTGAAGTATAGGAAGTACAGACGCTGGAGAGCATCTGCACTTCGCATCCGATCAGCCCTCGATCTTCGAAAAATCTGCGACATTGTGCACTGCGGCGCGGACTCGCTCAAGTAGGGTCAGGCGAGCGGAGCGCTTGGCGGGATTGGAATCGTTGACGATAACGCTATCAAAGAACGCATCTATCGGCGCGCGCAGGCTTGCAAGAGCAGCCATCGCCCCGGCGAAATCTTCGCGCGCGATCGCATCGGTGGCGCGGGGTTCGGCGGAGTCGAGCGCGGTCATCAGCGCGGTTTCTGCCGGTTCGGGGGTGTAGGACAGCGTTTCCTTCTCCCTCTCCGCTTCTGCTGTTCCCTCGCGAACGCGGGGGTCCAGGCCCGCACCCTCCCGGAGTTCGCCGCCACTGAGTCCCTGGGCCCCCGCCTTCGCGGGGGAACCGGAAGGGGCCTCCTTCCTCAGGATATTCGCGGCGCGCTTGTAGCCGGCGAGCAGGTTCGCACCGTCCTCGGTGGTCACGAACGCCTGGAGCGCATGGACGCGCGCGAGGAGTCCGACGAGATCGTCCTCGCCCGCACCATCTTCGTTTTTGGCAGCGAACACCGCGTCGATCAGGTCATGCCGGACGCCGGCTTCGCGTTGCTGGACTTTCAGGCGGTCGACGATGAAGTTAGTCAATTGGTCCTTTACTCGAAGAAGGCGCGCCCAATCCGCCTCGTACTCCGGCCTTCCCCTAAGCGGAGCGAAGTCCGTCAATAATCGATCGAGCGTGGGCTTGCCATTGGCCTCATCAAATATATGCCAGCCGAGCGATCGGGCCGTATATGGCCGGGAAGGTCGTGTCGCCAGCGTCGTAAAGTCGATCCGCACCGAGTTGGTAAGCATCAACGAAATAATCCCGATAGCTGCGCGCCGCAAAGCAAAAGGGTCGCGCGAACCTGATGGACGTTCGTCAATCCAGAAGAAGCTGAACAGCGTATCCAGCTTGTCCGCCAGCGACACGGCTACCGTCACCGGGTCGGTGGGGACATCATCGCCCTGCCCGACCGGCTTGTAGTGGTCGCGGATGGCGGTGGCGACGCGGGGGTCTTCGCCCTGCGCTGCGGCGTAGTAGCCGCCCATCAGGCCCTGGAGCTCGGGGAACTCGCCGACCATGCCGGTGACGAGATCCGCCTTGGCGAGACGCGCTGCGCGGTCTGCGAGGGCGGCGAGTTCTTCTCTCCCCTCCCGCAAGCGGGAGGGGGGGCAGATGTGACGATGCCCTCTTCCACCAGCCAGCGGGCGAGTTTCGCGACGCGGTCGACCTTGTCGGCGACCGTGCCGAGTTTTTCGTGGAAGACGATCTTCGACAGCTTCTCCGCCTGCTCTTCGAGCGGCACCTTCAAATCGGTGTCGTAGAAGAACTTCGCATCCGACAGGCGTGCCGCGAGGACCTTGCGATTACCCTCGACGATGCTCGCACCGCCGTCGCGCGCGGCGATGTTAGCGGTACAGACGAAGGCGTTGGCGAGCTTTCCTTGCGGGTCGCGGCAGACGAAATATTTTTGGTTCACGCGGGCCGTCAGCTGGATCACCTCGGGCGGGACTTCGAGAAATTCGGGGTCGAACTGGCCGAGCAGCGGAATCGGCCATTCGGTGAGGCCGGCATTCTCCGCGACGAGGCCCTCGTCCTCGATGAGTTCGAGCCCGGCCTGCGCGGCGGCTTCGCGGGCGTGGTCGCGGATCAGCGTGGCGCGTTCGTCGTGGTCGACGATGACGTGCGCCATGCGGAGCTTTTCGACATAGTCGTGCGCGCCGCCGATCGTGATCGGTCCGGCGTGGTGGAAGCGGTGGCCGAGCGTGGCGGCGCCGCTTTCGATCCCGGCGATGGCGAACGGCACGATCTCTTCGCCGAGCAGCGCGATTATGCCTTGGAGCGGGCGGACCCACCGTAAGGATTCGGTGCTGGCGGAAGCGTCGCCCCAACGCATCGACCTGGGCCACGGGAACGCGCGGACGATCGCGGGGATGGCGTCTGCGAGCACGGCGGCGGTCGCGCGGCCGGGCTTTTCGGTGACCGCGAAGAGCGTGCCGTTGCGGTCGACCAGTTGCTCGCGCGTGAGGCCGGTTTTGCGGAGGAAGCCTTCGAGCGCCTGCGGGGGGGCGGAGGTCTTGGGGCCTTTGGTTTCCTCGGAGACGGCGGCGGTCTCGAGCGGCAGGTCGCGCGCGATCAGCGTCAGGCGACGCGGGGTCGCGTAGGTCACGATGGCGCTGGTGGCGATGCCGGCCTTGGCGAGTTCGGCGGTGAACAGCCTGGCGAGATCATCGCGCGCCTTTGCCTGCATCCGGGCGGGGAT
>JAYVRZ010000436.1:0-7192 GCA_043775965.1 Sphingomonas sp.
GGCGAACCTGTACGAGGAAGTCCGCGATTTTCTCGGCCTCCACTTCACCCTCGGCAACCGCCGCGACACGCCCTATTGGCGCGCCGTCGCCAACGATGCGAAGCGCTCGGACACGCTCCAGCACTGCCTCGACCTCTGGCGCCACGCACTCCCCGACGATTTCGACCCGCGTGGCCAAATTGCGTTCGGCGCCGGCAGCGTCCGCGCCGTGCTGTTCGGTAAGGGTTTCTACACGAGACCGGTCGCCACCGGCACCGACCTCCTGCCGCGCGCGTATTGGGACCGCTATGCCCGCCAGATCGCCGCGCTCCAGCAAACGCTGGTGAGTTCGCTACCGTCGCACGCCGAAATGCTGCGGATCATGGTAGATCGCGCTGAAGTCGGCGCTACCGCCGCACGGAAACCGCCAGCCTTCGCAATGCCCGACAAGCACGACCGGTTCGCGCACGAACCGCAGATCATGGCAGCGGACACGCACCTCGCGCGAGCGCTGGCCGGCTAGGGCGCCGATCTTGATCCTCCCCCGCAAGGGGGAGGTGGCGCGAAGCGACGGAGGGGGAGGGCGCGACAACAGGCGTGATCGCTTACCTCCCCCTCGGTCTGGGAAGTGCCAGCCACCTCCCCCTGGCGAGGGAAGATCGGGAAATCGACTCCCGAGGATGTCGATCCTTCCTTCTTGTCCCCCGGGCTCCCGCCTCTTCCGCCCCCAATCGTTCGTGCTGAGTAGCGACCGAACAGGCTCGCAGAGCCGTGTCGAGGGCGCGTATCGAAGCTTGGGGTTTCGCGCGCAAAACGTCCTTCGATACGCCGCTTCGGCGGGCTCAGCAGCTACTCAGGACGAACGGGCATGGTTGAGCTCATCATGCCGCGTTCCCGGCAAAACGCCCCTACATGCAAAAAGGGCCAGGATCGCTCCCAGCCCTTTTCAACTCCTGCGGCAGGACGGGAGTAAATCCCGTCCTCGTCGGTCGCGGTTTCCCGCGCCGGCCGGCCTGTCGCCGTCTCGGGATCAGCTTGCGCTGATTCCGTGCGGCTCGGGCTTACGCCCCAGCAACCTCAGCCGTATCGACCTTGATGCCGACACCCATCGTCGACGAGATCGCGACCTTCTGGACGTACTTGCCCTTGGCGCCGGTCGGCTTGGCCTTGACCACCGCGTCGACCAGTGCGTCGAAGTTCGCGCGCAGGTCTTCCGCCGGGAACGACGCCTTGCCGATGCCCGAATGGATGATGCCGGCCTTTTCCACGCGGTATTCGATCTGGCCGCCCTTGGCCGCCTGAACCGCCGCGGCGACGTTCATCGTCACCGTGCCGAGCTTCGGGTTCGGCATCAGGCCCTTGGGACCCAGCACCTTGCCGAGGCGACCGACGATGCCCATCATGTCCGGGGTCGCGATGCAGCGATCGAAATCGATCGTGCCACCCTGGATGATTTCCATCAGGTCTTCGGCGCCGACCACGTCTGCGCCTGCCGCGAGTGCTTCCTCAGCCTTCGCGCCGCGGGCGAACACGCCGACGCGGACGGTCTTGCCGGTGCCCTTGGGCAGCGTGACGACGCCGCGGACCATCTGGTCTGCGTGACGCGGATCGACGCCCAGGTTCAGCGCGACTTCGATCGTCTCGTCGAACTTCGACGTGGCGCCCGACCGTGCGAGACCGATGGCCTCGTCGATGCCGTGCAGCTTGACGAGGTCGACCGTGACGGCCTTCTGCTTCTTGCTCAGCTTAGCCATGATCTCAGCCTTCCACCACTTCGAGGCCCATTGCGCGGGCGCTGCCTTCGATGATCTTGGTCGCAGCCTCGATATCGTTGGCGTTGAGGTCCTTCATCTTCGTCGTGGCGATTTCGCTCAGCTGTGAGCGCTTGATCGTGCCGGCGACGACCTTGCCCGGCTCCTTGGAACCCGACTTGAGACCGGCGGCCTCCTTGATCAGGTACGAGGCAGGCGGGGTCTTGGTCTCGAACGAGAACGAGCGATCCGCATAGACCGTGATGACGGTCGGGATCGGCATGCCCTTCTTCAGTTCGCTCGTGCCGGCGTTGAACGCCTTGCAGAACTCCATGATGTTCACGCCGCGCTGACCCAGCGCAGGCCCGATCGGCGGCGCGGGCTTTGCCTCGCCTGCAGGCACCTGCAGCTTGATGTATCCGGTAATCTTTTTAGCCATGTCACTCTCTTTTCAAGGGCGGCGAACGCGTAAGCGAGCCTCCCGGTGAGTCTAGCGGTGATGACGGCCACCTTCCGGCGACCTCCCGCAGATTTCCAGCAATTACGGTGGAAGGTGGCGCGCATAGCCGAAAACGCGGGGGGCGGCAACCGGCGTTCGAGTCCAAGCTCGCTATGCGTGTTCGACGCGCCGCGCGCTACTCGAAGACGTCGACCGGCCAGGCGATCTGCTTCGCCGCGGCATGGCAGGCCGACCGCGTGGCGTAGCCGTCGGAGTAGCTGATCAGTTCGCCCGCCTTATGGAACAGCAGCCACGCCCAGGAACCCGTCAGCACGAGGGGTGGCGAAAGGTCGAGCCCCTCAACCTCGCGAAGTTCGAGCCGCATCGACGGCCGCTCGCTTTCGGCCGTACTGGTAGCAACGGGCTCAGCCTCCTCGAGCGTCCGGCCTATAAAGCGGCCGAACCTGATGTCAGGCACCATGATGGGGTACGATCGATTCAATCGGCACAGGTTTTCCCCAGTAAAAGCCTTGTCCACAGTCCGCACCAAGCGATTTTGCCAGGACGAGATCGTCGGCAGTCTCGATGCCCTCGATCACGGTTCCGATCGACCGGCTTCGGCAATAATCGATGATCTCCCTTAGCAGTGACGGCGGGAACTCGCCTTTGCGGCATTTCTGGAAGATCTTCCGGTCGATCTTGACTTCCGAGACCGGCAACTCGGAGATGCGGTCGAAGTTGGTCGCGCCCTTGCCGAAATCGTCGAGCGAGATCGGTATCCCCATCGTCCCAAGCTCGTGCATGTTTTCCAGCAGTCGACCGTCGAGCCCCGAATAGCTGATTTCGGTGAGTTCGATCCCGAGCATCCCAGGCAAGACATTATGGCGTCGAAGCAGGATCGGCAGCGCGGCGACGAAATCGGGATGCGCGAGCACTGCGGCACTGCAATTGACCGCGACCGGCACCAGCCTGCCGTCTGCAGCCAGCGCCGCGAGCAGGCGCGCCGCCGCTTCTATTGCCAGCGATGTCGCTGCGATCTCCAGCGAGAGGATAGTCGAGGGCGCGAAGATATGCTCGGGGTTAAGCGAAGGCCGATTGCGCAACCGCGTCAGCGTTTCGTATCCGGCGATGCTGTCGTCGTGCAGGCTGCGCTTCTGATGGAATTCATGCGTGAGATTGGGCAGCAGCCGACCCTGCTGGATTAGCCAGGACAGGAAGTGGCGGTCGCCGATGTCGCCGTCATGCGGTTTTCGCGCAACATGGGGCAGGCGGTCGGCTATGTCTTCTGCGGTAAAAGGTGCGTCGAGCCAGTCGACGTTATCTATCCCGGACTGTTCCGCCAGCGCGATCGCATCCCGGAAATGCACACTAGGCCGCAACAGCGTTAATGTCCCGGAAAACTGTTCTTTGTCCAACAGTGCGATGAACGCGTGACGATTGCCGATCGAGGCATCGGGGTTCACCACGATCAGGTCTGGTTGAAACGCGAGTCCGGCGCGTTCTTCGCTGGCCAAGCCGATCCATGCGGTTTTGTGGCCCATTTCTTCGAGTTCACGACGAACGCCGTTGGCGGCTGCATTCTCAAGGTCGAGGAACAAGATACGATGACCGGCTTCGGTTGAAACCGGGGATGGACGAGCCGTCGCAATGCCCGAACGCAAGTGATCGGCATGCTCAAGCGATTTTTTTAGGGCCGTGATCGTCAGGGGCATCAGTCATTTCCTGTAGGCGGATTGCTGAATACGGTTGCATGCGTGTCAAGCTGGTCATGGGGTACATAGAATTTACCGAAAACGCCGGACGTCATATTCGATTGGCGTATTGGTAACTACGCAACGTCTTGAACGCGGATGTTCTACAAATGTTAGCACAATATAACTGGCTACGGTTAATCAAACGTAAAACAAATGCAGTACCATCTAGCTGGTGGGGAGCACGCCTGGCAAATCGATGATAATGAACAAATCTATCACCGGGCGAGCTGTGGTTGTTATGTTGAGCGAGTAAAATATATTTTGATTTACCGGATGAAATCACGGCCCAAGTAAAGGTATCTATTCCGCGCTCGTCGTCGAAGTGACACATATGGCGCACCGACGGACATTTTGTTCGCCCCCATTTACTGATCGAGCGCGTCTGGGGTGCGCAAAGCAATGGATCGGCCCCTGGAGGCCGGAAAGCACTCGTTTTGAACCAGATAATCCTCGGCCAACGGGGTGCTCTGGCTCTAATATGCCTCAATCGGATGGGGGCATCCGAGAACAGGGGTGGGTATGATACTTTTGTGCCGTGCGACGCTGGTCGCGCTGATGCTCGCGGTTTCGGCGATCGCGCCGGCGTATGCGCAGGAGAAGACGGGGCTCAAGCCCGGTTTCGTCCTGGCGCCCGGTACGGCACGGATCGTGCTGATGCGGCCGTCGATCCGGGTCGGGGCGCAGTCGACCGGCGGGATGTACGAGCCGAACGCCGACTGGACCGATCAGGCGAAGGAGAACATCGCCACCGCGCTCGCCAAGGCACAGACGGGTCTCGGCAACAGCGTCGTCGGCTATGTCGATCCGGTCGGTGCGGGTTCAGCCAAGGTCGCGGAGTATCATGAACTGTTCGGCGCGGTCGCGTCGTCGGTGATCGAGTATGAGTTCTTCAAGGGCAATCGCTTGCCGACCAAGAAGCGCAAGGACCAGTTCGAATGGGGGCTCGGCCCCGATGTCCGCACGCTGCCCGGCCTCGACAAGGCGGACTACGCGCTGTTCGTCACGACAGAGGATCACTTCGGTTCGACCGGACGAAAGATACTGCAAGTCTTTGCGGCGATGGCACGCGTTCCGATCACCGCAGGCCTCCACAAGGGTTTTGCCGGGCTTGTCGATCTTCGCACCGGCGAACTCGTCTGGCTGAACGCCGATATGCAGATGGGCGGGGATGTCCGTGACGCGGAGGGTGCGGACAAGCGCGTGCGGCAGTTGCTGGAGGGCTTTCCGGGGAAGCCGGTCGAAGCTCCGATTGCCGGCGCGCCCGCCATCGCTTCGGCGCACTGACATGCGGATCTCGATGGTCGGGCTCCTGCTCGCGACCGTGATCGGTACGTCCGCGCTCGCTGCCGAAAAGCGCCCGCCGCTTCCGACCTATACGCAGGCCTATACCCCGACGACGGTCGACGAGCGCGGGATATGGATGGAGGCGGACGAGCGCGAGCGGGTGCAGCGCGACTCCCGGTCGCTCATCAAGGACCCAGCGCTCAACGCCTATGTCCGCGGCGTGCTTTGCCGGACCGTCGGCGAGGATCGGTGCCGATCGGTCCGGCTCTATATCGACGAGGTGCCGGCGTTCAACGCGTACATGACGCCAAACGGCGCGATGGTGGTGTGGACCGGACTGCTGCTCCGCGTTCGCAGCGAAGCCGAGCTGGGGGCGATCCTCGGCCACGAGTTCGGCCATTTCGAGCTCAGACATTCGCTCAAGGACTTCAAGAGCCACCGCACCGGCACCGACATCATGGCGTGGGCGTCGATCCTCATTCGCAATAGTGCCAACATTCAATACTCCGTGGTGGGCCAGATGTACGCTTTCAGCCGGGATCAGGAGCGCGAGGCCGACATGACCGGCTTCCAGTATCTCGCGCGCTCGCAATATCCGTCTTCGGCCGCCGCCGACGTCTGGGAGCATGTCATGGGCGAGGCCGATGCCACCGCGATTGGTCGCAGGGGCAGGGCGCAGCACAAATACGTCGCGGGTGTATTCGCCACCCATCCGACCGATCTCGCGCGTGCAACCTATCTCCGCGCCGCGTCGATCGAGGCGCACGACGTCAAGCCGCCGGTCGCCGATACGCATCAGGCGGCGATGGCGAAGTGGTTGCCGATCTTCCTCAACGACCAGATCAAGCTCAACGACTTCGGCGGCAGCGAGTATCTGCTCGCCAATCTGGCGGACGGTACCGGCTGGACGACGCCGTTGCTTTGCGCTCGTGGCGACCTGTACCGTGAGCGCGGCAATCCCCGCGACCTCGTCAGTGCCGCGCAATTCTACCAGGAGGCGATCGGCAAGGGCGACGCCCCGCCCGAGGCGTATCGCGGCCTGGGCCTGGCGCTGCTCCGTAGCCAGCAGGTTGCCGAAGGCCAAGCCGCGCTCGCGACGTATCTCCGCCTCAAGCCGACCGCGACCGATGCCGCGCTCATCGCCACGCTGATTTCGTAAGAAGGATGACCATGTCCAAGAAACTCGCCGTGCTTGCCGCGGTCGCATCGCTCTCGCTTGCGGCCCCCGTCGCGGCCGGCAACAAGCTCATTCCCGCCGGCCAGCGCATCGCCGTCGCCAAGTCGGCGATGACCGTGCAGCCGGGGGCGGAGTGGAACAAGCTGTCCGAGCGCCCCGGTCGCAACGCCGAAACCTGGACGCAGGACGGCGACGAACTGAACGACCTGAGCTTTTATGGCGGCATCGAGTCCGGCAGGCCACTGTTCCGCGAGGTCGACAGGAAGAACAGGCCGTTGCCGAAGGTCTCGGCGACGATGCTGATCACAGACATCCCGGTGCTGCTCGAAAACAGCTACCGTATCGCGCGCGATGCGTCTTCGATGGCGATCGACACGATCGCGCCGATCCAGTTCGCCGGCAACAAGGGCGTGCGCTTCACCTACACCTTCTCGAAACAGACCGAGACGCTGCTGCGGCGTGGCGAAGCGCGCGGTGCGGTGATCGGCGGGAAGCTGTATCTGGTGACGTACGAGGCGCCGAGCCTGTACTATTATGAGCGCAGCGCGGCGGCTGCGCGCGTTGTGGCGGATAGCGTTCGGTTTTGAAGCGTGTGACTGTTGGCAGTTGTCCCGACCGGACATAGGCAAGGTCTAGGGCAATCACTGCGGCTGCCTTGTTCTCCCGCGAAGGCGGGAGCCCAGTCTGGATCCCCGCCTTCGCGGGAAACAAGCTTTACATATCAGCATGCGTTGACCGAAGAGCGCGACGCGGGAGTAAATCCCGCGTCATCGGACGGGCCGTTGGCCCGCCGGCCGGGCTGGCGTCG
>JAYVRZ010000437.1:0-8163 GCA_043775965.1 Sphingomonas sp.
GGTTCGCGATCGAACCGCCGTCGCCGTTCGCCGTGCGGTGCAGGCGGTTACGCCTTGACGTGCTGCGAGATGTACTTGTTCATCTCGAACATCGTGCACTTGTCACGGCCGAAGACCTTCTTCAGCTTCTCGTCGGCGAGGATCTCGCGCTTGTTCTCCGGATTCTGGAGATTGTGTGCCTTGATGTAGACCCACACCTTGCTGATCACTTCGCTGCGCGGCAGGCGATCGTTACCAACGATCTCGCCGAGCTCGGGAGAGGGCTGGACGGGGGCGTGGATGCCGCCGGTCTTGGGAGCTGTAGCCATAAGCATTCCTTCCTGTTGCACGCGTGCGTTAGGCACTGCGCGCATGTTCACGCCTTGGTGAGCGCGTCCGCCTTGTGCGCTGCCTTGCCGCCCTTGTCACTCTTTACGATGTATTGCGGCTCCTCCTTGGAGGCGCGGACGGTGTGGCTCTTGATCTTGGTGTCGCTGGTCTGCTTCTTTTCGACCGTGCCGTGCGCCTCGCCGCCATGCGATTTCCACGTGACCTCGTCGCCCTTCTTTGGATCCTTCACGCTGCCATCTCCTTGATATGCAAGGATCAAGCGCGGGAGGCGCGCTTTGGTTGCATCGGCGGCGGGTTGCGAAGGCGGGGGCCGCGGGGCATCAGGGCGGCAATCAAGGAGACCGACCGATGAAGACCCGCGCCGCCGTAGCCTTCGAGGCAAAAAAACCGCTCGAGATCGTCGAACTCGACCTCGATGGCCCGAAATTCGGCGAAGTCCTCGTCGAAATCATGGCGACGGGCATCTGCCATACGGACGCGTACACGCTCGACGGGCTTGATTCGGAAGGGTTGTTTCCCAGCGTTCTCGGCCATGAAGGTGCCGGCATCGTCCGCGAAGTGGGCGCGGGCGTGACCAGCGTCGCGGTCGGCGATCACGTCATCCCGCTCTACACGCCGGAATGCCGCCAGTGTAAGTCGTGCCTCAGCGGCAAGACCAACCTGTGCACCGCGATCCGCGCGACGCAAGGCAAGGGCCTGATGCCCGACGGCACGACCCGCTTCAGCTACAAGGGCCAGCCGATCTTCCATTACATGGGTTGCTCGACCTTCTCGAACTTCACCGTGTTGCCCGAGATCGCGGTCGCGAAGATCCGCGAGGACGCGCCGTTCGACACCTCGTGCTACGTCGGCTGCGGCGTGACCACGGGCGTCGGCGCGGTCGTGCACACGGCGAAGGTCCAGCCGGGCGACACGGTCGTGGTGTTCGGGCTCGGCGGGATCGGGCTGAACGTGATCCAGGGTGCGCGGCTTGCCGGCGCGGGGATGATCGTCGGCGTCGACATCAACCCCGACCGCGAGGAATGGGGGCGCCGCTTCGGCATGACGCACTTCGCCAACCCCAACGATGTCGGCGATATCGTCCAGCACATTGTCGCGCTCACCGATGGCGGCGCGGACTACACGTTCGATGCGACCGGCAACACGACCGTGATGCGGCAGGCACTGGAGGCATGCCATCGCGGCTGGGGCACCTCGATCGTGATCGGCGTGGCCGAGGCGGGCAAGGAAATCTCGACGCGGCCGTTCCAGCTGGTCACCGGGCGCAACTGGCGCGGCACCGCGTTCGGCGGCGCGCGCGGGCGGACCGATACGCCGAAGATCGTCGACTGGTACATGAACGGGATGATCGAGATCGACCCGATGATCACCCACCGCCTGACGCTCGACGAGATCAACAAGGGGTTCGACCTGATGCACGCCGGCGAGAGCATCCGCTCCGTCGTGATCTACTGAGGACCACGCCAATGTTCAGCCACGTGATGATCGGCGCCGACGACATCGCCGCCTCGAAGACGTTCTACGACGCGGCGCTGGGCGCGCTCGGCGTGCCCGAGGGTATCGTCGATGAATGGGGGCGGGTGGTGTATGCCCATGCCGGCAGCCGCTTCCTGGTCACCCGGCCGATCGACGGCGAGCCCGCGAGCCACGGCAACGGCACCACCTTGGGGTTCGTCGCGGCGTCTCCGGAAGCTGCCGACGCGTGGCATGCCGCCGGACTCGCGCATGGCGGAACGGCGTGTGAAAACCCGCCGGCCATTCGCAGTGGCACCGCGGGGCGCACGCTGTATCTCGCCTATCTGCGCGACCCGGCCGGCAACAAGCTGTGCGCGACGCATCGGATCTCGTGATGGAGACGGTATCCACCAGCAAGGCCTATGGCGGCGTCCAGGGCGTGTACCGCCATGCCTCGACCGCAACCGGCACCGACATGACGTTCGCGGTCTACGTCCCGCCGCATGACGAGGGCGCGCGGCTCCCGGTATTGTGGTTCCTGTCCGGGCTGACCTGCACCCACGCCAACGTCATGGACAAGGGCGAGTATCGGCGCGCGTGCGCGGAACTCGGCGTGATCCTGGTCGCGCCGGACACGTCGCCGCGGGGCGACGACGTTCCCGACGACGATGCGTATGACTTCGGCAAGGGCGCCGGCTTCTACGTCGATGCGACCCAGGCGCCCTGGGCCGCGAACTTCCAGATGCGGACCTATGTCGAGGACGAGCTTCCCGCGTTGATCGCAGCCGAGTTCGCGATGGCGGATATGACGCGGCAGGGGATCGCCGGGCATTCGATGGGCGGTCACGGCGCGCTGACGATCGCATTACGCAATCCGGACCGCTTTCGCAGCGTGTCGGCGTTCGCGCCGATCGTGGCACCGCTACAGTGCGCCTGGGGGGAGAAGGCGCTTGGCGGGTATCTCGGCCAGGATCGGTCGGCGTGGCGGTCCTACGATGCCTGTGCGCTGATCGAGGACGGCGCGCGGGTCTCTTCGATCCTGATCGATCAAGGCGACGCGGACGGATTCCTCGCCGACCAGCTGAAGCCGGAGCTGCTGGCCGAGGCTTGCGCGGCGGCTGGGATCGACCTGACGCTGCGGATGCAGGCGGGGTATGATCACAGCTATAACTTCATCTCGACGTTCATGGCGGACCATGTCGCGTGGCATGCCGAGCGGTTGGCGTAGGTCGTCCCCGATCTAGCGGTCCCCGTCATCCCGGCACAGACTAGGACGACGGGGACCACGTCAGAACTTGAACCCGGCGGCGACCCCGTAACGGCGTGGCTCGACGGTGAAGATGTTGGTGAACAGGCCGGACGACTGGTCGGTCACATACTGGCCGGTGATCGCGTCGTTCTTGGTGAGGTTCTGGACGAAGCCGCGCAGGTAGAAGCGCTCGCCGGGGCCGTTCAACTGGACCTGCGCGTTGACCACTTCATAGCCCTGCACGCGGTTGATGTTCTCGTTGAAGATGTTCGCCGAGAAGCCGCCGGTGTAGGCGAGGTCGACCCGCGGCACGAGCGTGAAGTCGCCGAGCTCGGCCACATATTGCGCGCCCGCCGAGAATTTGTAGCGCGGGGCCTGGGGTAGCTCGTTGCCGCGGATGTTGACCAGCACGCCGCTGCGATCGACCACGAACGGCAGCGCGCCGTTGGCATTCGTGCCGAACCCGGCATTGAGCGGGGCCTGCAACGCCGCCAGCGCGGGATTGTAGTTGGCCAGCGCGCCGGCGGTCGCGGCGGCGAGTGCGTCGCACACCGAATATGCGCCTGTGGTCCCGTTGGTCAGCAGCGCGGTCGGCGCGCGCAGTCCGAGGGCCGAGTTCACCGCGCCGACGAACGCGTTGACGCCGGCCGCATTGCCCGGGGTGGTCGGTCGCACTGCGCAGTTCGAGGCGTTGGTGATGTCCTTGATGATCACCGCATCGGCGCGGCCGCCCGACGGATCCTGCGGATTGCCGATGAACTTGTCGCCCGTCACCTTCGACTTCAGATAGCTGAAGTTCATGTTGACGGTGAAATTCGAAGACGGCCGCATGATCGCTTCCGCCTCGACGCCGTAGATATCCGCGTTGATGTTGTCGTTGACGGCTGTCCGCGCGACGATCCGGCTCAACTGGAGCTGTTTGTACTTGTAGTAGAAACCGGTGAGGTTGAGTTGCAGCGTCCGGTTCAGGAAACTGTTCTTGGATCCGATCTCGAACGAGTCGACAGATTCCGGTTTGAACGCCTGGTCGACCGCGAACACCGGCGACAGCGGCGGGTTGATGCCGCCCGACTTGTAGCCGCGCGAATAGGATGCGTAGACCAGATTGTCCGGCTTGATCTTGTATTCGAGCACCGCCCGCCCGGTTAGACGCCCGAACGAGACGTTGGCGACGCCGAACGGCTGGTTGCCCGCGGTGAAGGGGTCGTAATCGAGCGATGCGTAGTTGATCGCATTCTCGAGCGCGTTGGTGCCGTACGGGTTGAGCGCGGTTGCGACCGCAGACACCACGATCGCGTTACCCTCTGCGTCGCGGACCGGCTGGCCGTTCGCGCCGACCAGAGTCCGGCTCTTGTTGTCGAAGATGAACGAGGTGCGCGCACGAACCTCCTTCTCGTCATGATTGTAGCGCAACCCGAGCGTCAGCTTCAGCTTGTCGGTAAAATCGAAATAGGTTTCGCCGAAGATCCCGTAGGACTTGAGCCGCACCGAATCCGTGAAGCTGCGATAGAACGGCGTCGAGCCGAACGAATTCGGCAACGTCGCGCCGGCGACGCGGGCGCCCAGGACGTTGGCGGCACCGATGACCGCCGCGCCGTAATCGAGCGGGAAGGCGGTGACGTAATAGCTGTTGTCGCGAATCTTCTGGTCGAGATAGATCCCGCCGATCAGGAAGTTGAACATCCCGTCGAAGCGGCTGTCGATATGCGCCTCCGCCGAGAATTGCCGCGACTGGGCGTTGGAGCGATCAACGTCCTGGCTGCTCGGCCCGCACAGGCTGCTGCCGCTGAACACGCCCAGATCGGGGCCGGGGGCGGACTGGCAGATCGTGCTCGTATTGCCGTTCGGGAACAGCGCGGCGACGGCGTTGGTGAACGGATTGACGCCCCCCGGGAACGCTGCGCCGGGCGCCTTCGACGCGCCGATCAGCGTCAGCGCCCCGACATTGGCGCCGAGCGGGTTCTCGACCGCGAGGTTATAGTCGTTGGTCGAGTCTACCGAGTTGCGCGCATAGCCGCCGGTGAAGTTGAACGAGACCGGGCCGAAATCGTGGAAGATCTTCGCGGTATATTGCTCTTCGTCGCTGAAATAGGTCGGCTTGTAATCGATGTTGACGGTGCGCACGTCGGTCGGGTTGACCACCCCGGTGTAGGTATCGCGTCCGTAGAGGCTCTGCAGCGCGTAGGGGGTGAACGCGGCGCCGAGCGCGAAACGGTAAAATTCGCTGGAGGAATACACCGCGGCTAGCGTCGAGTTTCCGTTGGTCGTGCCATAGTCGAGCCGGTCGGGGAGGCAGCCCAGCACGCCGGTCGGATCGCGGTGGCAAAGCTGTTTCTGGATACGCGAGCGATTGTCGCGCTCGTGGAAATAATAGCCGATCAGGTCGACGCGGGTATCGCTGTCCGGCTCCCAGGACAGCGTGCCGCGGACCGAATAGAGATCGCGATCGTCGATCCGGCCGCCGTCGAACAGATTCTTGGTGTAGCCATCGCGCTTGAGATACTGGCCGGCGACGCGGATGCCGATCGTGTCGGTCAGCGGCAGGTTGAACATGCCCTTCACGCGCTTCGAATCGTAATTGCCGTATTCGAACTCGCCGGCCGCATGGATGCCCGACAGGTCGGGTTTCGCGGTGATGAAGTTGACGACGCCCGCGGTGGCGTTGCGGCCGAACAGCGTACCCTGCGGCCCGCGCAGCACTTCGACGCGCTCGAGATCGTAGAATTCGGATTCGAACAATCGGGTCGATACGAGCGGCATGTCGTTGACATGGATCGCGGTCGCGCTGTCGCAGCTCGCGCCGACACACAGATCGCCGATGCCGCGGATCGTGAAGCTGGACGACGTGAAGTTGGTCTTGGTGAAGGTGACGTTCGGCAGGGTCTGCTGCAGCGCGATCGGGTTGACGATCTGCTGCTTCTCCAAATTCTCGGCGGTAAAGGCGCTGACCGCGATCGGCACGTCCTGCAAACGCTGCGATTGGCGTTGCGCAGTGACGACGATATCCTGCGAGCCGTAGACGGTAGCGGGCTGCTGCTCGCTCGCCACCGGGGTGACCGCCTCCTGGCCGGGACCGTTCGTCGGGGCGGTATTTTGCGCGGAACTGGTAGTAGCGGTCTGGGCAACTGCCGGAACAACAGGCAGGAGTATCATCGCCGACGCGGCGAGCAGTTCGAACTTTGCCATGATCTATCCTCTCCCTGAACCGCGTCGGTCTTTGCCGTTCACAGTTTCGATTATCAGGTATGCTCAATAGGCGATCAAAAACCGGAGTCGTCAACGCTTTTTTCTGAGGTAAAGCGGGGGCAAATTCAGCAGGAACGCAGGATGAAACAGTTGCAAATTCGAACTTATGTTACGGTGATCGGCCATGACGCTACGGCAACCTTCGATGTCGATTGAGCCGCTGCCCGTCGGTGGCGATGCGCTCGGCGAGGACGGCAAGGTCGTCGTCCCGCAGGATGTCGCCGATGCGATCAAGACTCTGATCCGCTGGTCGGGCGATGATCCGACGCGCGAAGGTCTCATCGATACGCCGCGGCGAGTCGCACGCGCGTGGAAGGAATATTGTGCTGGCTATGGCGACGATCCCGCGCATCACCTGGAACGCGTGTTCGAGGAGGTCGGCGGGTATGACGAGATCGTCCTGCTGAAGGACATCCCGTTCCAGTCGCATTGCGAGCACCACATGGCGCCGATCATCGGCAAGGCGCACATCGCGTATCTGCCGCGCGATCACGTCGTCGGTATCTCGAAGCTGGCGCGCGTGCTGCACGGCTTCGCGCGGCGGTTGCAGGTGCAGGAGCGGCTGACCGCCGAGGTGGCCGACTGCATCTGGGAAAACCTCAAGCCGCAGGGCGTCGCGGTGGTGATCGAGGCGAGCCATGCCTGCATGACCGCGCGCGGTGTGCGGACGCCGGGGGTGACGATGGTGACCAGCCGGATGATGGGCGTGTTCCGCGACGACGAGCGCAGCCGCAAGGAAGTGCTCGCGCTGATGGGGCAACGCGCCTGATGCAGCGGACCGTGCTGGTGACCGGCGGGGCAAAGCGGCTAGGCGCGGCGATCGTGCGGCGGCTGGCGGCGGACGGTCACGCGGTGGTGGTGCACCAAGGGCATTCGCGCGACGAGGCGGCGGCGCTGGTTGCGGAAATCGTCGAGGGCGGCGGTCGGGCTGCTGCGGTGGCGGGCGATCTCAGCGACCTCGGCGCGATCGGCGATCTGTTCGCAGCGGCACGCACGGCGATCGGCGGGCCGATCGACGGGCTGGTGAATTGCGCATCGCGGTTCGAGTTCGATCGGCCGCCGAGCGTCGATCCGGTGCTGTTCGCCGAGCTTGGCGCGATCAATTGCGGGGCGCCGGTGCTGCTCGCCTCGGCAATGGCGTCGCAGGACGATTTGGCGGACGGGGCGGTGGTCAACGTGCTCGACCAGAAAGTCGCGAACCTCAACCCCGACTTCTTCTCGTACAGCTGCGGGAAGATCGCGCTGGAGGGGGCGACGACGATGCTGGCGCAGGCGCTCGGCCCACGGATCGCGGTGAACGCGGTGTCGCCGGGGCTGACCCTGCCGAGCGGCGACCAGACCGAGGCGGAGTTCGCGGCGGTGGCGAGCGACAATCTGCTCAGGCGCCCGGTCGGGGCGGAGGCGGTCGCCGATGCGGTGGCGTGGCTGCTGACCGCAAAGGGCGTGACCGGGCAGAATGTCTTCGTCGACTGCGGGCAAAGGTTTTTGCGCCGTGACGGCGACGTGATGTTTGATCGCGACCAGGGGGGACGCAATGGCTGAGTTCACGACGATCCTCGACGGGTTCGCGGTGATGATGCGGCTCGGCATCCACCCGCACGAAGTCGCGCCGCAGCGCGTGCTCGTGTCGGTCGAGATGACGGTCGTGTATCCTGCGGCGCCGCGCGACGATGCGATCGAGGAGGTGCTCGATTATGATTTCGTGCGGACCGGGATCCTGGCGATGGTCGCGGAGCGGCCGATCGCGTTGCAGGAGACGCTGTGCGAGGGGATCGCGGCACTGTGCCTGGCGGATGCGAGGGTGCGGCGGGTGAAGGTGCGGACGGTGAAGGCCGACGTGTATCCCGACGCTCGCGTCGGGTGCGAGATCGTTCGCGAGCGGG
>JAYVRZ010000438.1:0-3908 GCA_043775965.1 Sphingomonas sp.
GCCGATCGCGCTTCGTTACTGCGACCTTTCCAATTGGGCCCCGGCCTTCGCCGGGGTGGTTTCACTCAAGGGAGCGAACTGCTCACGCCGCGATTCTGAGCTCCTGCATCACGTCGGCGGTGATCGAGAGGCTCCGCTTGCGGGCTTCGTGGTCGTAGATTGCACTCGTCACCATTACCTCGTCTATCCCCGTGCGCGCGACGAAGTCGGCGATGCCGCGCGCGACCTTGGCGGGGCTGCCGACGGCCGAGCATTGCAGGACATGGCCGAGGATCTGGTTGCCCTGCGCGCCGAGCGAGTCGCGATAGCCTGCGACCGGTGGCGGCAATTGACGCGGGTTGCCGGTGCGCAGCGCGACGAACGACTGTTGCTGCGAACTGGCGAGCAGTTCGGCTTCGGCGTCGGTGTCGGCGGCGAACACGTTGAAGCCGGCCATCGCATGCGGCTTGGCGAGGCGCGCCGACGGCCGGAAATCGCGGCGGTAGATCGCCAGCGCGGCATCGAGTGCATCGGGCGCGAAATGCGAGGCGAACGCGTAGGGCAACCCGAGGGCCGCCGCCAGTTGCGCCCCGAACGTGCTGGAACCGAGGATCCACATCTCGACGTCTGCACCCGCGCCGGGGGTCGCGACGATGCCGGTCTGGCCGTCGTTCGCGAAGTAGCTCTGGAGCTCCATCACGTCCTGCGGGAAGGCGTTGGCGTCGGTTTCCAGCGTGCGGCGCATTGCGCGCGCGACGCGCTGGTCCGAGCCGGGCGCGCGGCCGAGACCGAGATCGATGCGGCCGGGGAACAGCGCGTCGAGCGTGCCGAACTGCTCGGCGATCACCAGAGGCGCGTGGTTGGGAAGCATGATGCCGCCCGAGCCGACGCGGATATTCTTCGTGGCGGCGGCGACGTGCGCGATCACGACGGCGGTTGCGGCCGAGGCGATGCCGGTCATGCCGTGATGTTCGGCGACCCAGTAGCGCTGGAACCCGACGCTCTCGGCGTGGCGCGCAAGGTCGGCCGCATTGGCAAGCGATTGAGAAACCGTGCCGCCTTCGACGACGGGGACGAGATCGAGCAGGGAATAGCGTGTCATGGATGGGAGATAGGTACCGAACGGTAGCTTATCCAGCCCTGATGCGTCCACCGCACGTTATGGAGGCACCGTCGCCTTGCCCCGATCGGTCGCGGTGCCTAGAGGTTCGCGCGATGCTTGCCCGCCTTGACCACGTCCGCAACTGGATCTTCGATCTCGACAACACGCTGTACCCGGCGAGCGCGGACCTGTTCGCGCAGGTCGATGCGCGGATGACCGGGTTCATCCAGGATCTGCTCGGCCTCGATCACGACGAGGCGCGGCGCGTGCAGAAGGGGTATTTCCACAATCACGGCACGACGCTGTCGGGGTTGATGACCGAGCACCACGTCGATCCGCACGCGTTCCTCGCGCATGTCCATGACATTGAGATGGACGTGATCGAACATGATGCGCCGTTGGTGGCCGCGATCGCGAAGCTGCCGGGGCGGAAACTCGTCTTCACCAATGGCGACACGCCGTATGCGACGCGGATCCTCGAGCGGCTCGGGCTGAACGACAGCTTCGAGGCGATCCATGACATTCATGCGATGGACCTGATGCCGAAACCGCATGCGTCGGCCTATGCCGGGTTCTGCGCGGCGTTCGATATCGATCCGAAGGAGTCGCTGTTCGCCGACGACATGGCGCGCAACCTGACGCCGGCCAAGGCGATCGGCATGACGACGGTGTGGATCGACAACGGCTCCGAGCAATCGCCCGACGCGGCGCGCGATCACATCGATTTCACCGTGCCGGTGCTTGCGCCATGGCTCGAAACCATCCTGGAGACATCATGACCTTGCAGACCATCATCGACGCCGCCTGGGACGACCGCGCGAACCTTGGCCTGGATACCAAGGGCGAAGTGCGCGACGCGGTCGAGTCCGCGCTGGCGATGCTGGATGCGGGGACCGCGCGCGTTGCCGAGCCGACCGCAGATGGCTGGCAGGTCAACCAGTGGCTGAAGAAGGCGGTTTTGCTCTCGTTCCGGCTCAACGACAATGTTGTGATCGATGGCGGGTCGGGTGGTGCACCGGCGTTCGACAAGGTGCCGTCGAAGTTCGCGGGCTGGGGCGAGGCCGAGTTCCGCGCGGCGGGCATCCGCGTGGTGCCGGGTGCGGTGGCGCGACGCGGAAGCTTCATCGCCAAGGGGGCGATCCTGATGCCGAGCTTCGTCAACATCGGCGCGTATGTCGGCGAGGGGACGATGGTCGACGCCTGGGCGACCGTCGGCAGCTGCGCGCAGATCGGCAAGAACGTCCATCTGTCGGGCGGTGCGGGCATCGGCGGCGTGTTGGAGCCGTTGCAGGCCGATCCCGTCATCATCGGCGACGGCGCGTTCATCGGTGCGCGTGCGGAAGTGGCCGAGGGCGTCCGGGTCGGCGAAGGGGCAGTGCTGTCGATGGGCGTGTATCTCGGCGCCTCGACCAAGATCATCGACCGCGCGACCGGCGAAGTCTTCAAGGGCGAAGTGCCGCCTTACGCAGTGGTCGTGCCGGGCTCGATCGGCGGCGGAGACGGCAAGCCGGCGCTGTACTGCGCGGTCATCGTCAAGCGGGTCGATGCGCAAACTCGTTCCAAAACCTCGATCAATGACCTGCTGAGGGACTGATCGGGTCGACAACCGGATGGCCGCTGCCTATCCGGGATGAAACATACCGAGGAGAAATATTTTGACCGCTGCCGCCAGCCAGGTTCTCGACCGCGTTCTCGTCCTCGAAATGGTCCGCGTGACCGAAGCTGCGGCGATCGCCGCGTCCACGCTCGTCGGGCGCGGTGACGAGAAGGCGGCGGATGCGGCCGCGGTCGAGGCGATGCGCGAGGCGCTCAACTCGCTGTACATGGACGGCACCGTCGTGATCGGCGAGGGCGAGCGCGACGAGGCACCGATGCTGTTCATCGGCGAGAAGGTCGGCTCCGCGATCGGCACCGGTCCGAAGATCGACATCGCGCTCGATCCTCTGGAAGGCACGACGATCTGCGCCACCGCGGGGCCGAACAGCCTTGCCGTGCTGGCGATCGCCGAGGAGGGCGGCCTGCTCAACGCGCCCGACGTCTACATGGACAAGATCGCGGTTGGCCCGGGCTATCCCGAGGGCATCATCGATCTCGACAAGACGCCGACCGAGAACATCAACGCCGTCGCCGCCGCCAAGGGCGTGCCGGCGCGCGACCTGATCGTCTGCGTGCTCGACCGCCCGCGTCACGAGAAGCTGATCGCCGAACTGCGGCAGGTCGGCTGCGGCGTGATGCTGATCGGGGACGGCGACGTCGCCGGCGTGATCGCGACGTCCGATCCCGAGACGACGGTCGACGTGTACATGGGTTCGGGCGGTGCGCCCGAGGGCGTGCTGGCGTGCGCGGCGCTGCGGTGCGTCGGCGGGCAGTTCAAGGGCCGGCTGCTGTTCCGCAACGACGACGAGCGTGGTCGTGCGGCGAAGTGGGGGATTACCGACCTCGACAAGCAGTATGACCTGTCAGAACTGGCGAAGGGCGACTGCATCTTTGCGGCGACGGGGGTTACCGATGGCTCGCTGCTGGCGGGCGTGAAGCGGAAGAAGGGCAAGATGACCACCGAGAGCGTGGTGATGCGCGCGTCTTCGGGGACTGTGCGGTGGGTCAAGGGCGAGCATCGGACGGACTGATCTGGTTGGGTTCTGATTAACCAAATGTACCACCCCGGCGAAGGCCGGGGCCCAATTGGAAAGTCCGCGTAACGAATCGCCGTCCTCGATCAGCGACGTTCCCCAATTGGGCCCCGGCCTCCGCCGGGGTGGTGTTTGGGAAGACTGTTTCCCCGCGAAGGCGGGGACCCAGACTGGGCTCCCGCCTTCGCGGGAGAACA
>JAYVRZ010000439.1:0-2702 GCA_043775965.1 Sphingomonas sp.
TGGGCGCGCGCCATCAGCGTCCACACCCGTCGAGAGCGCGTGCCCACCCCCGGCCCCGCCGCGGGCGAGAGAGGGAAGAAGGTCCGCGATTCCCGCGGAAGTCCCCGCCTAAGCTCCCACCGCTCAGTCGATCCGCGTCACGTCCTCGTCATGCCCGCTACCCGAGCTGAGAAACGCGAGCCCCATCAATAGCCCCGCCATCGTCACCGATCCGCCGACCCCGCCGATCACCGCCAGTATCGTCACCAGGTGGAGCGGACCCTGCAGATGCGCCATCGCCACGATCACCCCTGCGACGCACACCGCCGCTGCCAGGATCATCCACGCCATGATCCCGCGAAACCGCGCCCAGGCGAACGCGGCATAGTCCCGGTCGCCGAGCCCGGCGGGCATATCGCCGGCCACGTCTGCGGCGAGTTCGGCTTGCGGTCGAGCCGGTTCTGAAGGCACGCGATCGGTCATCGCTTTTCATTGCCGCGCAAACATGGTTTCCTCAACCCACGCGCAACAGACGCAAGGAGAGGCGAAGATGACGATCGCGGCGATCCTGAAGGACAAGCACGGGGCAGGCGTATCGTCGCTGCACCCCGATTCGACCGTGGCGGAGGCGGTGGCCCTGCTCGCCGACAAGCGGATCGGCGCGGCGCCGGTGCTCGACGGCGACCGGGTGGTCGGCATCTTCTCCGAACGCGATGTCATCCACTGCCTGCAATCGGACGGTCCGGCCGCGCTGGAACGACGGATCGGCGAGGTGATGACCACCGCGGTGAAGTCGATCGGCTCCAACGATTCGGTGATCGGTGCGCTGTCGCTGATGACTCAGCGGCGGATCCGCCACCTGCCGGTGATCGATGGCGATACGCTGGTCGGGTTCGTCTCGATCGGCGACCTCGTCAAATATCGCATCGACCGGATCGAGGCCGATGCCGCGGCGATGCGCGACTATATCCAGTCGGCGTGAGCTAGGCAGAGACCGGGCGCCGGCGCGCGATCGCGAGCAGTTCGCCGATCGTCGCCCGCGCGAACACCAGCAGCCAGCCCGCATAGACCGCGGTTCCCAAGCTCACCAGTATCGCCAAGCGCCGTGGTGGCGCGAGCACGGGCAGACCGAGATCGAGGAGTCCGCGATCGAGGAGGGCGCGATCAACCAGGCCGACGATCAACGCCATCCCGATCGACGCCAGCACCGGCGGCAAGACCGCCTGCGCAACATCGCGCGCCCGCACCCCGATCACCGGCAAAACCCGCGATGCGCTGATCGCCAGGTACAGGGGATAGGCTGCGATCCAGGCGACGGCCATGCCGGTCGGCCCGAAGCGGACGCCCACCGCGAACGCCGCGATCAGGATGACGGCGCCGATCGCGCCGTTCTGCACGTCGATCCCCGGCCGCCCGCGCGCACCGGATGCGGGCGCCAGCAACACCTGCAACGTCATGAACGGCATCGCCAGCGCGAGCAGGCGGACGATCGGCCCGGTCTCGCGCCACGTCTCGCCGAGCATGGTCAGCACCAGTGGCTCTGCGGTCGCAGCCAATCCCATGTAGAACGGCATTGCGACGATCATCACCAGCCGCACCGCCTTGACGAACGCGCGCCCGATCGCGTCCGGGTCGGCCTGCAGTCGCGCATAGGCGGAGAAAGCGACCTCGTTCAGCGGCGGCACGAACTTCGCCACGAAGATCTGCGTCAGGAACAGGCTGGTCGTATAGACACCGAGCGCGTGCGCCGAGAAACTGCGCCCGGCGATGAACACGTCGGCCTGGCTCTGCAGGACCCAGAACAACTGGCCCGCCGCGATCACCGCGCCGTAACGGGCGATCCCGCCAGCACCGCGAAAGTCGAAGCTCGGCCATAGCAGCGACCGTGCGCCCCAGGTCATCAGCACCGCGCGCACGCCGAACAGCACGAGTGGCGCGAGTACCAGCGTCCATACGCCGAGTCCGTAAAGCGCACCGCCGAGCGCGGCACTGGCGGACGCGATCGACGCAATGACGTTCGCCCGAGCCTGGTGCCGAAAATCCATCGCTCGGGACAGCAAGGCATGGGGCAGCGCGATGAACGGTGTCGTCAGATACAGCAGAGCCTGGACCCGCAGCATGTCGCCGACGATCGGCTGCCGATAATAGGCCGCGGCTACTGGCGCGATCGCGACCTGTGCGATCGCCAGCACTGCGTTCAGCACGATCAGCATGCCGAACAGCTGGCGTATGTCGCGCTCGCCGACGCTCTTCTGGCGGATCAGTCCGCTCGCCAGCCCATAGCCGTCGAGCATCCCGAGAAAGGTCAGTACCACCTGGCACATCGCGAACAGGCCATAGTCCGAGGGGGCGAGGATGCGGATCACCAGGAAGGTAGCACTCCACTGGATCGCCTGCGCGACGACATGACTGCCCGACCGCCACAGGAGCGCGCTGCGCACCTGATCCGGTAACAGATCGGGTTCGACTGCGGCGACCGGAACGGGGGCGGCTACGGAATGGAACATTGTGATGGGCGCTGTAGCGTAATCGCCTTCACAGGGCCTTAAGCCTCCAGTGCCGTGCACAGCGCAAGGCCAGCCTCGGCACGGCGGCTGCAAGCCCCAAGGCGCCACAAACGCCTGCCCGGGGAAAATTTGCCATAAATATGCAAGAAAGTGTTTGACGGTGTGGTGGGGTGGTCTTAGAGGGGTGTCACCGCAGCGAACGACCTACTGGTCTGG
>JAYVRZ010000440.1:0-6073 GCA_043775965.1 Sphingomonas sp.
ATGACCCGGTCGAAGCCGGTCAACGCCTGCATCAGCCGTGCTGCTTCATGCACGAGGCTGGTCTGCCCTTTCATCCTGCCCAACATCGACCGCACCATCGAACCGGCGTTCAGGTCGATCGTGGAGGTGTTGGGTTCGGCCTCGATGACGATCAGATCGCCGGTTCTGTGGATCGCGAGATCATAGGCAGGTCGATCGTCTTGAAGCTGGACGGCAAAGCTCCGCTCGATCGCATCGGGGCCGTTCAGTAGCGACAGCCGGTTGCGGATCGTATGGATCGCCGCAGTCTGGAAGACACTGCCCAGATCAGCCCCCAGGACCGCGGTGATTGGCATATCCAGAAAGTCGACGATGTTGGCGGAGGCGTGCGATATCCGCCAGTCGGCCGTCAGAGCGATGAGGAAGCCGATCGGCTGGATCGCATTGATGTGATGGATCGGTTCCCGGTCACAACTCGTCAGGTCAACCGCATAGGGAGTCGTCGGACCGGGCTCGACGTGTGTCATGAAGGTCCCTCGGCGTACAAGCATCGAGGACCGTGCTGCGTCGGCTGGCGTTCAAACTCGTTAGACTATGCGTTGTCGACTCACTAACGTTTAAAGGGAGTCGGAGGTCGGTGGCGATAATCGACCACATCGGGATGAGATTCCAGATCGCGCAACCGGACCCGTTTCATGGCCGCGGCCAGCCAATTCTTGCTTAACCGGCATTTCGGTATGATCGCGATGTCGGCTTTGGGGGTACCAAGTTGCCGTACCAGGAAACGACAAAGAGCGGCCTGACCACCTATTCCCGTCATAAAGTTTGTGGCTGGTGACCCCTACGAGAATCGAACTCGTGCTTACGCCGTGAGAGGGCGTCGTCCTAACCGCTAGACGAAGGGGCCGTGTAGCAGAGCCGGGCGTCTACGGAATGGGCCGGCAGCCGTCAAGACGGTTACCGACTATTCCTGGACGCCCGATCTTTTTCTCAGGCAGCTTCTCAGGCGGCGACCTTCTTGCGCTCGGCCATTTCGTCGTTGAGCATCTCGGCCAGCAGGAAGGCGAGTTCGAGGCTCTGGCTGGCGTTGAGGCGCGGGTCGCAGTGCGTGTGGTAGCGATCCGCCAGCGATTGCTCGGTCACGTCGACCGCGCCGCCGGTGCACTCGGTCACGTTCTGGCCGGTCATCTCGGCATGGATACCGCCGGCATGCGTGCCTTCCGCACGGTGGACCGCGAAGAACCCGCGGACTTCGGCGAGGATCCGGTCGAACGGCCGCGTCTTGTAGCCGTTGGCGGCCTTGACGACGTTGCCGTGCATCGGGTCGCAGCTCCAGACCACCGGATGGCCTTCGCGCGTCACGGCACGGACGAGGCGGGGCAGGTTCGCCTCGATCTTGTCATAGCCATAGCGCGTGATCAGCGTCATCCGGCCGGGCACGCGGCCAGGATTGAGCGTGTCGAGCATCCGCAGCAGCGCATCGGGCTCCAGGCTCGGGCCGCACTTGATGCCGATCGGGTTGCCGATACCACGCAGATATTCGACGTGGCTCGATCCCTCGAACCGGGTCCGATCGCCGATCCACAGGAAATGCGCGCTGGTGTCGTACCAGTCGCCGGTCAGCGAATCCTGCCGGGTAAGCGCCTGCTCGTACTGGAGCAGCAGCGCCTCGTGACTGGTATAGAAATGCGTCTGCGCCAGCTGCGGCACGGTCTCGGGATCGATCCCGCACGCGGCCATGAACTCGAGCGCCTCGCCGATCCGGTCCGCGGTCTCGGCATATTTCTTCGACCAGGGGCTGCGGCCCATGAAGTCGTGCGTCCACCGGTGGACCTGGTGCAGGTTCGCATATCCGCCCTGCGCAAAGGCACGGAGCAGGTTGAGCGTCGCGGCCGACTGCGAATAGGCGCGGATCATCCGTTGCGGATCGGGTGCGCGTGCTTCGGCCGTGAACGCGATGTCGTTGACGTTGTCGCCGCGGTACGAGGGCAGCTCGACGCCGTCGATCGTCTCGGTGTCGGTCGAGCGCGGCTTGGCGAACTGGCCCGCCATCCGGCCGAGCTTCACGACCGGCAGCTTCGACGCGAAGGTGAGCACCACGGCCATCTGCAGGATCACGCGGAACGTGTCGCGGATGTTGTTGGCGCTATGCTCGGCGAAGGACTCGGCGCAATCGCCGCCCTGGAGCAGGAACGCGCGTCCGGCGGCGACTTCGGCCAGCGACGCGGTCAGGTTGCGGGCCTCGCCTGCGAAGACGAGCGGGGGGAAGGTCGCAAGCTGGTCGGTCGCGGCGGTCAGTGCTGCCGCGTCGGGATAAGTAGGGAGCTGCCGTGCTTCGTGTTGCGTCCAGCTGTCGGGGGCCCAGTTCGCCGCCATGATGTGTCGTCCGATCGATGAATAATGCGGCGGGCCATGCGGGAAAACCGCTTTTCGCGCAATGAAGTAAAGCTTTCGAGGCTTGTCCGCCTTCGCGACCGCTGGACACACTCATAGCTGTTTTAAAATTATATGGCGTTCTGACTGTCCTTTTGCCAAGAGCGTGGAATGGACATTCCCATGCGTCTCATCATCGCCTTCTCGATCATCGCCGCCGGCGTGGCGATCGGCGTGCCGATCCTGATCATCGCGTCGCGGCGCCGCCGTGCCGACAAGCTGCGCCGCCGCGGCGTCAAGAGCTACAATCGTGGGCGCCAGGTCAACACCGGCCGCTAGCATCTGCTGCTGATATCCGGCTGCTAATACCCGGCGGTCAGATCCGCGACGTTCTGCATCGGTTCGTTCGCCAGCAACGCCTCGAGGTTCTTCAGGAACAAGGCCGCACCGCGCGCGAACATCGTCGTCTGGCTGCGACCCGACAGATGCATCGTGATGATCGCGTTGGGCGCCGACCACAGAGCATGACCGGCCGGCAACGGTTCGGGGTTGGTCGGGTCGAGGAACGCACCCGCGATCGTTCCTTGCTCCAGCGCAGCGATCAGCGCGGTGTCGTCGATCATGTCGCCACGCGCGATGTTCACCAGCCACGCCGACGATTTCATCCGCGACAGCTGGTCGCTGCCGATCATCGCCTGCGTCGCGCCGGTCGATGGCGCGGCAAGGATCACCCAGTCGAATTCGCCGAGCCGTGCGGGCCATTCCGCCGGCGTGATCGTGCCGTCTCGACCGGTCCGGGTCACGCCCGTGACGGCGACGCCGAACGCTTCCAGTCGCTCGCCGATCATGCGCCCGATCGTGCCATAGCCGATCACCAGCGCCGTGCTGCCCGCCAGTTCGATCTTGCCGGGAGCGTCCTTGAGCCACTCGTGCCGACCCTGCGCACGCACGACGACGTCGAACCGCTTGGCCGCCGCCAGCACGCCCATCACCGCATATTCGGCGACCGCGACGGCGTTGATCCCGGCGCCGTTGGTCAGCGTCACGCCGCGCGTCTCGAGCAACGCGAGCGGAAACGCGTCGAGCCCCGCATAGATCGTCGACACCCATTTCAGACCGGGGCCGGCGGCGTGAAGCGCCTCGGTCACGAGCCGGGTCGGCTGCATGTCGACCCACGCGATATCGGCATCGACGATCATCGCCTTGGCCTCGTCCGGCGTCGCGAACCACGCGGTATCGAGATCGGCAGGCAGATGCGGTTCGAGCAATGCGCGCGCGGCGGCAGGCAGGACGGCTTTCATGCCGACACCATCGCCGGACGCGCGCCTAAGTCAAGCGAGCGGCGCGCAGGGTCCGTCCCGACCCGCGTCGTACCCGTCGCCGGGTAGCGCAGTCGGCGCGATTTATCCTTGCGAAAATATGGTGGACGCACTTGGGCTCGAACCAAGGACCCGCTGATTAAGAGTCAGCTGCTCTACCAACTGAGCTATGCGTCCATTCCGGGGCGGTTTTGATGGCGCCCTGGTGTGGCGCCCCGCTGCTGGAGGGGGGCTGTTAGCAGACTCGTCGGGGGCCGCAACCCCTTTTTGGCGAAAGTCCTGGCTTTTCCCGAAAAGAACCGCGTTTTCGCAGATCCGCCACGAACATGGCTTACCAGCCTACCGTCTTCCGGTTCTGCCGGTCGATCGACATCAGGATGCCGAGGCACAGCAGCACCGTCATCTGTGCCGAACTGCCGAAGCTCACCAGCGGCAGGGGGATGCCGACGACGGGGGCCAGGCCCATCACCATCATCAGGTTGATCGCGACGTAGAAGAAGATCGTCGTCGACAGCCCGGCGGCGGTGAGGCGGCCGAAGCGGGTCTGCGCGCGTTGCCCGACCTCGATGCCCCAGCGGATCACCAGGATGAACGCGAGGATCAACAGGCAGCCGCCGACCAGGCCCCATTCCTCCGCCATCGTCGCGAAGACGAAGTCGGTGTGACCTTCGGGGAGATAGTCGAGATGGCTCTGCGTGCCCTGCAGGAAGCCCTTGCCCCAGATCCCGCCCGAGCCGATCGCGATCTTCGACTGGCTGATGTGATAGCCGGTGCCGAGCGGATCGCTCTCGGGATCGAGGAAGATCAGGATGCGGTTGCGCTGGTAATCGTGCAGCGCGAAGTTGATGGCGAGCGGGATCGCCACCGCCGCGGCGATCGCGCCGCCCGCGAACAGGCGCAGCGGGATGCCCGCCAGGAACATGACGGTCGCGCCTCCCGCGCAGATCATCAGCGCGGTGCCGAGATCGGGCTGCAGCATCACCAGCGCCGCGGGAACGCCGATCAGCACCGCCGCCGGCCACACCGCGCCGAACCGCCGCGTCTCGCCGGGCGGGAGCATGTCGTAGAACTTGGCGCAGGCCAGCACGATCGCCGGCTTCATGAATTCGGACGGTTGCAGCCGGATCACGCCGAGATCGAGCCAGCGCTGCGATCCGCCGGAGACCTTGCCGAGCAGTTCGACCGCGAGCAGCGACACGACGATGATCGCATAGGTCGGCAATGCGCCTTCCTTCCAGACGCGCTCGGGCACGTAGGACAGCGCGACCGCGCCGGCGAGCAGCACGAAGAAGCGGATGCCCTGCGACAGGGCCCATGGGTGGAGCGAGCCGCCCGCCGCGGAATAGAGCACGACCTGCCCGAAACAGCCGATCGCGACGACGAGCAGGATGACTCGCCAGGGGAGCTTGGCGAGCGGTTCTGGAACGATCCGGTTCATTGCGCCCGCTCGAATAAGGTCATGGCTGGCGGTCCCGCGAATCATCCTCGGCGACGGTGTTGCCGGGGGTGGTGAGCGCTTCCTGCGTGGCGTTGGCCATGTCGGTCGCGTTCTCGACCGCGGGGGCGTCGCTCGGCACGGTCGCGTCGGTCTTGGTGGCGATCGCGGCCGGCGGCGCGGATTGCGCCTTGCGGTATGCGTCCGCGGTCGCCGCCATCCGCGTGCGAATGTCGCCGCCCCAGGTCGGTTCGACCTCGGCGAGCGATTTCAACGCGCGGTCGCGGTCGAGCATATAGGTCATGATGTCGCGACCGATCATCGGCGTGTCGAGATTGCGCACCGTGTGGCCGTTATGCTCGAGCACGACCGCCAGCGCATAGCGCGGGTTATCCGCGGGCGCGAAGCCGACGAACAGCGCATGATCGCGCATCTTGAACGGCAGCTGCCCGTTCTTGAGCACGCCCGACGCGCGTTCGGCCATCGTGATGCGGCGGACCTGCGCGGTACCGGTCTTGCCGGCGATCGCGACGCCAGGGATCAGCAGTTTCGCCGCGCCACCGGTGCCGCCCTGGTTGATCACGCCGAACATCGCGTCGCGAACCCGCGCGAGATGCTCGGAATCGATGTCGAGGGCAAGGGCGTCGCGGTGGACTTGGCTGGCCAGTATGCTCGGCTGCAACGCACGGCCCGAGGCGATCCGCGCCGCCATCACCGCGAGCTGCAACGGGTTGGCGAGGACATAGCCCTGGCCGATCGCGGCATTGAGCGAATCCGCGACGATCCACGGATGCTTGTACTTCTTCAGCTTCCACGCCGGATCGGGCACCGTGCCGTAGCGCTGCGTCGAGAAGGGCAGGTCGAACTTCTGGCCGAGCCCCAGCGTGCGCGCGACCGGGGCGATCGCGTCGTAGCCGACCCGCCGTGCCATCTCGTAGAAATAGATGTCGCAGCTCTGCATGACCGC
>JAYVRZ010000441.1:0-5860 GCA_043775965.1 Sphingomonas sp.
GCGATACGGGCTGGGGCGCAGTAGAAGTCGAGGACGTATCGTCCGGCTGCGTGCTGTCGGCGGAAGCGTAGGCCTTCTTCGTTACCGCGTAGCGCTAGCCAAAGTGCAATCTCCGGCGGCGTCATCTTTTTGCGTAGCCGTTTGGCGTTGGTGTGGCTGTCTTGGGATCCTTCGAGCCGCATCGCTTGCCTCCCCCTCCGTCGCCTTTGGCGACACCTCCCCCTGGTGGGGGAGGATCGATAAGTAGCATGGTTCCTCGCCGTCGGACGACTTGCGCGGGAAAACCCGCAACCCCCGGTTGCATTTCTACCGACTCTCCCGTAATGGCCCGCCTTCGGTTTAAACATCAACCAGCAAGAGCCCGGAAACGGGCCCGCTCTTTCGCATCGGTAGGGACTATGGACAGCAATATCCGCATTCGTCTGAAGGCGTTCGATCACCGTGTGCTCGATCAGGCCACTGGCGACATCGCCGACACCGCACGCCGCACCGGCGCGCTCATCCGCGGTCCGATTCCCCTTCCGACGCGCATCGAAAAGTTCACCGTGAATCGTGGCCCGCACATCGACAAGAAGTCGCGCGAGCAGTTCGAGGTGCGCACGTATAAGCGTATGCTGGATATCGTCCAGCCGACGCCGCAGACGGTCGATGCGCTGATGAAGCTGGACCTCGCCGCTGGCGTTGACGTCGAGATCAAGCTCGCCTAAGGGCTGGCGCGGCGCGGTCGACCGGTAACGGTCCCGCGCCGTTCGACATTGGGATACCGCCGTCGGTGAAAACCGACGGGGCAGCGTCCCCCGTCACGCTTCCGCATTTGCAGGAGCACCAGCCCGGGACGGGGGCACGTTTCGTATTTACCGGGTTGAACCGACTCCATTCAGGGCTTTTGCCGGGGATGGGGTCAGGTGGACGCATCATGGAGCTCGCTCCGGACATGGTCCGCAAGCCCCCGAGGAATAGTCCGACGGGGCCTCTGTCTAGGAAGGGACAAGATCATGCGTACTGGCGTGATCGCGAAGAAGATGGGGATGACCCGCCTGTTCCAGGAAGATGGTCGGCACGTGCCGGTCACCGTTCTGGCACTCGAAGGCAATCAGGTCGTTTCCGTTCGCGAAATGGATCGTGACGGCTACACCGCCGTCCAGCTTGGTGCAGGTGTCGCCAAGTCTAAGAATGTCGCAAAGCCGCAGCGCGGCCATTTCGGCAAGGCCGAAGTGGAGCCCAAGGCTGTCGTCCATGAGTTCCGCGTGAACGCTGACGGCCTGCTCGACGTCGGTGCCGAGATTTCGGCAGACCACTACGTCGCAGGCCAGATCGTCGATATCCAGGGCAAGACCCAGGGTAAGGGCTTCCAGGGCGGCATGAAGCGTTGGGGCTTCGGCGGTCTGCGGGCAACCCACGGCGTGTCGGTCTCGCACCGTTCGCTCGGTTCGACCGGTCAGCGCCAGGATCCGGGCAAGGTCTTCAAGAACAAGAAGATGGCCGGCCACATGGGCGACAAGTATCGCACCCAGCAGAACCTCGAGATCGTATCGACGGACGTCGAGCGTGGTCTCCTGTTCGTCAAGGGTTCGGTTCCTGGCTCCAAGGGCGGCTGGCTCTTCGTCAAGGACTCGGTGAAGGTCGCGCGCCACGCCGACGCACCGTTCCCCGCCGGTCTCAAGACCGCAAACAGCAACACCGCAAGCGACACGCCGGCCGAAACGACCGACGCACCCGCAGCGACCGATGGCCAGGAGGGCTGAGCGTGAAGATCAAGATTTCATCTTTCGCCGGCACTGATGGCGCAGATATCGAGCTCAACGACGAGGTCTTCGGCCTCGATCCGCGCGCCGACATCCTGCACCGCGTCGTCACCTGGCAGCTCGAGAAGCGTCGCGAGACGGCTCGTGGCACCCGCGAGCGCGCAGACGTCGCACGCACCGGCAAGAAGTTCGGTCGCCAGAAGGGCGGCGGTACGGCGCGTCACGGCGATCGTCGCGCACCCGTGTTCATCGGTGGTGGTAAGGCACACGGCGCACGCGTCCGTGACTTCAACCCGTCGCTGAACAAGAAGGTTCGCTCGCTCGGCCTGCGGATGGCACTCAGCAGCCACGCCAAGGCGGGTTCGCTGGTCATCATGGACAGCCTGGCTGTCGAGGGTGGCAAGACCAAGACGCTGCAGGGCGATCTCGCAAAGCTCGGCTTCGGCAAGCGTGCGCTCGTCATCGACGGCGACATGGTCGACACCAGCTTCGCATTCGCTGCGGGCAACCTGTACGAAGTGAACGTGATGCCGGCTGCCGGCGCGAACGTTTACGACATCCTGAAGCATGACACGCTGGTGCTGACCCGCGCCGCTGTCGAAAAGCTGGAGGCGCGCTTCCATGGCTAAGAAGCAGAAGGCGGGCATCGATAATCGTCATTACGACGTTATCCTCGCACCGCACATCACCGAGAAGACGACGACTCTGTCGGAGTTCAACGCGGTTGTGTTCAAGGTATCGAACGATGCCACGAAGCCCGAGATCAAGGCGGCCGTCGAGGCGCTGTTCGACGTGAACGTCGTCGGCGTAAACACGCTCGTCCAGAAGGGCAAGACCAAGAAGTGGAAGGGCACGAACTACTCGCGCTCCGACATGAAAAAGGCAATCGTGACGTTGAAGGACGGTCAGTCCATCGACGTGACGACGGGGATCTGAGGCCATGGCACTCAAGCATTATAATCCGACATCGCCGGCACGCCGCGGTCTTATCCTGGTCGACAAGTCGTCGCTCTGGAAGGGCCGCCCCGTCAAGGCGCTGACCGAAGGTAAGCACAAGACCGGCGGTCGCAACAACAAGGGCCATGTGACCTCGCGCGGCATCGCCGGCGGTCACAAGCAGAAGTACCGCTACATCGACTTCAAGCGTCGCAAGTGGGACGTCGAGGGCACTGTCGAGCGGATCGAGTATGATCCCAACCGCACCGCGTTCATCGCCCTGGTCAAGTACCCGGACGAGGAGCTCGCTTACATCCTGGCGCCGCAGCGTCTGGCCGTCGGCGACAAGGTTCTCGCGGCCAAGAAGACCGACGTGAAGCCAGGCAATGCCATGGAACTCGGTCAGATGCCGGTCGGCACCATCGTCCACAACGTGGAGATGAAGCCGATGAAGGGTGGCCAGATCGCCCGTTCGGCCGGCACGTACGTGCAGGTCGTCGGTCGCGACAAGGGCATGGTGATGGTCCGCCTGAACTCGGGCGAGCAGCGCTACATCCGCAGCGATTGCATGGCGACGGTTGGCGCGGTCTCGAACCCCGACAACCAGAACCAGAACCTGGGCAAGGCAGGCCGTTCGCGCTGGATGGGTATCCGTCCTCTGACGCGCGGCGTCGCCAAGAACCCGGTCGACCATCCGCACGGCGGTGGTGAAGGCCGTACCTCGGGTGGCCGTCATCCGGTTACGCCTTGGGGTAAGCCGACGAAGGGTGCGCGCACGCGTCATAACAAGTCGACCGACAAGATGATCATCCGGTCGCGTCATTCGACGAAGAGGAAGGGCTAACATGGCTCGTTCAGTCTGGAAGGGCCCCTTCGTGGACCTTCATCTGCTCAAGAAGGCAGAAACCGCCCAGGACACCAACGCGCGTTCGCCGATCAAGACCTGGTCGCGTCGCTCGACGATCCTGCCGTCGTTCGTGGGCCTCACGTTCAACGTCTATAACGGCCGCAAGTTCGTGCCCGTCTCGGTCAACGAAGACATGGTCGGCATGAAGCTCGGTGAGTTCGCGCCCACGCGCTACTTCCCCGGCCACTCCGCCGACAAGAAGGGCAAGCGCTGATGTCTAAGCAAGTCAGCCCGCGCAAGGTCGCGGACAACGAGGCGCTTTCGGTCGGTACGCAGATCCGTGGTTCCGCGCAGAAGCTCGGCCTCGTTGCTGCGCTGATCCGTGGCAAGAAGGTCGGCGATGCGATGAACATCCTCGCCTTCTCGACCAAGGGCATGGCGATCGAAGCGCGCAAGGTGCTGGCCTCGGCCATCGCCAACGCCGAGAACAACCATAACCTCGACGTCGACGCACTCGTCGTCGCCGAGGCCTCGGTTGGCAAGTCGATCACGATGAAGCGTTTCGCTACCCGCGGCCGCGGCAAGTCGACCCGCATTCTCAAGCCATTCAGCCGTCTGCGCATCGTCGTGCGCGAGCAGGAAGAAGCATAATGGGTCAGAAGAGCAACCCCATCGGTCTGCGGCTGCAGATCAACCGTACCTGGGATAGCCGCTGGTACGCCGAAGGCGCCGACTATGGTCGGCTCCTGCTCGAGGATCTCAAGATCCGCGCATTCATCATGAAGACGCTGCCGCAGGCCGCGATCTCCAAGGTGGTGATCGAGCGGCCGGCCAAGCTGGCCCGCATCTCCATCTTCGCTGCACGCCCCGGCGTGATCATCGGCAAGAAGGGTGCGGACATCGAGAAGCTGCGTTCGACGATCGGCAAGATGACGTCGTCGACCGTGTCGCTGAACATCGTCGAGATCCGCAAGCCGGAAGTCGATGCGCGTCTCGTCGCGCAGGGCATCGCCGATCAGCTCGAGCGTCGTATCGCCTTCCGTCGCGCCATGAAGCGTGCGGTTCAGTCGGCGATGCGTCTCGGTGCCGAAGGCATCCGGGTGAATTGCGGTGGCCGTCTTGGCGGCGCCGAAATCGCACGGTCGGAGAGCTATCGTGAGGGTCGGGTTCCGTTGCACACGCTGCGCGCGAACATCGATTATGCCGAGGCTACGGCGCACACGTCCTACGGCGTGTGCGGCGTGAAGGTCTGGGTCTTCAAGGGCGAGATTCTCGGCAACGATCCGACGTCGTACGACCGCATCATGATGGAGGCTCAAACCTCCGGCGTGCGGCCGCAGCGCGACGATCGTCGCTAAGGGGCAGGAACAGACATGCTGCAACCAAAAAAGACCAAGTTCCGGAAGGCCTTCAAGGGCAAGATTTCGGGCGACGCCAAGAGTGGCTTCTCGCTCAATTTCGGCTCCTACGGCCTTAAGGCGATGGAACCCGACCGGATCACCGCACGCCAGATCGAGGCGGCCCGCCGCGCGATCACGCGTCACATGAAGCGCCAGGGGCGTTTGTGGATCCGCATTTTCCCGGACCTTCCGGTCTCGGGAAAGCCAGCCGAAGTCCGCATGGGTAAGGGCAAGGGCGCGCCGGAATACTGGGCCGCTCGGGTCAAGCCGGGTCGGATCCTGTTCGAGCTCGACGGCGTCGACGGCAAGATCGCCGCCGAAGCATTCGAGCGGGCGGCCATGAAGCTGCCGATCAAGGTAAAGGTCGTTGCCCGCCTGGGCGACACCTCGCATCTGGGAGGCGAGTAAGATCATGGCTCGTATCGACGACATGAAGTCCAAGAGCGCCGACCAGCTGTCGGAGTCGCTCGGCGAACTGAAGCGCGAGCAGTTCAACCTGCGCTTCCAGGCCGCCACGAACCAGCTCGAAAAGCCGAGCCGCGTTCGTGAGGTCCGCCGCGACATCGCTCGCATCAAGACCCTGCAGGCTCAGCGCACCAGCGCTGACGCCGCGAAGTAAGGAACGTATCATGCCGAAGCGCGTGCTGACCGGTCTGGTCGTGTCCGACAAGGGCAACAAGACGGTGGTCGTGAACGTCGAGCGTAAGGTGAAGCACCCGCTCTACGGGAAGATCATCCGTCGCTCGAAGAAGTATCATGCCCATGACGAGGGCAACGAGTTCAAGCAGGGCGAGACGGTTCGGATCGAAGAGACCGCACCGATCTCGAAGCTGAAGACCTGGAAGGTGATCGAGCGGGTCAACACCCACGCGACGCCGGAGCGGGCTTCGGCCGAGGGCTGAACCGGAACGCCCGACCCGCCGTCATCCCAG
>JAYVRZ010000442.1:0-5396 GCA_043775965.1 Sphingomonas sp.
GCTGCCACATAATCCTCTACCGATGCCGGCAGCAGCAGCGCCTGGTCGCGCGCATGACCCTGGATGTATGCCATGATTACAGCATACGCCCGTCAGCAACATTGTGGAATCACCCAGCGAGTTTTCGCACGGTCTGCTATCCTTTTAAGAACGTAATGTTGACCGCCGTTCCTAGAGCAGCGCGGATTTTGGGCAGGTTCGTATCACCCGCTTTCCATCATCCCATTTCGGCTTGTAGATCGCTTGGCCGCGTTGAAGCTGCCAGCAAGACAGATCGCCTTTGTCGCTGGATACGCCACGACGCCAGCATCGAGGACGTCGACTACCACGCGGCCCGCGGCCTCGACCGCAGTCTCTTTCTCAAGCTTGGATCATGCGACTGGATCCGCGCGAAGCGCAATGTGCTGATCACGGGGCCTTGCGGCGTCGGCAAAAGCTTCCTCGCCTGCGCGTTCGGCCAGAAGGCTGCCGTGACGATCTCTCTGTTGTTTATCACCGCCCGTCCCAGCTGTTTGCCATGCTGACGCTCGGCAGGAGCGACGTCTGAAGGACTGGCGCCGCGTTGCCACCCGCTACGACCGATGCCCAACCGTCTTCCTGACCGCCGTCTACCTAGATGCCACCGTCATCTTCTGGCTATGACTATTGATCCTGAGCCTAGCGCCGAACGTAAAGCCAACCACATCTTTTAGAATATCTCACTAGCTCTACAAGCTGCACCAATTGCAGCGACTTGTAGCTTGGGCGCGACCGCTGGCCTTGATCTCGACAGATCGTTGGAACAAGCTGACCATGCGATGTACGCGGCCAAGAATGAAGGTAAGAACTCGCTACGTTTCGTAGCATAGATCTCGATTGCTGGCTGCGCCCACGTACCAGCGTATCATGCGTAGCAGGTGGCACGTCGGCAGGTATGGGTCGGCAGTCCTCCCGCAGAGCCAAAACAAGCTTGACTGGGCGTATATCCCAATGACATATCCCAGAGCGTAGTCGTGTTGAATGGAGGGTCGACCAATGACGCGTACCACGCTTTTTCAGTCAAATCGGTCGCAGGCGGTCCGCTTGCCAAAAGACGTGGCCTTTCCCGTCGATGTGCGTGAAGTCACGATCCTGAGAGATGGTGACAGGCGTGTGATCGTTCCTGCCGATCGTATTTGGGACGACTTTTTTTCCGCCCCCGGTATCGATTTGGGTGATCGAGAACAGCCGATAGAGCAGGATCGAGACAGCCTCTGATGCTGCGCTATATGCTTGATACGAATTTGTGTATTCGCGTGTTGCGTGATCGGCCCCAAAGTATCCGCGAACGCTTCAATGTCGAGGCAGGCGGCCTGTGCATCTCGACAGTCGTTCTGTACGAACTTTTTTACGGCGCTGCGAACTCGGATCGGCCAATTGAAGCCCGTCTTGAAGTCGAGCGCTTTGCCGCCCGCGTCGAGGTACTTCCGTTCGATGCAGACGCCGCAGAGCATGCCGGCGAAATCCGTGCCGTACTAAAGCGGGAAGGACGTATGATCGGGAGTTACGATCTACAGATCGCCGGTCATGCACGAAGCCGCGGTCTCGTTGTCATTACTGGCAATCTCGGGGAATTCGATCGGGTGCAGGGCTTACGCTGCGAAAACTGGTTGCCGCCTCACTAGGTTACAATAAGAAGGGCAGCTCTCCAGTCCGCAGCTGCTAGCTGCACGGATTGCCGTTTATCGGTTCCAAGCGTCACTGGCCAAGATAGGGTTCCACCCGCAATTGGCGCAAGACTCACGATCTGCACATTGTGTAATTGGCTTGTAATTTGCACCGCAGGCGGCAAGAGCCAGTGCAGTCTAGCGACGCACCTGACCAAGCATTCGGGACGCGGCATTGCTGCGAACCGCCAGCTTGCGACCGTAGCGCAGCGCGGTCGTCGGGGAGGACCAGCGCAGCGTCAGCGCAATCCCTGCCCCGTCCTCGCCCGCGGCGAACAGGTCCTGGGTGAGCCCAACCCGTAGCGAATGGGTCGAGAGCGCGGCCACGGCATCGCGCAGCGCGTCACCGGTCATCTCGACCAGTCCGGCGTCCGCCGCTGCTGTCGCGATACGGCGGTAGATCCCGCACACCCCTTGCCGGGTCAGCGCCGTCTGCCCAATTGTGTACGTCACCCGCGCCTGCACCGCCGGTGTGCCCCGCAGGCGTTCCTGCCAGTAGCGTGTATGGCCAGGGATCGATTCATACGCTTGCGGCGGGATCGCTTGCCGCGCGCGGCGCCGATCGATACCGACGCGGCGAAACAACGGTCCGTGCTCGATCCCGCTCTGGACCAGCCAGGCCTGGATCCGCCGCATCGTTTCGGGGGACAACCAGGCCCAGTCCCCCTGCCCGTCCTGATCGGTCTTGGAGCGTGGGATCGCCAGCAACCCGGATCCGTCGTTCTGCGGCTCGATCTGTTCGACCGTGGCGCTGGTCAGCTCGCTTACGCGCAGGCCTGCGTCATAGCCAAGGGAGAGCAGGGCGGCATCGCGCATACCCTGCGCGTCGCCTGCGCACACCTCGAGCATCGCCGAGATCGTGAAGCCTTTGACGTCACCCAGCGCACCGCCGAAGCGTAAAGGCGCTGCCTGACGCTGCACCGCGCCCTTGCGGCGTCGGTTGGCGCGCAGGGCACTGCGGACCATCGGGTGCTCTGTCGGCGTCCCCTCGCCTGGTTGTACCAAGCGGTGCAAGGTGGCTAAGCTTGCCATGCGCCGCGACAGCGTCGCCGGCTTCTTGCCCTGGTGCTCGAGGCGACGCAGGTACCGCACGAGGTCCTCGGGATCCGCGGGAAACGGTGCCCTCCCCTCACCCGCACACCACGCCGTAAAGCAGGCGAGATCGGCTGCGATCGCAGCTTTGGTCGCGTCGGCCATCGCCTCAAAGCCGATCTCGAGGCCAAGCTGACTGATTGGGGGCATGTCAGCCGGCAGTACGGCGCCGATCGTGCGCAGCAGCCGGACGTCGACAGGTTCGACAACACCCCGGGCACGCCGCTGCGGCAGCATCCCATCGTCGTGCTGCTGAATAACGATCTCGGCCATCGGCTGGCTTCCCTCTCGCGCCGCGGCGCTGAGCCTTTGTTGCCGTTCGAAACTAGCGTTTCAAGCGGCCAATCGGCAAGCTTGTTGTTACCATAAGCATCGATTATGGCTAGTTGCTAAAATATAGAAATGTTAGTGCCTAGTAACTCGTTGATCACTAGGTTATACTCAAATCCATGGTACGTCACAATCTCATCCCGTTGGCGCACGCGCTGGGGTGCCTGACCGGCGCCACACGGTTTGCCACGGCCGAATGCAACCGGGTTGGCAGCCTTGCGATGGTTGCTGAGGCTTGGCGCGCCTATCGGCGCGATGCGGGCGCCGGCGACGTCGGTCTTGCCCATCAGGAGAGCATCGACGCTGACACACTCCTCCTCACTGACGACCCGCGTCGTGACGCCGTGCTCTTGTGGCTCGCTGATCATGGCGTACCCGCGATCGCAGCACCCGCCGCCAAGCTGGCGCGCATGGTCGATGCGACCCGGCGTTTCGCGTCCGATGAGCTCGCACTCCTCGACGCGGCACAAGCCGCCTTGCTCGCATCGTCGACAATCGGCCCGCTTGCGATAACGCTCGGGCTAGCCGGGCTTGATGCCGATCACCCTTTCCAGCTCATCGCCCCAGCGGTTGGCGCTGTCGACATACTGCTCGATCATCCCGATTTTGCCGAGCATCAGGACTATGACGCCGTGCTGGACCTGCCGGGTGGACCGCTGCACCGCCATGTCGCGGCACCACCGTCAGGGTGTTGGGCGCTCAACCTGACATTGTTGAGCCACAATCCGGGTGTCATGGCTGGGCTTGCAGGTCAGCTCCCGCGGGCCGTCTTCCGCCTCGATTTGACCGTCCAGGAGCGCGCCGAGGCCCTCGTCACGCATTACCAACATATAGCGCGCGGTGGCTTCGGCCGCCTTAAGGACATCAACCGCGGTTGCATTCGTGGGATCGAAGCGCTCACCGGCCTCTCTCGCAACGCCCGTGCGCGCGACGCGTGGGCGCTCATTGTGGCGGTCGGCCCGTTGCGGCGGATCCAGCTTGCACGGGCGCTGGGTCTGTCTCGAGCCGGTGCCGATATTCAGGCGCATGCGCTCGCCCGTGCCGGCCTTGTTACCCTCGCCCCTGGCGGTCGTATCCAGCCGACACAACGTCAGCTTATCGTCGAGCAACCCGCTATCCTGGACGACGGGCCGCTTGCTCTTGCCACAGCCGACCTTGATGCGAGCATGGCTGATATCGATCGGTTGCTGGAACGTTCGAGGCGTCTTTGATTGTCGCGCGTTTCGGTTAGGTCAAAGTCGGGAAGCTTAATCGGCACCTTCTGTCGGATGCGGACCGTCGCGAGAACTCCGCGAACCTTGCAATTTGGTCGGAAGCGGTAGGGCCGCTTCCCCGGATGCTCGTCAACGGTCCTTACTGGGCTCAACTGTAATATTAGGTTCCTTTCTGGAAGCTGGGCATCCACGGCCAATGCTTGGGCGGGCTCCTGCCTCGATGCGGGTGGCCAAGTCGGTGTGAAGCGAGACCATTCGGTTGGGGAACGCTTACCAACGGCGCGCCATAGCTCGGCGAGTTCACGGGACCGGATAATGCAAGCAGACGCCGTCCGATCGATCGCAACGGTCGTGCTTGGCGGTGCGGGTGGCGCAGCCCGCGACGCCCGGCGACGGCGCTCAGCACGCCGAACAACCCGCCGACCCTACAGTGAAGCGTCGACGATGCAGGCTAGGCATTCCCGGCTGTAGTCGTCGATGATGTTGAGCATACGGAACCGCCCGCCGCAGGCCAACGAGCCTGACACAAAGTCCAGAGACCAGCGCTGATTGAGTTTCTGCGGAACCGCCATCAGCGCCAGCTTTCCGAGCGCGCAATTGCGGTCACCACGCCTGCGCACCGTCAGTCACGGTACAGCCAATGCACCATCTTCTCGCGCCTGAGCAAGATCGCCAGCCGCCGGTGGTAGCCGAACCGGCGGCGCTCGTTCGCGATCTCACGCATCCGCTCACGGACAGCATCGTCCTTCCCACGAAGCGGCTCATAGTGCCATGCCGACCGGTTGACCCCGATCAGCCTTTGGGCACGACGCTCGGACAAGCCGTGGTCGGCCATCAGTTTCTCCACCGCAGCGTGGCGCTCTGCAGACCGGGTCATTGCTTCCCAGTAGATTCTTCAGCTGACAGGCGGACGGCGTGGGAGTTCCTTGAACACCTACTGAAAGCGGTGCCGTACAGAATCCATACGATCCTGACCGACAACGTCCTATGTTGGGAAGCAGCGGCGGGATTTAGCCAGCAGGTATCCATGCGCCGACAACCATCGGCGCGGTATGCATTCTGAGCCAGATGGCTC
>JAYVRZ010000443.1:0-5144 GCA_043775965.1 Sphingomonas sp.
ATGCAGTCAGGGCGCGATGCTGGGATATGACGGCAAGACGCTCATCCACCCATCGCAGATCGATGCCGCGAACACCGGCTTCGGTCCTACCGAAGACGAACTCACATGGGCCAGAACGATCGTGGCGGCCTTCGCCGAGCCCCAGAACGCCGACAAGGGTGCCATCCGCCTGAGCGGCCAGATGGTGGAACGCCTGCACTTGGCAGAGGCTGAGGCTTTGCTGGCTCGCTAGCCCTTTCTCGCCTGCAGGTGGTCCGCCCATACGGGTTTCCGCAAAGGTTCAATGCCCTGAGCGGAGGCAGGAAGAGACCCGGCCACCTCTCGAAAACTCAGCCTCCAGCGTTCTTCCGCCGGGTGGCCCACCCCTTCTTCGCGGCAGCGGACTTGGCAGCATCGCTCCGCCCCGCAGCCTTTGCCCCGCCCCTGCGCGCAGACGCCGACGTTTCGGGTCTGCCGCGTCCCGAGCCGGACTTTTTGCCGCCGCCGGAATCCTTGTTCACCGTCGCCCAAGCCCAAGCCTCGGCCTCCTTCTCGGGAACGCCGCGGTCCTCATAGCCGTCCGCGATATGCTCGGCCTTGCGCTTCTGCTTGTCGGTGTACGCGACCTTGTCGCCCTGTGGCATGGCAGTCCTCCGTTCCAGGGGACTGTAACGCTCAGGCCGACATCGCGTTCACCTCAGCGCCCGATCCAGTCCGCAACCTCGGTCGCAACCTGGTTCGCCGCCTGGTTGATCCCGGCCGCCGCCGACGTCGCGTCGATCGCCGACACCGACACGCGTGCCTCGAAGCGATGCTTCTCGACCGTCTGCTTGCCCGCGCGCGTGAGCGAGGCATCGAACGTCACCACGGCCTCGCGCGTCGTCGCGTCGAGCCCGAAGGTCCGCAGTTCGCCGGCAAGCTGCGCGCTGGGATCGCCGACCGACTGGATTGTCGACAGCACGACAAGCCCGGTGCGCGCCGCAACCGTGTCCGAAACAAGCCGCGCGAACAGCCGCGCGGGCGGCTCGGCCCACTGCGCGTCCGTCACGTACGCGATCGACGTCGGCGTCGCCTGCACCGGCACACGCGCGGTGGCGAGCGACTGCGGCACGACCGGCACCTGGATCGTGATCGACTTGGCGGTTGCCGAATCCTGGTTCTGGCCAACCGGCACAGACGATGCGCTCGTCAGCGTCAGCAGCGTGGGAGGCGGTTTCGCGCCAAAGCTGATGCAACCGGCGAGGGGGAGCATCGCGATCAGGATGAGCGGTGTCTTCATGGCGTGCCTCACTTACCCTTGTAATCCGGGAGCTTCTGCTGCCCGATCAGCGAACTCGCACCCTGCTGATCGACCTTCTCGGCGACCGACGACAATGCCGCCGCAGTCGTCCGCAGGTCGTGGACCAGGCGATTGGCCTCGGGGATGGTCGTCTTCGAAAACGCCTGCAAGCCCGGCCGCGCATCGCCGATCGCGGCATTCAGCGTCTCGGCGCTTTGCTGCGCAGACGTGATCGCCTTGTTCAGATTCGCCATCGCCGGCTTCACATCTTCGGACAGGACGCCGTTGGTGGTCTTGGCCAGTACGCCGAACTGCTGCGCCGCATCACCCGCCTGCTGGATCGCGACCCGCGTCTGCGCCAGCGTCGCCGCGATCTCGGGCCCGCGATCGGCTAGCGCGTTGGTCAGGCGATTGGTGTTCTCGAGAATCCCTGCGATCGATGCTTGGTTCTTGTCGGTGAGCAGACCCGTCAAACGCTCGGTCAGCGTCGACAGTCGCTCGAGCAGCTGCGGTGCTGAGTTCAGGATCGCGCCGAGGCCGCCAAGCTTGGTCGGGATCACCGGCACGCCATACGGGCATTCGGTCGGCGTCTTGACCTCGGGGCAGCCGATCGCCGGCGCACCCTTGCGCGCGCCATCGAGCGAGATTTGGCTGACCCCGGTGAAGCCGACGCCCGAGATCGACGCGGTCGTACCCTGCAGGACCGGCGTCGCTTCATCGACGCTGATACGGACGCGGACGAACTGCGGATCGTTCTTCCACAGCGAGATCGCCTTCACCTGCCCCGACGGCACGCCCGAGAACACGACGGCAGAGCCGCGCGCGAGCCCGTCGACCGACTGGCGGAAGAAGATGTCGTATTCCTTCTCTTCCTTGCCGCCGAGCCGCGCGATCCACACGGTGAACAGCGCCAGCAGCGCCAGCAGGATCAGCACGACGGCGCCGACTAGAACATGGTTCGAACGGGTTTCCATCAGCGCGTCCTTGCTTCTTTCTCGGCATATGTCGCGTCGGCGTCGTCCGGCGCGGACTGCTTGGACTGGACTTCGGTAGGATGTTGGGCGGCTTGCTCGTCGGCGCGCGCATGCGCCTCCTGCGTCGCGACCGCGGCACGGCCGCGGGGCCCCTTGAAATATTCCTCGATCCACGGATGGTCGAGCGCGATCAGCTCGTCGATCGTTCCGACCGCGATCACCTTCTTGTCGGCCAGCACCGCGACCCGGTCGCAGATCGCGTACAGCGTATCGAGATCATGCGTGATCAGGAACACGGTCAGCCCAAGCGTCTTCTGCAACGACTGGATCAGACCATCGAACGCAGCCGCACCGATCGGATCGAGCCCTGCGGTAGGCTCGTCGAGAAACAGCAGCTCCGGGTCGAGCGCTAGCGCCCGCGCGAGGCCGGCGCGCTTCTTCATGCCGCCCGACAGTTCCGCCGGAAACTTGTTCGCGGCGTCCGCCGGCAAGCCCGTCATCACCACCTTGTACGAGGCGATCTCGGCCAGCAGCGCCGGCGACAAACCGGGGTAGAACTCGCGCAACGGCACTTCGACGTTTTCCGCGACGGTCAGCGTCGAGAACAGCGCGCCACCCTGGAACAGCACGCCCCAGCGCTTGCGGATCTCGGTCGCCTCGGTCTCCTCGCGGCCGATATTCGGCTCACCGAATACCGTGACTTCGCCCGCGACGGGGGTCTGGAGACCGATGATCGAGCGCATCAGCACCGACTTGCCGGTACCCGACCCGCCAACCACGCCGAGGATCTCGCCGCGACGCACGTCGAGATCGAGCCCGTCATGCACCACCGAATCGCCGAACGCGTTCTTCAACCCCTTCACCGAGATGATGATATCGTCTGTGTTGCGGGCCATCAGTCCCACCCGAGCCATGTGAAGAAGACCGCGAAGACCGCGTCGAGCACGATCACCAGGAAGATGCCCTGGACCACCGCGGAGGTCGTGCGGAGGCCGACCTGTTCGGCGTCCGACTCGACCTGCATGCCCTGGAAACACCCGGCGATTGCGATGATCGCGCCGAACACCGGCGCCTTGATCAGCGAGATATACAGATCGGTGATCGGCACGACCTCGCGAATGCGCGCGATGAACGTGACCGGCGGGATGCCGAGCTGGATCCAGCACAACAGGCCACCGCCGATGATCGCGATCACCGATGCGTAGAAACCGAGCAACGGCATCATCACGATCGCGGCGAGCACGCGCGGCAGCACCAGCGCCTCCATCGGCGAGACACCGATCGTTCGCATCGCGTCGATCTCCTCGGTCAGCTTCATCGTGCCGAGCTGCGCCGCGAACGCCGAACCCGAGCGACCGGCGACCATGATCGCGGTCATCAGCAGGCCAAGCTCGCGGATCGTCAGGCGGCCGACGAGATTGATCGTGAAGACTTCGGCACCGAACTGGCGGAGCTGGACCGCGCCCTGCTGCGCGATCACCATGCCGATCAGGAAGCTCATCAGCCCGACGATGCCGAGCGCGGCGACGCCGACGACCTCGAACCGCTGGACCACTGCGTTGAACCGGAACCGGCTCGGGTGGCGGACGACACTGGCGAACGCGATCGTCGTCGCGCCGAGAAACCCGAGCAGGCCAAGCATCGTCTTGCCCGACAGCACGACCGCGTCGCCGATCTCGCCGAGCACGCGGCTGGCCGCGTTGACCTTGGCGGGCTTGGCGGCGAGCGGTTGATCGGAGGCGACGACCTGGTCGAACAGCTTCTGGCCATCCTCGTCGAGCCCATCGATCGTCGCATCGTTGCGCGCGGCGAACCGGTGTACGACCCAGGCACCGATCGTGTCGATCCGGTCGACGCCGCTGAGATCGACATGGCGAACCGACGCCGCGTCGATCTGCTCGAGTCGATCGGGCAGGTTGCCGATCTTCGCCAGCGAAAGATCGCCGGTAAACCGAAGCGTGCCGGTATCGGCACCGTCCTGTTGGAAATCGGCCATCGCGCTCATCGGCCGCACCTTTGCGGCAAAGCGACTGGATCGGCAAGGCGAATGCGGCGTAAGTCGCGACGATGACAGAAACGTTTCCCGCCCAGCCTGTTCCGACCAAGCCTGTTCCGGCCCAGCCTGCGCCGACCCAGCCTGCTCCGACCCAACCCGCCACGCGACTTGCCATCTACGACATGGACAAGACGATCACGCACCTGCCGACCTGGACGCCGTTCTTGCTCCACACCGCGCGCAAGAGCGGCGCGCCGTGGCGATTGGCGTTCGTCCCGTTCGCGGGCGTGGCGGCGCTCGGCTATGTCGGACGGCTGATCAGCCGGGGGCGGCTGAAGTATCTGATGCAGCGAATGATGCTCGGCAAGCGCATGTCGCCGGCGCAGGAACGGCGCAGCGCCGATGCGTTCGCCGACCACGTAATGCGCGACGGCGTCTTCGCCAGCGCCCGCGCGCGAATCGAGCAGGACCGCGCGGCCGGCTATCGGCTCGTAATGGCGACCGCCTCCTACCGATTCTATGTCGAGGCGATCGCCGACCGGCTCGGCTTCGACGCGGTGATCGGAACGGAAAGCTTGCGCGATCGGAATGGCAATCTGCTGGCGGGAATCGACGGCGAGAATTGCTACGGCCCCGCCAAACTGCGGATGATCGAAGCCTGGATGGCGCGCGAGGGCATCGCCCGCGACGCGGCGCACGTCCGCTTCTACTCGGACCACGTCTCGGACGCCCCGACCTTCACCTGGGCGGACGAACCGTTCGCGGTGAATGCGCACGGGCCGCTACGGTTGCTGGCGAAGGCGAAAGGCTGGCCGATGCCGGATTGGGAGCGGTAAAGCGAGATAGCGCTTCCCTAACAACCACCCCGGCGGAGGCCGGGGCCCAATTGGAAAGGTGGCAGTAACCGGAGGCAACG
>JAYVRZ010000444.1:0-8759 GCA_043775965.1 Sphingomonas sp.
GGAGGAAACTCCCGCGGCCCTTTTTTGTGTCTTCATACTCAAGGTGTTCTCGCGCGAAGGCGGGAGCCCAATCTGTGTCCCCGCCTTCGCGGGGAAACAGGCTTGTTCAGCCGATATGCTTGGCGGCGAGCGCCTTCATGTCGACCATCGGGCGGGCGCCGACATGGCTGATGATCTCGGCCGCGCAGACCGCACCGAGCTTCAGCGATGCCTGCAAGTCATAGCCCTGCGCCTGGCCGTGGAGGAAGCCCGCCGCGAACAGGTCGCCCGCGCCGGTGGTATCGACGACCTTGGCGATCGGCTCGGCCTTGACCTCGGCACGCGCGCCGTTCTGGAGCGCGCAGGCGCCGTGCTCGCCGCGGGTAACGACCAGCGTCGGGACCTGTGCGGAAATCTTGGCGACCGCCGCGTCGAAATCCTCGGTCTCGGCGAGCGCGGCGAGCTCACCCTCGTTGGCGAACAGGATGTCGATCAGGCCGTCCGACAGCAGCTGCCGGAAATCGCCGCCGTGGCGCGAGATGCAGAACACGTCGCTGAGCGTGAACGCGACCTTCCGCCCTGCCCCGCGAGCGCAATCGATCGCGGCGCGCATCGCGGCGCGCGGCTCCTCGGGATCCCAGAGATAGCCTTCGAGGTACAGGATCGCGCTGTCGGCGATCATCGCGGTGTCGATCGCGGCGGCGGGGAGGAACTGGCCCGCGCCGAGGAAGGTGTTCATCGTGCGCTGGCCGTCGGGGGTGACGAAGATCAGACAGCGACCGGTGGTGGGATCGCCCTCGCGGACCGGCGTCGTGAACTCGATGCCGATACTGCGGACGTCGTGCGCGAAGACCTGCCCGAGTTGGTCGTCGGCGACCTGGCCGATGAACCCGCACTTGCCGCCCAGCGCTGCGATGCCGGCCACGGTGTTTGCGGCCGACCCCCCCGAGATTTCCATGCCCGGGCCCATCTTGGCGTAGAGCGCGTCGGCGTCCTCGGTCGAGAACATCAGCTGCATCGAGCCCTTGGCGACACCGATCTCTTCGATGAACGCATCGGTAGCGGTGCTGAGGATGTCGACGATGGCATTGCCGATCGCGACGACGTCGTAGGTGGGCGCGTCGTTGGTGGGATTTGGCAAGGGGGGCACTCCGGGGCGGACGGGAAAGCGCTTGCCGTAAATGGCGGGGGGGATTGGTGCAACCGGTGCGAGGTTCGCGGGGCGCGCTTGGGGTGCTCATGTCGCGTCGGATGATCGCTGCTGAAAGATCGCGTTCGTACCCCAATCAGAGAACACCACCCCGGCGGAGGCCGGGGCCCAGTTGGGGGACGGTGATGACGACGCTCAACGCTCCGTTACGTCGACCTCACCACCTGGGCCCCGGCCTTCGCCGGGGTGGGGCTGCTGCGGGGGGGGGGGGGGGCAACTCCCCAGGGCTGCGGCTATACCGTCCCTTCCCCCATCCTTCTGTTCCCTCGCGAACGCGGGGGTCCAGAATCTCGGGCGGTGCACCTGGTTTAGCTGGGCCCCCGCGTCCGCGGGGGAACGGGAAGGGTGTCGATCCCTTCAGAGGGGAGGTCGAGCCAGCATCGGCGCCGAACGCGCGTTGACCTGCGGCACCTCCCACGGCACTCCAAGCCGATGATCCGCGCCCTCATCCTCTCCCTCCGCCAGCTTACGGACCCGCCGATCCTTCGCGTGTTCGCCAAGTCGATGGCGGTCACCTTGCTCGTATTCGCACTGCTCGGCGTCGCCACATGGTGGGGAACGCAGGCCGCGCTCGCCGCCTGGCTTGGCTGGGAGGCGACCGGGTTGGCAGCCGCATTCGCGCTGTTCGTGACGGTGCTGGCGCTGTGGCTGCTGTTCCGCGCAGTCGCCATCGCGGTCGTCGGGGTGTTCGCGGACGCGGTCGTCGAAGCCGTCGAGGCGCGGCATTACCCGGACGCGCTCAGGACGGCACGCCCGGTCCCCTTGGCGCGGAGCCTGTCGATGGGCCTGCGTTCGGCGGCACGCGTCGTCATGGTCAATTTGCTGATGTTGCCGATCTACGTCGCGCTACTCGTCACCGGAATAGGCACCGCCGCCGCGTTCTTCGTCGTGAACGGCTGGCTGCTCGGCCGCGATCTCGGCGACATGGTCGCGGCGCGCCACATGGACGTTGCGGCGATGAGAGACTGGCGTGCGACGACCAAGGTCGGTCGGTTCGGGCTAGGCCTTGCGAACACCGGGCTGTTCGTGGTTCCGATCCTCAACATCGCCGCGCCCATCCTCGGTGCCGCAATGGCCACGCATTATTTCCACACCCAGCATTTCCGTAAGGGCCGATCATGACGCGACTGACCTCGATAGCACTCGCGCTGGCGCTCGGCGTCGGACTGGCAGGGTGCGCCGTGCCGGTCGCAAAGCCCGCGGTCGGGCGCCCGACGATCCCCTACACCAGCGTCGGCCTTGAGCGCGTGCTGGGCCAGGATGCCGCCGGCCTGACCAAGCTGTTCGGCCAGCCCGACGCCGACGTCCGCGAAGGCACCGCGCGAAAACTGCAGTTCCAGAGCGGCATCTGCGTGCTCGACGCGTATCTCTATCCCAAGGGCTCCGACGCGCCGCGCGTCACCTATATCGACGCGCGCGAACCCGACGGCAGCACGATCGACCGCGCGAGTTGCGTCGCGGCGCTAACGCGGCGTGAGGGGGGCAGATAGCGATGGGATCGCCCGTGCCCAGCCATCAGGCTTCGGCGTACAAGATAAGGTTGAGCGGGAACCCCCTTAATACACTAGCTTTTTGGCTTGTGCACAGGAAGTGTTGGATGCTTGGGTTGGGTTATCGGATTCACATGATGCCGCCTGTCATCTTTTCCGTCGTCCCGTTTCGGCTTCGGTCCAGGATTAATTGCATGAGGCAAGATTCGTTCCTCTATTATGTAATCAACGGGACATAGTCCCATTGCGATAGGGCAACAAGCTATCAATTAGTCGCTTACGCGGCATAGTCATTGTTCGTGTTATCGTTCCGTGGCGCCCGATTATTTGATGCGCCAAATGTTAGACACTAAGTACAGGAGTAGCTGATCGAAAGACCGAATGTCGCGAAACTTTGAGTTTCGCAACGCCACGGCTGCTTGAGTCTCCAGCAAACGCAACCATCTCAATTTCCTGATATTTTGCGGGACAGCGGTTATCAATGCGCGCAGTTGCAAAGCGGACTTTCCTCTATCCGGTCAGTCTCAGACATGCCGATAGCCAAACTGGCTAGTTTACTATGATATCCGGCCCCACTCCGCGGTAACGGTGCGGTCACGCTCGAGAGTCGCGATCCGAGCGTGCTCGCTGCGACAGCGCACTGCGTCCAGCCGCCAGAGCGCCCAGATTGCAGCACCGCGAACCACCGGGGTTTCTCCGGCCAGCAGTTTTACGACAGGTTCGACTAGCAGCGGATCACCGCTGTTTCCCGCGGCAATCAGCGCATTGCGAATCATCCGGTCGCGGCCGATGCGCTTGATCGGGGAGCCGGCGAAGACCTGGCGGAAGCCGGCGTCGTCGAGTGCGAGAATGTCGGCCAGTTCCGGGGCGACCAGTTCGGCGCGGGGGTGGAAGGCGAGGTTCGCGTTGGCGGCCGCGGCGAACTTGTTCCAGGGGCATACTGCCAGGCAATCGTCGCAGCCATAGATGCGGTTGCCGATCGCGGTGCGGAATTCGTGCGGGATCGGGCCGGAATGCTCGATCGTCAAATACGAGATGCATCGGCGGGCGTCGAGCTGGTAGGGCGCGGGGAAGGCGGCGGTCGGGCACGCGGTCTGGCACGCGTCGCAACTGCCGCACGTGTCGGTGCCACCCTTGTCCGGCGCGAGATCGAGCGTGGTGTAGATCGCGCCGAGGAACAGCCAGCTGCCATGCTCGCGGCTGACGAGATTGGTGTGCTTGCCCTGCCAGCCCAGCCCCGCCGCTTCGGCCAGCGGCTTTTCCATCACCGGCGCGGTGTCGACGAACACCTTCAGATCGAAGGGGGGCAAGTCGAAAGGCGGCAGGTCGCGGCCCGCCTCTGCTGCGAGCCAACGGCCAAGCGCTTTCAGTTGCCGCTTGATGACGTCGTGATAATCGGGCCCCTGCGCGTAGACGGAGATGCGCCCTACCCCGCCCTCGTCCGCGAGCCGGAGCGGATCGTCCTTCGGTGCATAGCTCATGCCGAGGGCGATGACGCTGCGGACCTCGGGCCAGAGGCCGGCGGGGCTTTCGCGGTGGTGCTTGCGCTCCTCCATCCAGATCATGTCGCCGTGGCGGCCATCCGCCAGCCATTGGTGGAGCCGTTCGCCCGCCAATGGCGCGGCATCGGCCTGCGCGATGCCGCACGCGACGAAGCCCAGCTCCGCGGCTTTCGCCTTAAGTCGGTGTTCCAGCTTGTCTTGCGCCACGTCGGACCGCTACCACGACGTCACCCTCGGGAGGAAGATTGCGCGTGAACGATGAATGGGCGGTCACCGCGAGCGGGATCGTGAAGCGGTTCGGCGATCGGCGCGTGGTCGACGGGGTCGACATCATGGTGCCGCGCGGCTCGGTATACGGCGTGCTCGGGCCCAACGGCGCGGGCAAGACGACGACTTTGCGCATGCTGCTGGGGATCATCGAGCCCGACGAGGGGAGCCGCACGCTGCTTGGGCACGACAATCCGCGCGATGCGAGCGACCAGGTCGGCTACCTCCCCGAAGAACGCGGACTGTATCCGGCGATGAAGGCGCGGGAGGCGATCGCGTTCCTGGGCGCACTTCGCGGGCTCGACTGGAAGACCGGTCGCGAGCGTGCTGTCGTCCTGATGGAGGCTGCGGGACTTGGTCACGCGGTCGACGAGAAGATCCGCAAGCTGTCGAAGGGGATGGCGCAGCTGGTGCAGCTGCTCGGCTCGGTGGTGCACCAGCCCGACCTGCTGGTGCTCGACGAGCCGTTTTCGGGGCTCGATCCGGTCAACCAGGAGCGGCTGGAGAAGCTGATCCTGAACGAGCGCGACCGCGGCGCGACGATCCTGTTCTCGACGCATATCATGAGCCATGCCGAGCGGTTGTGCGACCGGCTGGCGATCATCGCCGGGGGCAAGCGACGGTTCGAGGGGACGGTCGACGACGCGCGCGGGATCCTGCCGCAGCGGGTGCATTATACGCCGCATCGGCCCGATCCGGCGATCCGCGGCGTGCTGCCCGCGGATGCGGTGCCGGATGGCGCCAATGCCAAGGGGGGCTGGCGGTTCGAACTGCCGAGCGAGGGGATCGAGACGTTGCTGGTGCGGTTGATCGACGCGGGATACGGGATTTCGGGGCTCTCGATCGAGCGACCCGGCTTGCACGAGGCGTTCGTGCGGATCGTCGGGCAGCATGCCGACGGGCCGAAGCAGAGCCCTCTCGCGGAGGTGCGGGCATGAATCGTTTCCGCCGGACTCTCCGCCAGACGTTCACGATCGCGCGGCGCGACTTCAAGGCCACGGTGTTCACGCCGATCTTCCTGCTGTTCCTGTTCGCGCCGGTCATCATGGGATCGTTCGGCGCGATCGGCGGGATGGGCGCGGCGAGCGTCAGCGGCGGCGCGCAGGACAAGACGCGGATCATCGCGATCGTGCCTGCCGACGTCACGCGGCCGATCGCCGAGGCCGACACGCGGTTGCGCGGCATGTTCCGCGAGGACGAGGCACCACCGGCACTGAAGACCGTCGCGCCGACCGCCGATCCCGCGGCACAGGCGCGCGCGGCGTTCGAGACGAAGGACATCGACGCGTCCGCGGTGCTGTACGGCCCGCTCGCCGCGCCGCAGATTCTGTACGGGCCGCGCGGGCGGCGGTCTGCGGATTATCTCGGGCTGCTGGCGCAGACGACACTCGCGGCGCAGCAGCTCGGCGGGACGCTGCCGGCGGTCGCCGCGGTGAAGACGCAGGTCACGCGCTCGACCACGTCGGTCGGCGGGCAGCACCAGTCGGCGTTCTTCGCGGTGTTCGGGATCTTCTTCCTCACGCTGTTCCTGTCGGGCCAGGTCGTCGGCACGATGGCCGAGGAGCGTACCAACAAGGTGATCGAGGTGCTCGCCGCCGCGGTGCCGCTGGAATCGGTATTCTTCGGCAAGCTGATCGGGATGTTCGGCGTCGCGGTGCTGTTCGTGGCCTTCTGGGGCGCCGTGGTCAGCCAGATCGCCAGCCTGATGCCGCCTGCGGCCGCTGCTGCACTCGGCGACCTGACGCCGGCGGTCGGCGCGCCGATGTTCGCGGTGCTGTTCGCTGCGTATTTCAGCATGGCGTATCTGCTGCTCGGGTCGGTGTTCCTCGGCGTCGGTGCGCAGGCGTCGACGATGCGCGAGATCCAGATGCTGTCGCTGCCGATCACGATCCTGCAGGTCGCGATGTTCGGGCTGTCGTCCGCTGCCGCCTCGCGTCCGGGCAGCTGGCTCGCGACGTTCGCCGAGCTGTTCCCGCTGTCGTCGCCCTTCGCGATGGCGGGGCGCGCGGCGAACTCGCCCGCGCTTTGGCCGCATGTCGCGGCGCTCGCGTGGCAGGCCTTGTGGGTGACGATCTTCATCTCGGTCGGCGCGCGGCTGTTCCGGCGTGGCGTGCTGCAGTCCGGGAGCGCTCGGCCTTTCTGGCGGCGCAAGGCGAAGGCGGTTTGAGCCTTACCTCTTGTTCTCCTGCGAACGCAGGAGCCCAGGATTGCAAAAGACTGCGTTCGTGACCCTGGGCTCCTGCGTCCGCAGGAGAACCGCTGTTGACATAAGTGTCAGCTAAGCCTCTCCTGCGCAGAAATTCGGGAGAGAGACGATGGCGACCCTGGTGAGAGACGTGGCGCAGCACGCGGTCGATCCGCTCGACGTGAGTCGCGCCGAACTGTACCGCGACGATCTGTGGCAGGCGCCGTTCAGGAAGCTGCGCGCCGAGGCGCCAGTGCACTATGTCGCGGAGTCGGACTATGGCCCGTACTGGTCGGTCTCGACGTACAAGGGCATCGTCGAGGTCGAGTCGCTCCCCGATCTCTATTCGTCCGAAGCGGGCGGGATCACGATCGCCGATTTCGTCGCCGAGCGCGACGTGCGCATGCCGATGTTCATCGCGCGCGATCGCCCGGTGCACACCGGCCAGCGCCGCACCGTGGCGCCCGCCTTCACGCCGAGCGAGATGACGCGGATGTCGGGCGATATCCGCAGGCGCACCGCCGACATGCTCGACAGCCTGCCGTGGAACACGCGGTTCGACTGGGTCGATACGGTGGCGATCGAGCTGACCACGCAGATGCTGGCGATCCTGTTCGATTTTCCGTGGGCGGACCGGCGGAAACTCACCTTCTGGTCGGACTGGGCGGGCGATATCGAACTGGTGAAGACCGAGGAACTGCGCCAGCAACGCCTCGCGCACATGTTCGAATGCGGGTCGTATTTCAAAGGGTTGTGGGACGCGAAGCTCGGCAAGGCCCCGACGCCCGACCTGATCTCGATGATGATCCATTCGGACGCGATGGCGCACATGGATCACAACGAGTTCATCGGGAACCTCATCCTGCTGATCGTCGGCGGCAACGACACGACGCGCAATTCGATGTCGGCGCTGGCGTACGGCCTCGATAAGTTCCCGGACGCGCGCGCGAAGCTGGAGGCGGATCCGTCGCTGATCCCGAACGCGGTGAGCGAGATCCTGCGCTGGCAGACGCCGCTCGCGCACATGCGGCGGACCGCGACCGCGGATACCGAACTGATGGGGCAGCAGATCAAGGCCGGCGACAAGCTGATCCTCTGGTATCTGTCGGCGAACCGCGACGAGAGCGTGTTCGGCGACGATGCCGACGCGATCGTGGTGGATCGGCCGAACGCGCGGCGGCATCTGGCGTTCGGGCACGGCATCCACCGCTGCGTCGGCGCGCGGCTGGCGGAGATGCAGATCGCGATCCTGCTGGAGGAGATGGCCAAGCGGCGGATGCGGATCAACGTGCTGGAAGAACCGACGCGGGTGAGTGCGTGCTTCGTCCACGGCTATCGCACGCTGCCGGTGGAGATCAGCAAATACTGAGGCTTGGCGTAACCTTATCGCGTGGTTCGACCGTACCTATATCCGAACCATGGAGACGAACATGACCCAGGACCGCCGCGCTTTTCTCACGCTTGCCGGAGCAGGCGTTGCCGGTTTCGCGCTCTGGGGATGCTCGTCGCAGCCCGCGCAGGCCGCCGAGCGGTTCGAGGTGACGCTGACCGATGCGCAGTGGCGCAAGAAGCTGTCGCCGGATGCGTACAACACGCTCCGCAAGGAGGCGACCGAGGCACCCTATTCCAGCCCGCTCAACGGCGAGCATCGCGCGGGTATCTTCTCGTGTGGCGGCTGTGCGTTGCCCGCGTATTCGTCGAAGACCAAGTTCGAGAGCGGGACGGGCTGGCCGAGCTTCTGGCAGCCCTTGCCGAACGCGGTGCGGACTCGGGTGGACTCGACGCTGGGGATGGCGCGGACCGAGGTGCATTGCCGGCGGTGCGGCGGGCATCTGGGCCATGTGTTCGACGATGGGCCGAAGCCGACGGGCAAGCGCTATTGCATGAATGGGGATGCGCTTACGTTCAAGGCGGCGTGAGGGTGTTTCCGTCTTAAGAAGGCCGCTGCGTAACACTACAGAGCGCATAAAAGCTTGTTTCCCCGCGAAGGCGGGGATCCAGACTGGGCTCCCGCCTTCGCGGGAGAACAAGGGAACGAAGCGGACCTTCTGATCTCACACCGCGCGTATTGAATACGGATCTCTGCAAATGCACCTCCCCGGCGAAGGCCGGGGTCCAATTGGCAA
>JAYVRZ010000445.1:0-8007 GCA_043775965.1 Sphingomonas sp.
GATAGAAGGCGGTCGCCGCCGTGCTGACCGCGATTCGATGATCGAGCGCAAACCGGATCCAGAACTCGACATCCTCGCCCGCAGGATAGGTCCTGAACCCCGACGTCTGCGCGAATGCGGACCGTCGCAGTGCGATGCTGGAGGCATTGAACAGCGCGCCATGATGTTCCGTGAAGAAGTCGATTTCGCGCATCGGTTCTGATGGCGACCAGGCTGAGTCGACCGGCGACTTTGCGGAGGCGAACGACTGCGATGCTGCCCCGACCGCGTTCACCAGAGGGTAGGCCGTGACGACCGCCGCGAGTCCGGCAAGGTGGTCGCGTCGCCACAGATCGTCCGCATCGATCAGCGCGACCCATGCCCCCCGTGCCGCCGCGAAACCGGTGTTGCGCGCATTGCCCGGCCCGGCATTTGCTTGCCGGATCAGGCGTATGCGCGGGTCGTCGAACCGTTCGACGACAGTGTCGCCACCATCGCTCGATCCGTCGTCGACCACGATCACCTCGCGCGGCGGCAGCGTCTGTGCGAGCACCGACGCCAGCGTCGCGCCGACAAAGCCACACTTGTCGAACAGCGGAATGACCACGGAGAAATCGACCGGCATGCGGCGATGATGTCGCAAACCCGCGCGGATGACCATCGATTGCCGGTAGGCCTACGATCGGCGATACCGATGCATGTCAATCGCCGATCACCCGACAGCCGATCGCGGCGCGGTCCTGTTGGTGACGACCGCGACTTCGAGCGTGCCACAGGGCGGCCGGGCGATGCTCTCCGCGTTGAACCACGCGATCCTCGCGGAGCTGTTCGGCGCGCGATTGTCGCTGTTCGTGCCGACCGGACGCCCCCGTGCCTTCGCCGCGATGTCGAGCGGCCATATCGACGGTCTCGATCGCCGTTCCATCGCCGCGTTGCTGGCGCAGATCGCAGAGTATGGCGTGACGCGCGTCGTACTCGACGGTTCGAACCGGGGCGCTGCCGCTCGGGCGATCCGGCGGAGATTCCCGGAGGTCCGGATCTTCACGATCTTCCACAACGTCGAGGTCCGGTTCTTTCTCGGCGCGCTCCGCAATCGACCACGACCCAAGGCACTCGCGGTCTTGATCGCGAACTATCTGGCCGAACGCGCAGCAGTGAGGGGCAGCGACCGGTTGCTTTGCCTGAGCGCGCGCGACGGCATGGTCCTGAAGCGCGTGTACGGACGTGGCGCCGACGCGGTGCTGCCGATCGCGGTGTTCGACCGGCCGGTTGCGGCGCCGATGCGGGGACAGCCTCCCTACGTACTGTTCGTCGGGGGCGGTTTTTACGCCAATCGCGACGGCATCCGCTGGTTCGCGCGCGCCGTCGCGCCGCGTCTGTCGATACCGACCCGCGTCGTCGGTCGCGGGCTCGACGATCTGGCGGTCGAATTCTCGGGCGAGGCGTCGGTCGAGATCGTCGGCGCGGTGGACGACCTCGCACCATGGTACAGTGACGCGGGCGTCGTCGTCGCGCCGATCTTCGACGGATCGGGCATGAAGACCAAAGTCGCCGAGGCGATGCTGTACGGCAAGCACGTCGTCGGCACCGCGGAGGCATTCTCCGGCTATGCGGACGACGTGATCTCGGCCGGATCGCTGGTGGCCGACGCCGACGGGTTCGTCGCCGCGATCGAGGCCGTTCTCGCGCGCGCGCTGCCTGCGTTCGATCCAGCAATGCGCGCGCTGTACGACCGCGACCATTCCTATGCCGCCGCCCGCGCCCGAATGGCTCAGGCGTTGGCGACGTAGAGCGCGGCCAGTTGGTCGGCGAGCCGGTCGAACTCGAAGTCGCGCACGCGGGCGGTACCGTACGCCACCAGTCGCGCACGTTCGACGGGGTCCGTGCATACATGCTCGATCGCCGCGGCGGCGGCGGCGGGATCGTTGACCGGAAAATACCGGCCCTGCGCCTGCGTGATCTCCCGGAACACCGCAATGTCGCTCGTCACCAGCGGGCGGCCTGCCGCCATCGCCTCGATCACCGCGATGCCGAACCCTTCATAAGTCGACGGCACCACAACTAGCGTACAGGCGGCGTACAGAGCGCGTACCGTAACGTCGTCGGCGTGCTCGACGATGTGGACCAGATCCTGCACGTCGAGCGCGACGACCTGCGCGCGGATACTGCCGAGCATACCGCCATCACGGCCGGCGATGACGAGGCGACAACGCCGACCATCGTCGCGTAACCGCGCGATCGCCGCGATCAGCACGCCGAGGTTCTTGCGGGCCTCGATATGCCCGACAGCGAGGATGAACCCCTCAGATTCCGGCCCCGTATCGGACGCGAATTGCTTGGATTCGACGCCGTTGTGGACGACCGAAACGCGAACGCCGGGATGAAACGCTTCGATCTCCTGCCGCACGACGCCAGATACCGCGACGATGCGATCAGCGTGCCGAAACGCTTGGTGAAGCACGGCCTTGCCGACCATCCGTTCCAGCGGGTTGACCGCGTGTAGCGAACGGAGATCGTGGATCGTCAGCATCGATCGACACGGCGTGCGGAGTACCGGCAGGCTGAACCATTCGAACAGATCGAGCGCATCCTTCCGCCATGCCCGCGGCCAATACTGCATTCCGGCTGCTGCGCGCGCGATCCGACCATGGCCGCGCAGAGGCGTCCGGCATGCGACGACGTTGCGACTGCCTGCAAACCAGTCCGCGATCCGGTGATCCGCGGGTTCGTAGACGATGAACGCGTGCTGCGGATTACGCCGAATCACCGCGCCGTACAGCAGGCGAAACCGTTGGTTCGCGCCCGACGGCCGATCGTCGAAACACGTCGCGTTCAACCCGATCCGCACCGGTCAGAGCTCCAGCAGCGCGAAGTGACGGTCGAGCACGCGACGTTGCTCGAAGGGCCGCACGCCTTCCGCCAGTAGCTCAGCAGGTATCGGTTGGTCGACCGCGCGCGCGATGCCCTCGGCCAGTGCGGCCGCATCGCGCACCGGCACGAGATAGCCGTAGCGCCCGCCATGCAATACTTCGCGCGGCCCCGTCGGGCAATCGGTCGAGACCGGGGTACAGCCGCACAGCAACGCCTCGACCAGCACGTTGGGCAGCCCCTCGACATGCGACGACAGCGCGAACACGTCGGCGCGGGCAAAGTATTTGAGCGGGTTGTCGACGCGACCCGGCAAACGCACGCAGTCGGACAATCCTTCCGCCGCGATCAGCGCCTCCAGCATGCCGCGCAGCGGTCCCTCTCCAAGGATCACGAGTCGTACCATCCGCGTCCGTCGCACGATCCCGATCGCGTGGATCAGGTCGTCGAAGCCCTTCCACGGCGCCAGCGTTCCCGCGGCGACGACCAGCGGCACGTCCTTCGCCGCGAACCACGGATCATCAACAGGCTCGTCGCGCCTGGCGCGCGCGGCAGGCTGGTCGACGATATTGTAGACGCACACGTGGCGCGCGGCTGCGAACACCTGGCGATATTGCGCGACCATGTCCTGCGACACGCAGGTGAGCACGTCGGCACGGTGCGCGACTAGGCGCGCCGCGCATTTCAGCAACCAACGCTTGGTGAATGGCGTGTTCGAATAGGTATCGAACGGGGTCACGCGCGACGACCCGCTGATCTTTGCACGCGATCTGGACAGGATGGCGGCGATCAGCACGATCGTCGTCAGGTGATCCTCGGCCGAAAACACTACGTCCGGCTTCACCGTGCGCAGGTACCGCCAGATCGGCAGCGCCAACCCGCGTACCTGCCGCGCATCGATGACGCGGACCGTCACGCCCGGCGCAGGCGGGATCGTCAGATCGGGATCGCACCGGCCGACGATCAAGTCGACCGCGTGCCCGTCGGCCGCCAGTGCAGCCGCGAACCGCCACTGCGCGAGTGGCACCCCCGATATCGCATAGCGCGGCGTCATCACCGCGATCCGCAACCGCGTCACGCGCGCACCATCGCACGGTAGTCGCCTGCCCGCACCCGCGCCTCGGCGAGAAACAGGAAGTTGTTGACGTACGCCGCACTGCCCAGCGCGGTCGCCGCCTGATCGCGCGATACCGCGAACCGCGCCAGGTCCAGCAGCACGCCGTCCCGCAGGAAATAGCCGCGATACCCGAGCGCCGCGAACCGATCGAACGTCGCACCGATCGGCGATACCCGGTGGCGTTGCTCGATCTCGACGAGCAACGCGGGCGAGGATGCGGCGATCGTCGTCAGCGCGCCCTCGATCACCGCGGCCTCGTGTCCCTCGACATCGATCTTGATCAGTGCCGCGTCTTCGAAGCCGAAGCTGTCGAGCGTCCGGACGGCGACCGTTTCCAACCGCGCGTGCTCGCCGAGACCAGGCTCGATCGATCCCGCCGCATCATGTTCGGTACCGTCCGCCTCCATAGGTATCGCCAGCGCCGCGCTGCCTGCGATCGCGGACAGCGCGAACGGATGGATCGCGACACGCTTTCGATCCGCCGCCCACGCCCGCAACGCACGCAGACAGATCGGGTTCGGTTCGAACACCTCGACCCGCGCATCCAGCCTCGCCAGCGCATAGGCGTAGGCACCGAAATTGCCGCCGACGTCGATCGCCCGCTCCCCGCGCCCGACCAAAGCGACGAGCAGCGCCATCTCGGGTTCCAGCGTTCCCGTGATCCGCGCGTGCCAGTATTTGGCGGGCACGCGCCACGCCGCCGGAATGGCATCGCGCGCCGCCGCCTTGATCCGCCGAAGCCCGCCGATCACCACCGCGCGACCGGCGCGGCGGCGTGGTCGGCAAGAGCATCGAAAACGAACCATGTCGTTGCCGCCGGATGATGGACTTCGCACCGCTTATGCCCCCTTCTCGCGGTCGATGCCGGCGGCAGGGCGTTCGTCGCCCAACGTATCGTCGGGACATGGGGGGGGCAGGAACGATGTGCGGCATCGCAGGCATCTGGACGTTGGGCGGCATCGGCGGGTCCGATGCGGCCGCGACATCCGACGCCGCTGCGATATCGCAAGTCACTGTAATGGCGGACACTCTGTCGCACCGCGGCCCCGACGACACGGGCGCCTGGGCCGATAGCGGCGCAGGAATCGCGCTGTCTCATCGTCGGCTGTCGATCATCGATCCGTCCCCCGCCGGGCACCAGCCCATGCCATCGCACTGTGGCCGCTACATCCTGTCGTACAATGGCGAGGTCTACAATCACCGGGCCCTGCGCACGGAGCTGGAAGCGGCGGGCGCGATCGATTGGCGCGGCCATTCGGATACCGAAACGCTGGTCTGCGCGATCGCCCGCTGGGGCCTGCGCGACACGCTGCGCCGCGCGGTCGGGATGTTCGCGCTGGCGCTCTGGGATCGACTGGATCGTACATTGGCGCTCGCCCGCGACCGGATCGGCGAGAAGCCGTTATATTATGGCTGGTCGCACGGCCGAATCCTGTTCGGCTCCGAACTGAAGGCACTGCGGGCAGCGCCCGGGTTCGACGCCGCGGTCGACCGCGATGTCCTCGCGCTGTATCTGCGCCATAATTGCGTGCCGGCGCCATGGTCGATTTTCGCCGACATCTACAAGGTCGAGCCCGGCACGATCGTCACGATCGACGCGCGCGCCGTCGCGACTCCGCCACCGTCCGCGCCACGTCCGGGTGAAGACCTGACTACCGGCATCCACTGCACGCGCTACTGGTCGCTCGATGCCGTGATCGCCAACGGACCCGACCCGTCGATGACGGCCGATGGCGCGGTCGACGGCCTCCATGCACGGTTGCGCGACGCGGTGTCGGCGCAGATGGTCGCGGACACGTCGCTCGGCGCGTTCCTGTCCGGCGGGATCGATTCCTCGACGATCGTCGCGCTCATGCGCGACGTCGCCACCGCGCCGGTAAAGACCTTCACGATCGGGTTCGCCGACACCGCCTTCGACGAAGCGCCGTTCGCCCGCGCCGTCGCGCGGCATCTCGGCACCGACCACAGCGAACTCCATGTCGATGCGGATGCCGTGCGATCGGTGATCCCCGACCTGCCGAGCATCTATGACGAGCCGTTCGCGGATTCGTCGCAACTGCCGACGATCCTGCTCAGCCGACTTACCCGCAGGGCCGTCACCGTCGCGCTGTCGGGCGATGGCGGGGACGAGCTTTTCTGCGGCTATAACCGCTATCTCGTCTCGCGGCGCATCTGGGATGCCGCGGCCCTGCTCCCGGCAAGCCTGCGCGGGGGGATCGGCAGCGCGATCGAACGGGTCGCTCCCGGAAAATGGGACGAACTCGCGACGCTGCGCGGCATGCCCAATGTCGCGATGCTCGGCGACAAGATGCACAAGGTCGCGCGGATGCTGCGCACGTCGTTGTCGCCGCGCGACATCTACCGCGGATCCAGCGAGCATTGGCAGGACGGCATCCCCGTGCTCGGCCACCGCGACCTGGGCCACCGCGACCTGGGCCCGGTCGAGATGGCAACCGGCGTCGAACCGGGATCGCCCGAGGACCAGATGATGCGGTGGGACATGCGGTCCTATCTGCCCGACGACATCCTCACCAAGGTCGACCGTGCCGGCATGGCGGTCGGCCTCGAAACGCGCATGCCGTTCCTGGATCACCGGGTCGTCGAGCAGGCCTGGCGCACACCGCTCGCGTTCAAGAAACGCGGCGGCCAAGGCAAGTGGCTTCTCCGCCAGATCCTGTACCGCTACGTCCCGCCGGCGCTGGTCGAGCGCCCCAAGGCCGGGTTCGCGATCCCGCTCGCGGCGTGGCTGCGCGGCCCCTTGCGCGGCTGGGCGGACGCACTGCTCGCGCCCGACGACGCGCTGCTCGACATGCCGCCGATCCGCGTACGCTGGATACAGCATCAGGCCGGCACGCACGACTGGACCGCGTCGTTATGGGGCGTGCTGATGTACCGCGCCTGGGCTCACGACCACGCTCACGACCACCCCGCCGCTCAAGCCCCCGCCAGCGCCGGCGCCGGCGCCAGCGCCCCCGCCCGCCCCCAGGCACGCGCATGCTGATCTACTGGCTGATGTTCGGCTTCCCCTCCAGCATGGCGCTCGTCGAGCGCGAGCGTCAGCGTCGCTTCGGGTTCGCCTGGAGCTTTGCCATGCTCGCGACGATCGCGCTGATCGGCTTCCGGTGGGAAACCGGTGGCGACTGGGGCAATTACGACCGGATGGTCGAGCAGGCCGGCTGGAATCCCGTACTGTTCACGCCGCTCGACGATCCGGGCTTCGGCCTGCTGCTATCCTACGCCGCGCAGTCGCACATCGGGCTGCTGCTCGTCACTGCGGTCAGCGGACTCGTCATGGGCGTCGCGCTCACGCTGTTCTGCCGCGATCAGCCGCGTCCCTGGCTCTGCCTGGCGGTGGCGGTGCCATATCTCGTGGTGGTCATGGGGATGGGATATATTCGCCAGGGGATGGCGATCTCGTTCCTGCTGATGGGACTGATGTCGCTGAAGCGCGGCCATATCCTGCGCTATGCCGGATGGATCGTCGCCGGCGCGCTGTTCCATTCGACCGCCTTCATCCTGCTTCCGCTCGGCGTGATGGTCGCCGATCGCAACATCCTTGTCCGCGCCGGGTTCGCGCTGCTGGGCCTCGCGACGCTCGGCGCCATGATCGTCTCCGCGCATGGCGGCTATGTCGCCAACTATATCGATTCGGAGATGACCTCGTCGGGCGCGGCGATCCGCCTGTTCATGACCGCGCTGCCGGCCGCGATCTTCCTCGCCTTTCGCGATCGGTTCGCATTGGAAGGATCGGAGCGCCGCGTTTGGACCGCGCTCAGCCTCGCCGCGCTGGCCGCCTTCGCGCTGCTGTTCGGATTCCGGTCGTCGACCGTCGTCGATCGGCTCGGGCTGTACCTGATCCCGGTGCAATGCTTCGTCTACGCCCGCGTCCCCGCCGCCTTCGCCAAGGACGCGCGCGGCGAGCGCCTGCTGACCGTCGCGATCCTGCTGCTCTACGCCGCCGCATTCTTCATCTGGCTGAATTACGCGGTGAACGTCGAATATTGGCTGCCCTACCGCTTTTATTTCTTCGAGGACGGCCCGTG
>JAYVRZ010000446.1:0-6199 GCA_043775965.1 Sphingomonas sp.
CGATGTCATCCGCCGAGCCGGTCGCTGAACGCTTGACCCACTTGTCTGCCACAGGGGGCGTCGGACCGCCGGGGGCCGCGCCGGGCCAGAGGGCAAACCGCTCCGTCGCGAGCGGTGAGGCTTGGGCAAACGCACGAAACGGCAGCGCACTCGCGAGCCCGGCAGCGAGGATCGTGCGGCGCGTGGTCATCTCAATTCCCGTCCGGTCGCGTCGAGTCGTGCGCCACGCTAGGGGCAAGACGGAACGCCGCGGGGTCGGGCGGAGCGCCCGCATCGAACGCGGCGGAATGTGGCTGCAGATGCTCGGCGAGTGGCAATTTCGCGGATGCGATGCCCGCCGCCACCGACCGCGCGAGGACCCATGCGCCGTAATTGTCGTGATGCGTGGCATCCTTGCCGCCATCGTTGAAGGCGAGCGGCGCACGCGTCGGCCCGAGCGCTTCGTAGAACCGGATGCTGGCCGCATTCAGGTCGATCACCGCCACCTGCTGCTCCGCACCGACCACCTTCATCGCCGCCGCATACTCCGCCAATGTCGGAAGGATCCTGTCACCCGTCCACATCCGTCGTTCGGGCGACGTCACCAGGATCGGTGTCACTCCCCGTCGCCGGAACTCCGCGATCCAGGCGCGCAGGTAATCGCGATAGGTCGTCTCGGCGGCGGCATAGGTCTGCGGCCACTGCGCCTTCTGGTCGTTATGCCCGAACTGTATCAGCGCCCAGTCGCCGGCCTTCGCGGATTCGAGCACCTTGGCGAAGCGCAATTCGGTCATGAACGACTTCATCGTCTCGCCCGACTCCGCATGATTGGCGACCGCGATATCGGGGCGGAAAAAGGCGGGGAGCATCTGCCCCCAGCTTGCGGCGGGCTCGGCACGCTGATCGGTCACGGTAGAGTCGCCGAGCAGGAACACGGTCGGTACCGTCACCGGCTCGATCGTGATCGCGGTGACGCCGGGCTTCGCGCCAAGTATCTCCAGAGTCAGCCGGTCGTCCCAACTGAACGATCCCCGTTCGCGCGGCTTGAGCGACACCGCGGAACCACCGGGCGCGTTGAGCGGCGGCGGCACGAGCGCGGCATCGCGCACGTTGACCACGAAGCTCTGCGACACCGACCGCCCCGCCGGCACGACGACCGCATCGAGCATCAGTCGACGTGATTCCGCCTTGATGGTCGTATCGGTGCGCACCTTGGGCAGACCGAGCGTCACCGTCACGCGGTAATTGCCCGGCGCCGCCGCGACCGAGAACAGCGCAGGGTTGCCGCCTTCGAAACCGAAGCCGTTTGCGTAGGCGCGCCCGGCCGCAACCGCGACCGCACCCTTGCCCGCATCCCCGCTCTTGATTGCATCCGTGGACGGCGCACCGCTGCCGAACACGAAGCGCTGCGCATCTGCCCCGCTCGGCATGCTCATCAGCGCGATCCCCAGCGTCGCGGCGATCAGTCGCACGACGGGCCACCCGCGGGCATGGTGCGCGTCAAGGCGGGCGCGCCCGCCGTGACGAAGCGCGCGACGGGCAGCTTCAGGCCATGCAGGCCGGTCGCCACCAGGTCGGCCACGCGACGCGCGCCGATCTCGCTGAAATGCGTATCGTCCGCCACCCCCTTGGGATAGCCGGGCGCTCCCGCCGCGCCGTCATAATGCAGGTAATAGGCCTTTGCGGTGTCGGGCCCGGCCGCCTGGACCCATGCCTGCGACGTCTTGCCCAGGTCGATCAGCGGCGTTCGGGTCTCGCGGGCGACTTGCCGCGCCGCATCGGCATAGGTCGGAAAGCTCGGCTGCTCGACGCCATCCTTGAAGTCGCGCCGCGCGACGGGGGTCAGGATCACCGCCTTTGCGCCGGCGCGCTTGGCGACGCCCAGGAAACGGCGCAGGTTCGCGCGATACTGCTCGATCGTCGTGTAGCGCTCGGGCTTGTCGATGCTGGCATCGTTGTGGCCGAACTGGATCAGCAGGGTATCGCCCTTGCGCAGGTCGGCGGCGATCGTGTCGAGCCGGCCCTCACGAATGAAGCTGTTGGTGCTGCGCCCGCCGATCGCGCGGTTCTCGATCGTGACGTTCGACGCCACGGCACAGCGTAGCATCGTGCCCCATCCCGATTGTGGATAGCGGTCGGGCTTGTAATCCTGCGCGGTCGAGTCGCCGGCGATGAAGATCCGCACCGGGCCGGGCGCAGTGCGCGCGGCGGGCGCGCTTGCGCCGATAAGCGGCGCGATCAGACCGATCGCCATCAGCGTGCCGTTTCGCACCATACTCTCCCATTCATCTTTCCCGCATGATGCGATGCGATCCTGCAAAGTGCAACCACCGTTTCGAATAAACTACCATGATATGGAATGGCGCACTAATATTCGGCACAGGCTTGGCGGGGAGCGGTTCGCGGACTATGCTCGACACCAGCGCGGCAACAGCGCGACGAGCGGGCGGGGAGGCGAGGCATGAGGAGTTCGGTACGTCTTCACGCTGCAGCGGCGCTGAGCATCGGTTTGGCGTGCATGCCTGCCGCCAGCGTCGCCCGTCGGTCGATCGCGGATTGGACGATCGAGGCGGAGGACCCTGCCACGCGCGTTACCGAACGGGCCGGAGTCATCGATATCGACACCGCCAAGGGGCTTACATTGTGGTGGCGCGAACCCGTCTCCGCGCCGGTCGTCATCAGTTTCGAGGCGATGGCCGTGTCCGAGGGCGGCACGAACGATAGGGTGAGCGACCTCAACGCCTTCTGGATGGCGCACGAAGACGATGGTCGCCCGGTACTGGCCCATCGTCGCAGCGGGGCGTTTGCCGAATATGATACGCTGCGGACCTATTATGTCGGGATCGGCGGCAATCGGAACAGCACGACGCGCTTCCGTCGCTATGTCGGGCGCGCGGGGAACCGCCCCCTGCTTGTCGACCACGACAAGCGAGAGGCTGCCGACATGCTCGTGCCCAATCGCTGGACGAGGATCCGGCTGATTGCGGACGGGCATGCGATCGCGGTCTATCGCGACGGTCGTCGGCTGTTCACCCTCGACGATCCCGCCCCCTACACGCGTGGCCATTTCGGGCTGCGGACCACGTGGAGCCACCTGCGCATCCGACATGTGTCGATCGTGCACCGCTGATGGACCTGACCATGAACCAGACGAGCCTGATCGATGCGAGCCCGAATTGGGGGAGTTTGACCCCGACACGCCGTGACGCGCTGAAAGCGGCGTTGCTCGGCGGGGGGGCGGCGTTGCTGCCGTCCCGCATCGATGCCGTTGCCAAGCCTGCATTCCAGCCCGCCCCGATCCGCTGGATCGACGGGGCCGCACCGGCGGTGCATCTCGGGCAGACGTTCGGCGTCGCCTGGCCACGCGGCGTGCTCAGGCGCGACAGCGCGATCGCCGTCACCACGACCGATGGCGCGCCGGTGCCGGCACAGACCTGGACCACCGCGACCTGGCCCGACGGCTCGATCAAGTGGAGCGCGCACGCGGTCCCCGCCGATGTCGCACCCGCCGGCCTGCTCGTCACGCGCGGTCGCGCCACCGCGCCCGCCAAGCCGGTCAAGGTCACCGAGACCGCCGACGCCGTGCTTATCGAAGTCGGCGACCTGCGCTGGGAGATCGGTCGCACCGGCGCCGCGCTCGTCCGCTCGGCGAGCCAGTCCGGGCGACCCGTGCTCGGCGCCGTCACCCTGGTGGGCTCGGTCAAGGCCGATCCGCTCCACGGCGAACCCCTATCCTTTGTCGGCGAGATCGAGACAGTCACCATCGAACAGCGCGGCCCGGTCCGCGCGGTCGTCAAGATCGAGGGGCGGCACACGGTCGGCGATCGCCGCTGGCTCCCCTTCACCGTCCGGCTCTATGCCTATGCCGGGTCGGCGGCGTTGCGGATCGTCCATAGTGTCGTGTTCGACGGCAGCGCCGGCCACGATTTCCTGTCGAGCCTGGGGGTACAGGCGTCCGTTCCGATGCGCGGCGCACTCCACGATCGCCATGTCCGCATCGCCACCGACGGCCAGATGTTCGCCGAGGGTGTCCGACCGCTCACGGGTCTGCGCCGCGACCCGGGACGAGCCTTTCGCGAGGCGCAGATCGCGGGCCACGCCACGCCGCCGCTCGCCGAGATGGCGCCGGCGGTGCGCGACACGCTGGAGCGCATCCCGGCCTGGCGCGACTTCCGGCTCGAACAGCCGAACGCCAATGGCTGGCAACTGACCAAGCGGACCGCGCCGGGGCAGGGCTGGATCGACGCCGACGAAGGCGCGCGCGCGCCCGGGCTCGCCTATATCGGTAGCCCCGATGGCGGCGTGGCGCTCGGCCAGCGCTATTTCTGGCAGCGTCATCCGACCGCGCTCCATATCGACGGCGCGGACGGCGATGCGGCGCGGCTGACCGCATGGCTATGGTCGCCCGAAGCGCCGGCGATGGACCTGCGTCCTTATCACGGCGCGATGGGGATGGAGGGATACGCCGCGCAGAACCAGGGGCTGTCCGTCACCTATGAGGATTACGAGCCCGGCTGGGACGATGCGTCGGGCATCGCGCGGACCAGCGAACTGACGCTCTGGGCGCTGCCCGCGACGCCCGATGCGGCGATGCTCACCGACATGGCGCAGGCGCAGGCGACCCCGCCGCAGCTGATGGCGACGCCCGAGCATCTCCACGCCGCCCGCGTGTTCGGCGATTGGGGCCTGCCCGACCGCTCGACCCCGAACCGCGCCGCGATCGAGAACCAGCTCGCCAACCTCGTCGATTTCTACGCGGGCGAAGTCGATCGCAGGGCGTGGTACGGCTTCTGGAACCACGGCGACATCATGCACACCTACGACAGCGACCGGCATCGCTGGCGCTACGACATCGGCGGGTTCGCGTGGGACAACAGCGAACTCTCGCCGGACCTCTGGCTCTGGTATTCGGTCCTGCGCACCGGCAACGCGCAGGCATTCCGCTTCGCCGAGGCGATGACGCGTCATACCGGCGAGGTCGACGTGTACCACGGCGGCCGGTTCGCCGGCATGGGCACGCGTCACGGCGTCCAGCACTGGAGCGACAGCTCGAAACAACCGCGCGTCAGCAACGCGAGCTATCGCCGGATCTTCTATTACCTGACCGCGGACGAGCGCGTCGGCGATCTGATGCGCGATCTCCTGACCTCCGACCACACGCTCCAGCAGGTCGAGATCGGCCGCAAGGTGCCCGGCGCCAGGAAGCCGGTGCTGCCGGTGGGCACGATCGAAATGACCTTCGGCACGACCTGGTGCCCGATGGCCGCGGCGTGGCTGACCGAATGGGAGCGGACCGGCGACATCCGTTGGCGGGACAGGATCGTTGCCGGGCTCGACAGCATCGGACGTCTGCCGCACGGCTGGATGACGGGCAGCGCGCCGTTCGATCTCGCCTCGGGCCGGTTCATCGATCAAAACCGGAAGGTCCAGCTTTCGCATCTCAACGCGGTGTTCGGTGCGGTCGAAGTGAGTTCGGAGCTCATCCGACTGCTCGATGTGCCACGCTATCGGGCCGCATGGCTCGATTACTGCCGCTGGTACAACGCGCCGCAAGCGGACTATCTCGCCAATTTCGGCGCGCCCTTCGGCCCGCGCAATCTGCGCGAGGCACATTCGCGGCTTACCGCCTATGTCGCGCACGAGACGAAGGACGCCGCGCTCGCGACCCGGGCGGCAGGCGAGTTCCTGTCCGGCGACGCGGGCCTCGGCACTTGGCAGCGCGATCCACGGCATAGGGTGGGCAGCGTCGTCGAATGGCCCGGCGTGTCGACCAACGCGGCGGCGCAATGGGGACTGGCCGCAATCCAGTGCCTGGCCTTGATCCCCGAGGCACTCGATGCCGTTACTATCGAGACGCCGGACGCCGCAGGCAGACACCGGCTCGGCGATGCAGGACGCGACTGACACGATCGTTCCGCACTGTGATAAGTTGTGTCATAATATGTTGAATGGTATCGGCCCGTCTATCGGGCTGCCGCGGCCCGCATCTAAATTTTACTCCCGGAGCCTATCATGTTCGATCGCACCTATTACGCCACGCATCCCGACATGATGGAGTGCGTCTCCAACGACGAACTGCGCGACCGCTATCTTATCCAAAACCTGTTCCGCGACGCCGCCGATCACGAAGCGCTCGGCATGCGTGTAGTTGAGCACGCATTCGCCGTCGCGGAACAGGTCCTGGATCAAATACCGGTCGCGCAGTTCGTCGTTGGAGACG
>JAYVRZ010000447.1:0-3441 GCA_043775965.1 Sphingomonas sp.
GCGGCGGCTGGATCTATCACCAGGCGAACGGCCAGGTCTCGATCGGCTTCGTCACATGGCTGAACTACACCAACCCGTATCTCTCGCCGTTCAGCGAGATGCAGCGCTGGAAGACGCATCCCGAGATCGCCGCGTTGCTGAAGGGCGCCAAGCGAGTCAGCTACGGCGCGCGCGCGATCAGCGACGGCGGGCTGCAGTCGATTCCCAAGCTCGTCATGCCCGGCGCCGCGCTGATCGGCGACAGCGCCGGTTTCCTCAACGTGCCGCGGATCAAGGGCACGCATACCGCGATGAAGTCCGGCATGATGGCCGCCGAAGCCGCGGTCGACGCGATCCTGTCTCAGCGCGAGCATGACGAACTCGCCGCCTATCCCGAAGCGTTCGACAAGAGCTGGGTGAAGAAGGAGCTGTCGGTCGTCCGCAACGCGGTGCCGCTGGTCAAGAAGTTCGGCGATCTGGTCGGCTCGGGGCTCGCCGGCATCACGATGTGGCTCGAGCATCTCGGGATCAAGGTGCCCTTCACGATGCACCACCATCCCGATCACGAGAGCCTGTGGCGCAAGGATCTCGTCAAGCCGATCGTCTATCCGAAGCCGGACGGCGTCCTCACCTTCGACCGCCTCTCGTCGGTGTTCGTCTCGAACACCAACCACGAGGAGGATCAGCCGGTCCACCTGACGCTCAAGGATCCGGCGGTGCCGATCACCTACAACCTGCCGATGTACGACGAGCCAGCGCAACGCTATTGCCCGGCCGGCGTTTACGAGGTCGTCGGTGAAGACACCGGCGATCCCAAGTTCGTCATCAACGCGCAGAACTGCGTCCACTGCAAGACCTGCGACATCAAGGACCCCACCCAGAACATCAACTGGGTCGTACCCGAGGGCGGCGGAGGCCCCAATTATCCCAACATGTAAGCGCTCGTTTCTCGCATCCGGTGTCGCCCTGGCCGCTATCGTCCTGCTGCCGGCCGGGGCGAGGGCCGACGCCGGCGATATCGCCGCCTATTTCAAGGCGCGCGTCGCCGATGCCGACGGCCGGGTCGATGTGGCAGCGGCCAGCTATGCCAAGGTGCTCGCGGCCTCGCCCGACGATCCGGTCGTCGCGATCCGCGCCTACCGCGAGGCGCTGGAAGCGGGCGACATGCAGCTCGCCACCCGCGCCGCCGCGGTGCTGGCCAAGGCCGGGGTCGCACCCGCCGACGCGGCCCTCCTCCCGCTCGCCGATGCCGCCCGCAGGGGCGATACGAAGGCTGCGAGTGCCGCGATCGACGCACTCTCTACAGGGCCGCTCGTGATCCTCGCGCCGTCGCTTTACGCCTGGGTCGCGTGCGCCGAGGGTCGCGATCCCGAACCGTCGCTCGCGGTTGCCGCCAAGGATCCCGTCGCCCGCCGCTTCGCCACCGAAACTCGCGCCCAGATCGCCGCGGCGCCTGCCAAGCAGCCGCTCGCGACCGGCGTGTCGCGCCTGCTTGCCCGCCTCGCCAACGACCTGACCGCCGGCGAACCCTCGCCGCTTTCGATCGCGTTGACCCAGGCCGCATTGCGCGCCGACCCCGACTACGACCGTGCGCGGATCCTGCTGGCGAACGCGCTCGCGGCGAACAAATTGGTCGATCGCGCACTCGTCGTGCTCGACCAGATCGACGTGAAAAGCCCGTTCGCCGGGGCAGCAGCTGCCGAGCGGATCGACATCCTCGCAAACGCCGGCCGCGACGGCGAGGCGCTCGCCGCCGCCAAGAACCGCGTCGACCTGAAAGAGAGTGGGCCGAAAGGGCCGGATGCGGCCGACTGGCAACGCTATGCCGACCTGCTGATGACGACGGGCAACGCCGCCGAGGCGACCACCTGGTACGCGCGGATCATCGCGGCGGACGACAAGGGCGGCGGCACCTGGGGCGCGTGGCTGCAATATGGCGGCGCGCTCGACCAGGCAGGGCGATGGCCCGAGGCGCACGAGGCGCTCGAAAAGGCCGTCGCGCGCGGCCCCGCGCAACCGCTCGCGCTTAATTATCTCGGCTTCGGGCAGGTCGAGCACGGCGACGACATCCCCGCCTCGATCCGCTTGCTCGAACGCGCCAGCATTCTCGACCCCAAGAACGCCTCGATCACCGACTCGCTCGGCTGGGCGTACCACGTTGCGGGCGACACCCCCCGCGCCCTCCCGCTGCTCGAACGCGCCGCCGAGGGCGAACCCACCAACGCCGAGATCGGCGACCATCTCGGCGACGCGTATTGGAGCACCGGCCGCCACTACGAAGCCCGCTATTCCTGGCGCGCCGCCCTCCTGACCGCCGACGCCAGCGACACCGCGAGAATCTCAGCGAAGATCGCCAACGGCCTACCCCCCAAAGCCCTACGCTAGCCGCCCTGACCCTTGCCCTAAACGGAAGAGGGGAGAGGGGAGAGGGGAGAGGGGAGAGGGAAGGGCCCTGCCATATCCGTCGCTCAGCCTGTATCACCCGTCACCCCAGCGAACAACATCCGTCACGCCAGCGAAAGCTGGGGTCTCCGCCGAGGCACGCGCCGTCCGCCAAACGGTGAGATCCCAGCCTCCGCTGGGATGACGGGTGTTTTGTCGCTAAGCCGACGCACAACGCCGAACTCCGGCCCAGCAGCTAAAACCCCGAGACCCGCAATGTCCGCGATCACCGAACCCGCCCCGGCAAAGATCAACCTGGCCCTCCACGTCCGCCGCCGCCGCGCCGACGGCTATCACGATCTCGAAACCCTATTCGCCTTCGCCACCGATGGTGACACGATCACGGTGGAACGAGCCCCCGAGAACAGCCTTGAAATAACCGGCCCCTTCGCCGCCGCGCTTCTCCCAAGCGCAAGTGCAGCACCCAACTGGACCCCGGCCTCCGCCGGGGCGGCAGCAGAAACAACCCCCGTCGTCACCGCCTCCGCTGGCTTCGTAACGGTCCCCACAGGCGCCTCGACCGCCACACCCACCCCCTCGACCGGCCCATCTCCATCCACACCCACCACCCCGGCGAAGGCCGGGGCCCAGTCGGGAGCGGCCGATAATGAACCGCCACGCCCTTCAACCCCGACCCAAGCCCCCTGGCACGGCAACCTCGTCACCGCCGCCGCCGACGCCTTCACCGCCGAGTTCGCCCCCACCGCCCACCACGCCATCACCCTGGAGAAGCGCCTCCCGATCGCCTCGGGCATAGGCGGAGGCTCGGCCGACGCCGCCGCCACCCTGCGCGCGCTGGCCCGCCTCCACGCCGTCCCCGAAACCGACCCCCGCCTCCACGACATCGCCGCAAAGCTCGGCGCAGACGTCCCAGCCTGCCTCGCCAACCGCACCACATTAGGCACAGGCAAAGGCGACACGCTCACCAATCTCGAAGGCCTCGCAGACACTCCCCTCCTGCTCGTGAATCCCAACGTCGCCGTCTCCACAGCCGCGGTCTTCAAGGCGTGGGGCGGCCAG